>JBGCDW010000063.1:0-6363 GCA_045105775.1 Aureispira sp.
ACCAAATACCCCAAGATTAATAGTCAGGTATACCAGACATTGGGCAATCCAGTTAGTTTTATTGTTTCCTAAGTAAACCATAAAGCCTTTGAACAAGACAGATTTTTGGATACTTGTAATGACGGTAGACGACCTACTCAAATTTATGAAAAAAGCACCTCCCCAAATATTTATCAATCACTTGGAAGTACTCCATTACTGCCCTACCACTAGAAAGGATTTACAACAACTGGTAGAACCACAACAATTATTCAACAAGGTTTTTATGCCCAAAGATGAAGCGCATTTTATTTTGTAATTGCTCTTTTGGGGGGTGAATTTATACCATAAAAATAGCAGTTTGGGTATTATACCCAAACCGCTATAGTACTTCAAATCGCTGCAATAATTATTATATCGTTTTGTGCATTTTGGTTATTAGTGCAATACCGTTACTTTTTCAGTGATATTTTTTGTTCCATTAGAGAGATACAAAAGATAAACACCATTTTTGAAGGCACTAACATTAATTTGATCCAGTGTTTGGTTGGTGTGTTTTTCAAATACTACACGTCCATTGAGATCAAACAATTGTATGTGAAAATTAAGTACTTGTTCATCATCAATAAGCTGTTCAAGATTAACAGACAGTGTTTTGTCTACTGGGTTGGGAAAGAAGGTAGAATTATTAGCACCTAGCATTGGTGAACCACCTAGTGGGGTGATTCCACCACCGCCGCCGCCGCCGCCTATTGGGCAGTTGGTGGGAATATTCTTACTGTATTGTGATGCAGAACCACAAGTATTTTGGGCGGTTACTCTTACTGTAAAGCCATAAGGCCCATCTATTGGATCTACAAAAATGGAACTGTAAGGCCCTGTGTAGCTGTTGGAGTTGACATTAGGAGAGACAATAGTACCACCTGAAATAGACCAAGCATATTGAGATGCTCCAGCACCTCCAAAGGCAAAGATTTCTCCTTGTGTACAACCAAAGGTAGAAACATGTCCAAGGCTAGTAATGGCATTTGGTTTACCTACCCATACATTTTTGGTCAATGTTTTGGGGCCAATTGTAGCGCGTACAAATCCGTTCCCTTTCACCGTACTGTTAATAGCTCTAACCGTTACGCCCGTTGGTGCAATGCTAACAATTTGCAAGTTAGAAGATACCGCCCAATTGATAGGTAGAGTTGGTGCTTGCGACAAGCTGTAGAAGCTATTGGACGTACAGACAGTGTTGCTGCCCGATAGGGAAATATTTCCAAGAACAGCATCTTCTACAGCTTTAAGCGCATTTACTCTACCATAACCCATTTCAGAGTTCCAGCTTCCGTTGGGTTGCCCCATTCTAGGGGCATAAGAATAACCACTTACTTTATCTGTATTTTTTTCCAAAATTTCTCTAGCCTCTTGTTGTGTTAGAGTTGGGTCAGCCGACAAAATCAAGGCCACTACTGCTGCGGCATTTGGACAAGCTGCTGACGTACCATTATAAGTAGAGGTATAATCACCACTGCTGTATCCACTCGATCCTGAGATGTCTGTAGTGTAGATTTTTACACCTGGGGCAACCACATCTAGACCAGTACCATAATTACTGCCCCACCAAGATTCTCCATCACATGACGATGGACTTTTTCTAGTGTCACACATACTACTTGCACCAACGGCAATAGCACTGCTTACACTTGAAGGAAAAGAAACAGAAGAATTATTATCATTACCTGCTGAAAATAATACTACAGAGCCTTTGCCACTTCTACCATTATTGGTGGCACTGTTGATTGCATTGGCAATTGTGTTAGAGTAAGAGCCACCTCCATAAGAGTTGCTCAATACATCGGCACCATTTTGCCAAGCCCAGTTAATACCATTGGCAATCCAGTTGTCATTAGTAATCCAGCTACGACCACTAGAATAAGCAATTCTTACAGGAAGTATTTGTGCATTGTAGGCGACACCTGCAAGCCCTGTATTGTTGTTGGCGAGAGCTGCAATCATCCCAGCACAGGCTGTACCGTGAGCATCATTTCTGGACTCATCGGGTGCTCCATTAGAGCCTAGACCCGTTGCATCGTGACCAGGGAGTAGGTTGGGAGTTAGGTCTGGGTGTGATAAATCTACCCCTTCGTCAATGACAGCTACCTTAACACCATTACCTGTTACATAGCCCCAAGCATTGTCTACATCCATATCAGCATCAACTGTACCTCCCAAATATCCTTGATTTCTTATTGACCATTGAGATGGGTAAAATGGATCATTGGTATGAGGGGTTAGCATTCTTATGAAATTGGGTTCAGCATAGGCTACTCTGGCATCTTTTTGAAGTTGATTGACCAATTCAAATAATTCAGTCGTTTCTAAGTTTAGCTTCACCAAGTATAAGTTTTGCTCAAACTCATTGGCTTGTGTAGTAAAAGTCTTGCCTTTTAATACATTCTTGATAGAAGCATTGGGTTTGAGTTGGATATTCAACTCGCCTTTAGCAATTTGTCTAGTGCCATCGGTATAAATAAGCACAGGTTCAATGCGTTGCAAGCTTTGTGCAACTTTGCTTTGTAAGCTTTGTTTTCTCGTTTTGAATGAGCCATCTAATTCAGGCATGTTCAGAAGAGCAGCATTGTTGGACAGTTCATCCAATCCATTTTTGGAAATTCCCTGTAGAGTTTCTTTTTGACCTTTAGCGAATTCTACGTACATTTCTTGGTCAGAAATGCTAAACTCTATAGTTTGACCGTTGATCTTATAATTTAGTTGTTCTTGCGCTTGCGCGAATAATGTTAAAGTTAAAAAATTGATTAATAATACTATTCGTTTCATGGTTATTCAATTGGTTAATGTAATATTTTTTCAAATTCTATAATACAGCTATTTGGACGGTCGAAAACCTATAAAGAGTGAATTAATATTTACGTTAAAGGTTTAGTAGATCAATATTTAAAATGTTTATTTGACAATTTTATGTTAATTCAATATATCTTTAACATTTTCTTCACAAAATCACCCTCTACTCAATAAACCAGCAGTTTGAGTAAGGACCCAAACTGCAATCATACGAAACTATTTCTGAATGAATAGGACAGTAGATCTTTGTCCTACGACTAGAATGTATTTACAACAACTGTTGGAACAAAAACACTTATCCAACAAGTTTTTTATGCCTATAGATGGAGAGTGCTTTTTTTTGTAGAAGAGAGAGATTGTATAGGATTGATTATCAGTTTTTTGGGTTTGGCTGGTTGCTTAGGTTATGGCGCGAGGTTTATATTCGTTTGCCATTCTTCCGAAATTCAATTGCCCAAGTATTTTAAAAATAGATAGCCTTATTTGAATAAGCTTAGAAAAGTCGTTAAATTTGATGTGAGTAAACATTATTACCGTAACATTCAATTAGTATATAATGAATCTGCATGAATATCAAGCCAAAGAGTTGTTGGCAAGCTATGGGGTCCCTATTCAACGTGGGGTATTGGTCGAAGACATCAACAACATCGACGCTGCTTTTGAGGAATTAAAAGAAAAAACAGGCACCCAATGGGCGGTTGTAAAAGCTCAAATCCACGCAGGTGGTCGTGGTAAAGGTGGTGGGGTCAAATTGGCCAAAAACCAAGAAGAGTTAAAAGAACATGCAGGCAACATTTTGGGCATGATGCTCAAGACTCCCCAAACTCCAGGTGGAATGGACGGAGCAGGGAAGCTCGTACGCAAAATCTTAATTACTGAAGATGTGTACTATCCAGATGCGGATGGCAACATGGATGTAAATGAGTTGTATTATTCTATCCTAATGGACAGAGAGCGTAAATGCAATGTAATTGTTTATTCTACAGAAGGTGGAATGGACATTGAGAAAGTAGCAGAAGAAACGCCACACTTAGTACACAAAGAACACATACACCCACACTTGGGATTGCAAGCTTACCAAACGCGTAAAATCGCTAGTAACTTAGGACTAACAGGTGCTGCATTCAAAGCAATGACTAAGTTTGTAAGCACTACTTACAAAGCTTTTGTAAGTGCGGATGCTTCTCTATTGGAAATCAATCCTTGTCTAAAAACTTCGGATAATAAAATTGTAGCTGCTGATTCTAAAGTTTCTTTGGATGAAAATGCGCTATTCCGTCACGCTGATTTAGCTGCCTTGCGTGATGTACACGAGGAAGATCCTGCTGAGGTAGAAGCCAAAGAACATGGCCTAAGTTTCATCAAGTTAGATGGAAACGTAGGCTGTATGGTAAATGGTGCTGGTTTGGCCATGTCTACGATGGATATTATCAAATTGCATGGTGGAGAGCCTGCCAACTTCTTGGACGTAGGAGGTACTGCTGATGCTGCGCGTGTAGAAACTGCATTTAGAATCATTTTGAGAGACGAAAATGTAAAAGCGATCTTGATTAACATCTTTGGTGGTATTGTGCGTTGTGACCGTGTGGCTCAAGGCGTAGTAGATGCGTACAAAAACATGGACGATATCAATATTCCAATTATTGTGCGTTTGCAAGGAACCAATGCTGACCTCGCCAAGAAATTAATTGACGAATCTGGTTTGGCCGTACAATCAGCTATTACGCTACAAGAAGCGGCTGATAAAGTATCTGCTGCTATTGCTTAAGTATAGATAGTATCATAATAAATATTATAGGGCTGTATCATTGCGATACAGCCCTATCTTTTGGTATACGTATATCCTTAGCCTTAGGTCAACCAATCATCCAAAGAAGTAAACCCTTGTTCTTGTTCCTTGTGCGTAAGTAAGGTAGAGTTGGAGGTAATTCCTAGTCTATTTTCGGCTGTCTCAAGTTCCTTTGCATAGCTCTTGAGTTTGATGATGAAGATCCATGAATCAATTGCCGCATTTTTTCCTAATTTTTGACAATCCATGACCACCGCCTCCCATTGTTTGCGGTCTAGTAAATGCTTACCAACCTTCTCCAATAATGTTATGGTTTTAGAGCTATCTTTTAGTTTTTGATAACAAAACAACGTGTATCTTTCCCACAAATCCAGATAATCTTCCTGCTGTTGTTGTTGGAGTACAAAAGCTTGCTCATAATACTGTTGTGCTAAGGATAGAACTAGTGTATCAGAAAGAGAAGCAGGCGGACAATCATCCAATAGATAAGCCACCCGTTTTAGGAAATCAGCATCTTGTGCCGCATGTGGTAAGGCCCTTTGGTAATAATACCATGCAATTTCTTGATAATGCAGCACGTCTTCAGCAGAAATTAAAGCACGTGTTGTGTTCTTTTGGAGATGTACGGCAATAAACCACCCCCAATCCTTGGATACGACCAGCCATTCAGGTTGTTGTTCCAAGTAAGGCGTGTAAGCCAATTGTTGCTCCATAAACTCCAATTCGGGCAACGCAAAAGTTGGTTCTTGCTGTCCACTTTGGTTATTATCAGAAAGAAACAAGAGTCCTGGGCTGCCAAGCCAAAATAAAGGATGTTCTGGACTGTCAAAATTAGGCTCTAATGCTTCTAACCAAGTACCCACCAATTCATGGGCATCTATATGCGCTCCATTTTTATGAACAAATGGCACAACGGATGCTCTATATTCATAAACAATAGGGCCATCTTTTCTACGGCTATCAAAGAAGTAAAAAACTTCTAGGGGAGCCTTTAAAGCTGCTCGCCATTCGGGATAACCTTCTAGTAGGTTTAGGGCTACTTGTATATTTTGATGATTGGGACTGAGGAGTAGTTCAATCAATGCGGTCTTTTGGTGGTCGGATAATACTTCCATAGAATAATATTGGAGGCAATTTAAGTAGGTGGTCGACCTACATTTAAATAGGATGATGTTGGCTCAACCAATGCTTAAAGGCGGCTACTTGGTCAAAATGAATGGTCAATTCCTCTGGCAATTGCAGCACTTGAATAGGAGACCCAGTTTGATCCACTTGTTCCAAGAGTTGTGTTAATAAACGTTGGTGTGTTTCCCAAAATACTCTTTTATCTCCAAAATAATCCTCTCCATAAAGTGAAATATGTTCTCCGTTGGCTAAGGTGATTTGATGGCGAATATGGAACATTATCAATAAGCTATAAGGATGAAAAAAATAATGGGGACAAATTACTCTAAATAACGCACAAAAACAACTGCTTTACGCTATAGACTACTAGACATTATCACGACTAAATTCGTAGCGAAAAAAGCATCTTTTTCCCTCACTCATCGTTAAAAATTGATTCCATAGCACTGCTATGAACTAAATTTTTGCCTTGATTGATGAAAAAAACTTACTTTTTGTCTCTGTACAACTCCAGTCGTGATAATGTCTATTATAAGAAATCCTTTTTTAACATCCTCTTAGGAATAGCAAGTACAACATAATCCTTCTTTTTTTGTACTATTAGTCTTATCAAAAGCTAG
>JBGCDW010000064.1:0-4151 GCA_045105775.1 Aureispira sp.
TAGCACTGCTATGAACTAAATACGCTAGTACTTTTGTACCTTTTAGGTACAACCCACGCAGATCGCTTTGCGAGTGCCTTGATTGATGAAAAAACCTTACTTTTTGTCTCTGTACAACTCCAGTCGTGATAATGTCTAATAATGATTGAATACTCCACAAAGAAAATTGAAAAGAAGTATTCGTGCAACCGAAAATTGAACAAGTATTTTTTGTCAACCATAGTCAGCAGCAATCATGCTTTTATACCTTTCGCAAAAATGACTATCTTACTGCACTTTCTTAGCAGACGAACTCTAAACTATGCGCCTCATAGAACTCCAATTACTTCCGTATTTTAATGCAGTTTATAGCATTGCCTTTTTTCTTCTTATTCCGATTACCGCGCTTACCAGTTATCATGGGTGGTTGATTGGTCTAGTGGGTTATGCTGTTTTTATTGGTATATTCAGTTGGCTCTCTATCAAAGCTTCTGAGCCTATAAAAGTATTTCTGCTCTCTCCTGCCATTCTAATATTGGTGGTGTATTCCTTTCAATTGATGTTGGCCTTTCATTTAATTTGCCTCCTTTGGCTGTTACTCAGTAGTGTTATTTTTGCCTTCAATTACTGGTACCATCAAGTTAATAAAAAGCAACTTAACAAACATAGAATTGTGGGGCCTGAACTTACCTTTCAATTTCCAATGGCTACTCCTGAGGGCATTCAAAAAGAGCCTCTTGTTTCTTATTTCGATCCTGATAATTTCCAACTTGAACTCTTAGCAACGGAGTTGGTTCCCCTTGAGGTAGATTATGAGGTAGCGGGTGTGCGCTATGCTTCTACGTTTTATTATAACCTAAAAGCAGCTCCTTGGGAGCAAAAGCACACGACTATTGATTATGCCCAAGAATTGGCAGGCCAAACCATCACCCTGCAATATGCTCCTGACAACCCTTCAGAATTGTTGGAAATATTTGCTCCCAATTATTTATCCACCTTTGAAGCTTTTCTTCTTCAAAATTTCAGAAAAAACAATTGGATTAATTTAGGCCAATCGTTGTTGTTTCTAGGCACGGCAACGTTCTTTTATATTTATTTATAACCTTCTCACAAGCATTCTACCCTATGCGCCTGCCTTCCAATTCATAGCGAATGCTTTCGTATACCAATTCGGGTTTGAGCGGTCGCCAACTAACATTGAAACGCGGCCCAAAATTGAGATAGTGATGAATGCCATACTCTTCCATTTCCTCGGCAATATGATCGCGTATTCCAATCATACACACCCAGCCCTCTTCATCGGCAATATCGTCGTACCATTCTTCATAATAACAATCGTCTGAAGCATGAAAATTGAGCACATTCTCTACAATGAGTACAAATTTAAAAATATCGTGTTCTTGGAGCCGATCAATTAAACCTTGTTTGAGCAACATCACATCATTGTGCAAACAATCGTTCCACTCTCCTATCAATTCAATAATAGCATAATTATCTGCATAATTAGCATACAAAATCTTGGCATAGAGGGTTTCGGAACCAAAGTCATCCCATTGAGGATGAATATAATAATTGTAAATTTTAGTCGAAAATTCAAATTCGCTATACGTGCGTTTATAAAAGGGAGATTTTGGGTCTTCGGAGGCGATGTATTCCAAACGCCACTTATGGTATGGTTCTAATGTGTGCATGAGTGCAACAACAATTTTTCTTAATAAAAAAGATTTAAGTACGAAGTAGTAGAGCTAGTATGTTGTATTTTAACACAACTTCAATATCTTTGTTCTCACAATATACGTATAGCAAAGACATTGCCTTTTTGTTCATAACAATTTGCAAAAAATCGTCATTTTTTTGATTGTAGTAAGGCAGTGATTTTTCCAATTATTTTCAAGTTATCCATTTATTATGAATGCAAGTGAAGTTAAGGGTGTAAATCCCGACCAATTAAAAGAAATGATGGACCAGGGAGATGATTTTGTAATCATTGACGTGCGGGAGCCTGATGAGTTAGATATTTGTAGTCTTGATGGCATTAATATTCCTTTGGGGATGTTGGATAAAGAAATTGAGCAAATTCCAACAGATAAACCAGCAATTGTATTGTGTCGTAGTGGCAAACGCAGCTATATGGCCATTTTATTCTTACAGCAAGAATATCAATTGGACAATTTATTTAATCTCAATGGTGGAATCATTGCCTATGCCAGAGATATAGATAAAGATATGCGTGTTTATTAGACATTAATATGTTGCCTTAATTTTATCCTTTACCTAAGTTCCTTATTTATCTGTCCCTATGATTCAACGCATAGAACTCGTACTTACTCCTGCTCAAGCACAAGAAGCAAGTTATATTCACGAACAAGTTATACAGCATTTGCAGCTACAAGATTCTGAGCGTTTGAAAAAGGTACTTCCTGTGCGGCGTTCTATTGATGCGCGTAGCAAAACACCTGTTGTACGGCTGTTGGTAGAGGCTTATTTAGATGAAATTTATGTGGCTCCTACTGGCATTGTACAAGGTTATGGCCAAGTGCATCAAGCTCCTAAAGTGATTGTAGTGGGTGCAGGCCCTGCGGGTTATTTTGCCGCCTTGCAATTGATTGAATTAGGTTTAAAGCCTATTATTTATGATCGGGGCAAAACGGTACGAGAACGCAGAAGGGATCTCCGAGCCATTCAACAAGAGGGAGTGGTTAATGACAATTCCAACTACTGTTTTGGCGAAGGTGGTGCGGGTACTTATTCGGATGGTAAATTGTATACCCGTTCCAAAAAAAGGGGTAAAATTGAGAATATTTTACGGCTATTGGTAGAACATGGTGCAACCACTGATATATTGGTTGATGCACACCCTCATATTGGTTCTAACAAACTTCCAAAAGTGGTTGCCAAGATGCGAGAAACTATTCTGGCACACGGGGGCGAAATCCATTTTGATAGTAAGGTTACGGATTTTATCATAGAACAACAGGCAAATGGCACACGCCAAATCAAGGGCGTGGTAATTAATGGAGCACAAGAAGCCTTTGCCAAAGCTGTTGTGCTGGCTACTGGCCACTCTGCCCGCGATATTTACACCCTGCTCTATCAGCATAATATTCGTTTGGAGGCCAAAGCATTTGCCTTGGGGGTACGTATAGAACATCCTCAACCCCTCATTGACCAAATCCAGTATCGCCAAAAACAACGCGACCCCTATCTGCCCGCTGCCAGCTATAGCCTAGTAGCACAAGTCAAAAAACGTGGCGTATTTTCTTTCTGTATGTGCCCTGGTGGTCTCATTGTACCTGCTGCCACCGCTCCCAAAGAACTTGTGGTCAATGGCATGTCCTTATCCAGACGCGATTCGCCTTATTCCAATTCTGGTTTGGTGGTGGCAGTCGAACTAGAAGATCTAACCGCTTATAACAACAAAAGTTTTAACGGAATTCAAGATCCTATTTTTAATGGTCTTAAATTTCAACAAGAGGTAGAACAAACCATGTTCAAGGCAGGAGATGGCAGTCAAAAAGCCCCTGCTCAACGGTTGGTCGATTTTGCCAAGGGTAAACTATCCAACAACTTGCCCGCAACTTCCTACATTCCTGGTGTCTATGCCGCGCCCATGCAAGAACTACTCCCCAATTGGGTGGCTCAACGCCTACAAAAAGCCCTACCAGAATTCAATAGAAAGAAGAAGGGCTATTTTACCAATGATGCACAAATTGTAGGAACAGAAAGTCGTACCAGCTCTCCTCTACGCATCCCTAGAAATCCAGCCAATCTTATGCACCCCGATGTGGTGGGTTTGTATCCCTGTGGAGAAGGGGCTGGCTATGCAGGTGGCATTGTTTCGGCTGCTATGGATGGCGAAAAAGTAGCCAAAATTATAGCCGAGTGGCTACTTTAGATTGTTAAAAACACAGACCTATGGAATCCATAAAGTGCAGCACCTAAATGATAACTGATCTTCCCTACCTTCTATTGAGCCACTATTCATACCTCTACAACCAATTTAACTCTCACACCAGCTATTTTTTTGTTCAATAAGTAGCCGTTCAAAATTACTACTACCAAAAAACGGCTATTTTCCTCCAGCTCATCGTTGAAAATACTCGCCTTAGCCCGCTAAGACTCCGTTTTTCGCCTTGACCTGAATGAAAATATTCCATTTTTTTAGTTAACAT
>JBGCDW010000065.1:0-14375 GCA_045105775.1 Aureispira sp.
CAAAGCGCCATCTTTCACTACATCTACGTAATCAATTCCCAAACTATCGCAGGCCTTTGCCCATCGTTTGCGATTCCAACGACTACTAGAACCATCAAAAACTAAGGTTTGGTAATCATAAAGCAAGCCTATTTGTTGTAAATCATATAGACGCGGATTATCGTGGATCAAAACATAATGGACGGGCAATGGAGCATTACTTCGCAGGTACAATTGTTGGGAGCTATAAAGTGCTAGACGTGTTGTCCCAAAGTTGCCTATACCTTGTTGGTATTGCCCCCATATTCCTGTATAGCTGCTATCTAATGAAAATTGTTGCGGTACAGTGACCCCATTGGCATAAAGGTAATTTTGCTGTAGGTAGTCCAATTCATTGCTTGCCAGTAGACTAGAATCTGCCCAAGTAAATGCCTGTTGTCCTTGCAAGACTGTCCAGCCACTACTCTTACGACTGCTGTAAATGCACAATTGGGCTTGTTCGGATTGTTGCTGTTGTTGCCAAACTTCAAAACTCACAAATAAGGCAATACCTGTTAGGGTGGCAATGCCCCAGGGAAGTCGGCGTTGAAGCAAACAAATCATACCAGCAATAAGAATACAATAAAGCAGCCAGAGTTGCCAATTTTCTAGCCAAAAACCTTCCCAAACTGCTCCAGGCAATTGTTGAATACCAAAAATAAAACTATTCATCGCCCATAACAAATATTTTAAAATAGTCGCTATTGCCGTTCCAAGTACGGGTATTTGAGCCATTAGTAACAAGGCAATTCCCACACCCAATAAAACCCCTGCCAAGGCTGCAACAACCAAACTGGACAACCAAAAGAATAGAGGAAATTGGTGAAAATAATAGAGACTCAAAGGAGTCGTAGAAAGTTGTGCTGCTAAGGATAAAGCGGTTGCGTTCCAAAATGCCTTGGTCAATTTTGTTGAGGGCTGCCAAAGAGGGTGAATTTTGGGATAAAAATAAACAATACCTATTAGAGCCAAATACGAAAGCTGAAAACCTACATGATACAATAAATTGGTATCCAAACAAAGCAGCAAAAAAGCAGAGGCCGCCAGCGAATTGTAGATATTGATAGAGCGTCCAAGGACTCTACCCAATAACAAAAAAGAAAACATCGTACTGGCACGCAATACGGAAGCAGAGGCTCCTGTTAGGAGCGCGAAAAGCCACAAAAAGACCAACAATACTAAGGCTTGTAATTGCTTGCCTCTACGTCCAAAACGGGTTAAGAAACGTAGTAAAAATTGCAAAATACCAATCAAAATTCCCACATGTAGCCCCGAAACGGCTAGAACGTGCATGGCTCCTGTATCAGCATAGGCATTTTTTAGTTTTTTGTCCAAGCTAGACTTGGCACCCAAGAGCAGGGCAGCTGCTACCGCGTATTCATTGGGGGTATCAATGGTTTGTTTGAGAACAGTTAGTAAATGCTGTTTCCATTGATAGATTTGCTGTTTCCATAAGGAACCTTGCCAATTCATAGCACGCCAACTATGGCTGGGCAAATAGCACTGTTGGTAAATATTTTGATGAGCGTAGTATTGCTGCATATCAAATGCTGCGGGATTCTTGGCTGCTTCAATAGTCGATAATTGTGTTTTGAACAGCATTGTTCGGCCATAATCAAGCTTTATACTGAGCGTATCCAATTCCAAATAAGCCAATACCTTGCCTGTGCAAGGCTGCCAAGTACTGTCGTTTAGCACTGCTTTTAGTTCCAACACCACTTGCATGCTTTTCTTTTTGCGTTCAGGGGTAGTCTGAATCACAGCCGTATAAGTTGTAGCAGAATCTGTGTGCATACCCACATAGCTAGCCTGTTGTCGGGTATCTTGATAATGGCTCAAAGAATAACCTAGCCCAATCAAGAAAAGCATAGCTCCGAAACCCCAAAATTGCACAGCACGAATACTAGGCTGTTTTTGAAACCATCTAAGGATTAACACCAAAAATACAGGGGATAAAATGCTACCTACAGAGGCGAATGAAAGGAGGAAAAAATCAAATTGATACAGTACAATTCCTGCCATTAATGGGAAGAGTAAACGAACAAAAGGAACAGCATGCCAGTTCATTCTGGGAAAGTATGAAGTGTATTACAAAAGAAATAAAAATATAGTTATCTGGGTTGAATAAATGTAATGATAAATATTAATACGCCATTAATTTTTTAATCTTTTTGTCAAAAAGATTAAGATTTATCGTTTAATTACTTGCTTGTAATTAGAGTTTCGTTATTCACCATTAATCCGAATATCGCCCTTAACACGGCAAAAACATCCCCAAACTATGTGCTAGTTGGGGATTGTGACTCTGCTAGACTGGCCAAGGACTAAAAAGAAAGCGAAAACAAAAAAAGAAGCCTAAAGACTGTACTTTTGTGCACCTACTTAATCAGACAAAACTCTAGTGTATAAGTATTGATAATAAGAATGTTATGACAAGAAATAAAATTTAAAGAATCCTGTAGAGACCAATGTTTCTATTGCAACTATAATTGTACCTTTGCCCAATTAGGCCAATACACGAACACCACTGTATATACTTTGCTCAATTAAAAAACTAAATTATTTTTCAACCAAAAAAACGATTGATGAATTATTGTTGGATGACTTTGCTGTTATTGTTGGGTAGCTTGCCTATCGCACACAGCCAATACCATGAAGTAGGTGTGGCACTTGGGGTAAGTAATTACTTGGGTGATTTGGTGCCTCCTCAGACCTATTTGTTAGGAACAAATGTATCAGCTGGATTGCACTATCAATTTAATATAACCCCTCATTTTGCTGTCCGTTCGGGCATTACATTGGGAAAGCTTTCAGGAAATGATCAAAATTCGGATTATGATTCTGGAAGAAGGCAGCGCAATTTGCAGTTTGAAAGCCCTTTGTTGGAGATTGGAGCAATGGGGCAAGTCTATATTTTACCCTTTCACCCACACCAAGAACGTCGCCCAATTAGCCCCTATGTATTTGCAGGCGTGGCCCTATTTCATTTTAATCCTTATGCAACGTATAAATCCGAACAAATTTATTTGCAATCCTTAGGCACAGAAGGGCAAGGAATGGATGGTTATGCCGAAAAATACAACCTTTGGAGCTGGTCCATCCCCTTTGGAGGAGGGGTTAAGTTTAATATTAATCGTCAATTTAATATAGCGGTAGAAGTTGGCTGTCGAAAAACCTTCACAGATTATATTGATGATGTCAGTGGCGATTATGTAGACTTAGCCGTACTGCGTCAGGGCAATGGCGTACTAGCGGCAGAATTGTCCAATCGAACGTATAATCAAGATGGCATTCAAATAGATCGAGTGGGACAACCCAGAGGCCATTCTGGAAAAGATTGGTATATTATCAGCCAAATTAGCGTTTCTTACACCTTGCAAGATCGTTATTATTTCAAACCTAAGCGCAAAAAAAAGCATGTTGCACCAAAGAAAAAGAATACAGGTCGTTGGATGTAACGTATTTTGTTGCAGTTTGTTAATGGTACTGCTTTTTCAACGTCCTATTGCTGCTCAACAACTAAAAGTTTTGTCGTGGAATGTGCAATTATTGCCGCGTAGTTTTAGTATGTTTTCTAAGGCATTGCGTAAAAAACAAGCGGTACGAACCCCTTGGATTATAGCGCATTGCCAGCAAGCCGATTATGATGTTATTGTTTTTCAAGAAGTATTTGACAAGCCCTTGTCCAAGCAATTGCAAGCGGCATTGTTGGCAAGCTATCCCTATCAAGTACAACCTTTAAAACAAAGCGGACGCTTGACTAGCAGTGGTATTTTGATAGTGAGCAAATGGCCCATCCAAAAGGTAGGGGCAGTAGTGTACCCCAAGGGCGCACATGAGGATGCTTGGGCAGCCAAAGGGTGCACGATAGTTGAGTTACAGCAAGGAGAAAATGCCGTTTATATTGCAGGCACACATTTGCAAGCAGGAGGTTCCAATGCTGCCAAAACTCAACGCGCGCTTCAATATCAATCTATCAAAACCGTGTTGGACATGGTGACCAATGATAGCTTGGCTATTGTATTAGCGGGCGATTTAAATACAAGGAAAAGTGAACGCTTTGTGTATTCCAATATGCTGGATACCCTAAATATGCAAGACAAACCCTTGGATGAAGAACGTCCTTATACTATTGATTTGAACAATACTTGGAATATAGGAGGTCTCAACCAACAGTTGGACTATATCTTATTGCGTCCACAGCAGAGCAGGCTTCAGCTCCAACAGCAGAAATTACTGCGCTTACAAAAAAAATGGAAGGAACAGCCCATGGATTTGGCCGATCACTATGGAGTGATTGCGACCTTTGAATGGGGGACTGTTCCTTCCAAAGAATAGAAAAATAGAGGCTATAAGCTAGATTTTGCCTCCAGATGATATTTGGTGAAAATCTAAGGTTCCTGCGGTAACTTGTTGGCAAAGAACATCCGTCAATAAAATACCCTTATCTTGAGCACTGTTGTTAATAGAAACTGCATTAAAACTAATTTTTGTACGATTAGTCGTAGCTGTAAACTCTACTTCTTGGTAACTAAACTGTGCTTCATCCATCCCATTATCTAGGGTTTTGGTGAAAACAACATTCGCAGCAGCCATTACAATAAGTTGTTTCTTGCCAGCTTCAGGGCGGTGTGCATAGGCAAAAATTAAACGATAACGCTCACCAGGAGTCGTTTCAATGTATTGCTGTACCGCAGATTGTTGATCTAATTCTACAAAATTAGTACCGACAAAATTATCTGCTAAACCATAGTCTTGGTAAGAATTTCCATGCTCGATATGTGCTTTGATTGGGGTATCTTTATCCTCCAATAAAACTTCCCAAGATGTTGTGCCATTCGTAAATTGACCGTTTTGGATGAGATTGTCTTGTGCTTGTAATAGGAATGTTTGTACTAATAGAAAGGCAACAAAAAGTAATTGTTTTATCATGATAGTGTTAAAAGTTTTAGTAAATCGACCACAATAAGGATTAGAGTATGGGACGTTACTAGCTGCTAAAAATTTATGAAATTGTTTAAAAATAAGGGTTTACGTATCCAATCTTGAAGAAGATAAAAAGCTGGGTGTTTAAACATAAAAACACAGACTTTTACTAACTTGCTTCTGTCAAAATAATTGTAGTATAGTTTCATTAAGGGGTCGCCTATCTACGGGTCAGTCATACAAGTGCATAAAATGCGCCAAAAAAATCTTTTTTTAAAGAAAAATAGAGATTTAACCTAAATAATACAATTATACTATATAAAATTACATCAAAAAAATACTTAATTTAAACACTACTCTAAGATAAAGATATATCTGATTGATTTTTTAAACAAAATAAGTTAAATAATGACAAGCTTAGTCTTTTGTTTTTCAGTTGGTTATAATTTGTTTCTTTTCTTCTAATAAAAGAGTGAAAATTTGGAGTGTGTTATTATAAAATAGAAATAAAATGAATAAGACCGTTGCTACCATTTTATTAGTTGCAGGAATTGCGCTTGGACTTTTTGGATACAATAAATACAGTGAAAGTGTAGAAACCATCAAAGTTATTGGATTAGAATTCTCTGCCAAAGACGAAAGTGGAGTGAAAGAAGGGTATCTTTTTATGGGGGCTGGAGTCTTATTGGCTATTGGTGGTTTGATAGGATTGGCCAAAAGTTAGGAGCATTCAACCAGGTAGTTTTTGGGTGTTTTTTTTTGGACTAGTTGTGGGGTTTGTTTTTATTAAATTGATTATCAATTAAATGCAAATAGTAAATTCTCATTTAATGAATAAAAAATAAACACAATTTTGTTGTAAAGTTACGTGGAATCGCAATGATTAAAATAGCAGGGATTTAACAAGATACCAGCATCAAAATGAACAATTTTTTGTAAATTTAAAAAACATCTTTAAACCCGTTCACCCCACCCAATGCTTGAAATTTGCTATTCCCTGCTCATAGCACAAACATATTAATCCTTTTTTACAATCAAGTTCAATATGAAATTTTTTTTCGCGTTTTTACTATCAAGTTGTTGTTGGTTGGCTACCGCTCAAACTACGTATAACAACGCTCAACGGGTAGGAGCTCGGAGTAGTTTGGCTCCTTTTTATCATGGGGTAGCTTCGGGCGATCCTTTGAGTGATGCTGTTATTATTTGGACACGTGTAACGACCAATGACACAACTGCAATGGTGCATTGGAGAGTGGCGACAGATACCACAATGCTGAGTATTGTTGATTCGGGAACGGTAACGACACAGGATGCGGTAGACTACACCGTAAAGGTAGATGTTCAGAACTTGCAGCCCAATCAATTTTATTATTACGAATTTGAATACAGTGGTCAGCTTTCTGTCATTGGCCGTACCAAAACAGCACCTGTTGGAGATGTAGATAGTTTGCGTTTTGCCGTGGTCTCTTGTGCCTCGTATGCCCACGGGTATTTTAATGCCTATGATAGAATCAGAGCGCGCAATGACGTGGCGGCTGTCTTGCATCTGGGCGATTATTACTATGAATATGGCAATAATGAATATGGCAGTGATCGAACTTACCAACCAGCTACAGAGATTACCAATTTGAGCGATTACAGAATGCGTTTGTCGCATTACCGCTTAGATGCCTCTCTGATGAGATTGCACCAACAATATCCTTTCATTTGTGTATGGGATGACCATGAGACAGCAAATGACTCTTGGGAAGGGGGGGCAGATAATCACAATAATGGAGAAGGCAATTGGTTCAACCGAAAGGCAGAAGCCATAAAAGCTTATTATGAGTGGATGCCTGTAAGAATGCCTACTCCAGCAGTAGACTCGCAACGCATTTATCGCTCTTTTCGCTATGGCGATTTGGTAGAATTACACATGCTAGATACGCGTTTGGAAGGTAGACAAGAGCAGGGGTGGAGCAATTCCAATGCAGCAGGCCGAACCATTCTGGGCAAACCTCAATTTGATTGGTTGTGTCATAATATGGATACTTCTACGGCTCAATGGCAAGTATTGGGACAACAGGTAATGATGGCTCCGTTTGATGTCAATCCATTGCCCTTTGGGCAACAATATGGCAATAGTGACCAGTGGGATGGGTACGAAACAGAGCGTAGAAGTTTGTACGATTCTATTTTTGCTAATAATGTACAAAATGTAGTAGTACTGACAGGAGATATTCACACTTCTTGGGCCAATGATTTACCAACCCCTACTTACAATGCTAGTACAGGTTCAGGCTCGGCAGGGGTAGAATTTGTAGTAACGAGTGTCACCTCGCCTGGTTTGCCCGCAGCCCAGTCTGTTGGATCAGCGGTATTGCGTCAGCTCAACGACCACATGAAATATATAGAACTAGCCTCCAAAGGATACTATATTTTTGATGTAAACAAAACTAGAGCACAGGCCGATTGGTATTATTTGGATAGAATAGATCAAATATCAACAGTAGAGAATTATGCTACTTCTTGGAAAACAGACGATCAAAGTCGCCATTTGACCCCTGCACCTACGGCCGCTCTACCAAGCCCTACACAAATAGGTATTCCTGCACCGTTTAATCCGCGCACGGTTCCTATTGCTACTGCCAATATCCAACAAATGGATGATGTATTGCTGAGTGTCTATCCCAATCCATTCAAGGAACAATTAACCTTACAATACACCTTGACCGAGACAGGCCCCGTACAATTATATCTATTAGACGCTTTAGGTAGAACGTTGGCGCGCCAAGATTTGGGAGAGATTTCGGCAGGGCTACATCGTGCCACCTTAACTTGGCAAAATTTGGTACCTGGTACTTACATTTTATTAGTAGATTTGAATGGTAAAAAACAGCAAAAGATTTTAATTAAGCATTAAGGGGAAGCATCTCCAAAGTTTTGCACCCAATAGCCGTTGATATAGGCAATTCCGATGTACTCGTAGTTGGCATTGAGTAAATTAACTCGATGCCCTCTACTCTTCATCCAGCTTTTCATCACTGCTTGAGCAGAGGAGTGTCCCATAGCAATGTTTTCGGCCCAACCATACCATTCCGTACTAGAAAAGCGATCAAGGCGATCCGAAAAAGAACCTATTCTTTTTTTGCGGCCATTTTTTAGACGATCGTAAGAATCGTGTTCAAAATAGTTGTCTACAGACATATCCTTGGCGTGATAACGGGCCGCATTGGTTAGTTCAGGCTGTAAACGCAATTGGCGCAATCCACGTCGTTTGCGTATTTGATTGACCAATAGGAGTACCTCTTGTTCAAATTGTTGGTTAGACGAAGCAAAACGTTCATCTCCTTTTGGCAAGCCTTGTTGTACCTGTGCTGTACTAGTACTCATTCCCATTGCTAATAATAACACAAAATAAATAAACTTAGAATACTTCATAGATACAAAAAATATAGAGCAGGTTTATAGTATATAAATTCTACAATTGTTTCAAAAAAATAGTTGAATACTTGGCTCAATACTTGAACCTTTAAGAAACGATCAAAAGCATTAAACTATTTTGCTAACTTTGTGCCAAGTTTTATTGTAGGAACGTATTTCAACCGTTAGCTATTCTAACGAATACATAAGGATTATGAACTATTTATTGACACTTTTAATACTTTGCTGTAGTAGCCTGAGTCTGTGGGCGCAACCTTTGGTGGCGGTTATTGGCTATGTTTACGAAAGCAATAATCGCGGCTATTTGAATGGGGTAGAGGTAACCTTACAAGCAGCAGGACAAGAAGCTATATACAGAGCAACAACCAATTTGCAAGGAAAATTTGAACTGCAATTGCCGATTACCGACAACCCTTATTTGGTAACGGCCCAAAAAACGGCTTTTCAGCCCAAAAGCATACAACTCTCCACTAAGGGTAAGCGTTCTGATGAGGGCGTTTTTGCCAAAATAGAAATGAGTCGCCTGCCTGGTTATCAGTTTGAAATGTCCATTACAGACCTAGTAGATGAGAACGACCCAGGGGCACCAGCTTATGGAGTAGAAAATGTAAAAATAGAAGTGTACAACAATACGCTCCAAAAAGAAATTTACAATGCGGTGAATACATCCAAGCACACCATATCATTTTACTTGGAACAAGGAACAGAGTATATATTTTTATTGCGAAAAGAAGGCTATTATACCAAAAGAATGCGCGCCAATGTCAATGTCAATGGTTGTTTGTTGTGTATGGAAGGGTTTGGACGTGTGGAACCTGGAGTGACAGGCAACCTCACCCGAGAAAATACCATGGGAACCTTACAGGCCAATGTACCCATGCGCAAATTGGTACTCAATGAGCGGGTAAAGTTAGAGAATATATATTATGATTTAGGCCGTGCCACCTTGCGTTTAGAAGCACATGATGAACTCAATAGATTGATTGAATTATTGTATGACAATCCTCAAATTATTGTAGAAATTAGTGCCCATACAGATAGTAGAGGGAATAATGCTGCCAACTTAGCACTATCTCAGCGACGCGCCAATTCTGTAGTGGAATACATAAAAAAACGCGTAAAATTACAAACCAATCAGGTCTTGGCTAAGGGATATGGCGAATTGCGCCCCGTTAATGTCTGTGTAGATGGGGTAGAATGCAGCGAGGAATCGCACCAACAAAACCGTCGAACAGAATTGACGGTCATTGACATCAAAGCAGAAGACCCAAACCAAGTTCGCTCCTTATCTTCTATGATGCAAGAGCGCAATTTTGACCTGATACTAGAAGCCAATATGAGTGCTTATGTATCAGGCGATCAAACACCAGTAGAGCGGCCACACCGCCCCAAAGCTTCCAAACCTCAAAGTATTACCACCGATTATTCGGGCTACAAAATCCAATTATTAGAAGAAAAAGGACAATTATCTACCAACCAGTTTATTTTTTATGAATTTGATAAGGTAATGGTAGATTTGATTGGAACAAATCATTATATATTCTTAGTAGGAGATTATCAAACAGAACAAGAAGCACAAAAAGCATTACAACGATTAAAAAGAAATTATCCCAAGGCAGCCATTGTATACTATGAGGGAGGCTTGAGACAATTGTAGCAATAAGATGGTTCTTTTATTCTAAATAGGAAGAATCGAATACCAAAGGCAAAATATCCTTGACACTATCAATACAGTAAATTACGCCCGAATCACCTTGTAAAATCAAGCGAATAGATTGTTGGTGCCGCCGCTCACTCTCAAAAATAACCTGACGACAAGAACCACAGGGAGGAAGCGGTCGATCAACATTACCCTTAGCACTTTTGACCGTGATCGCCAACGCCACTACTGGCGTATCAGGATATTGAGCCGCAGCCGAAAACAAAGCCACCCGCTCTCCACACAAAGTAACAGGATAGGCGGCATTCTCTTGATTGCAGCCCCGCACAATTTTTCCATTGGCCAACAAGGCCGCAGCCCCCACTCGAAATTTAGAATAAGGCGCGTAGGCTACTTCTGCTGCTGCTTTGGCTTCTGTTAGGAGTTGGGCATCAATAGTGGATAGTTCCTCGATATTGGCTGCTTCTTGAATCTCAGTCTGTAAGATGATTTTTTTCATGCCCTTTGTTTGAAGTAAAATAGTCTTTTAGGAATTATGGTTTCTATACTAGGAACATTACATTTGCTACAAGCATTGTTAGAAACAAAAGCAGGGTGGAACTGTTAGGCCAAAAAGACAATGAAAGCGTGTTGAATGGCTCCACATTAGCTAACTGTTGAACAAGACAACAGCTTCTAAACTTACAAAAGTTAGGGCTAAATGCAACAAAAAAATTGTACAAAATGAAGAAGATCTTACTAATAGGGGCAGGATTGTCTGCTACTTCCTTAATTGATTACCTTTTGGAACATGCCAACCATTATGACTGGCATCTAACGGTAGCCGACCAATCTTTGGAATTGGCACAGAAAAAAGTGAATGGACACGCAAGAGGCAAAGCCGTGACTTTTAATGCCTTGGATGCGCAAGAGCGTTTACCTTACTTGGAAGCGGCTGATATGGTGGTTTCCATGTTGCCTGCACATTTGCACATTCATGTCGCCAAAGATTGTTTGCGCTTGGGCAAAAATTTGGCAACCGCCTCTTATGTGTCGCCAGAACTCAAAGCATTGCACAATGAAGTGGTGGCCAAAGACCTTATATTCCTAAACGAAATTGGGCTTGATCCAGGCATCGATCACATGTCGGCCATGCAAATGATTAACAACATTCGCGAAAAAGGAGGCGACATTCATGCTTTTTATTCTTATGCTGGTGGCTTAGTAGCACCCGAAAGTGATACCAATCCTTGGCATTACAAATTCAGTTGGAACCCCAGAAATGTAGTATTGGCAGGACAAGGCGTTTCTCAATATTTGTACGAACATCGTTATCGCCACACGCCTTATCATCGATTATTTAGTAAATCAGATTTGGTGTATATCCCTACCATGGGCTGGTACGATGCTTATCCCAATAGAACCTCGCTCAAATATAGAGGATCGTATGGGTTAGATGATATTCCGACAATTATGCGTGGCACCTTGCGCCACAAAGGTTTTTGCAAAGCTTGGGACTTATTGGTTCGCTTAGGACTGACTGACGATACTTACCAAATGGCTTATTCGGATGATTTGACCTATCGCCAGTGGCTACGCAGCTATTTGCCACCCAATTTGGAACGTGTAGGATATGGTACTATCCGAGGGCAATTGGCTACTTTATTTAATTTGAATTTAGCGGATGAGGCTTTAGATAAATTAGAATGGTTGGGCCTGTTTTCTAATGAAAAAATCCCGTTGGATGAAGCGACTTCGGCACAAATTCTACAAGAGTTATTAGAACGCAAGTGGGCATTGGAACCCGATGATAAGGATATGATATTGATGCAGCATGAGGTAGAATATGAATTGGATGGACAGAAAAAACGCCATTTATCTACCTTAATTAATTATGGGGAGAACAAAGCGCATACCGCTATGGCCAAACTGGTTGGCTTACCTTTAGCCATTGGTGTGAAAAATATTTTGTTGGGCAATATCAAAAGCAAAGGAGTGTTGATTCCAATTACACCCGAAATTTATGCACCTGTTATGGAAGAATTGGCTACTCAAGGAGTCGTTTTTTCTGAAACAGAAGTGGATTTAGAATCTTACAATAATTACTTTGCAGAGTTGATGTAGGATACGTTTGTTAATAAAAATAATAGGAGTAAGAAGCAAAGAGTCCCGAAGGGACAGCTTAAGAAAAGGAAGGACAAAGTCCTTCCGAATACTCAGCAAAACAATACAACATGAAAGAAGCTTATATAATAGACGGAATTCGCACCCCTATTGGTAATTTTTGTGGCAGCTTGGCCTCGGTACGTACCGATGATTTAGGTGCCTTGGTTATTCGCGAACTCGTGCAACGAAATCCCAACATTCCATTAGAAGCCTATGATGATGTTATTATGGGTTGTGCCAACCAGGCAGGAGAAGACAACCGAAATGTAGCGCGTATGTGCAGCCTACTAGCGGGTTTGCCTTGGTCGGTGCCAGGCGAAACGGTCAATCGTTTGTGCTCTTCAGGAATGTCGGCAATCATTCATGCCAATCGTGCCATCAAGGCAGGCGATGGTGATTTGTTTGTAGCGGGTGGTGTGGAGAGTATGACGCGTGGCCCTTGGGTGATTTCCAAAGTATCGAAGCCTTTTGGTAGAGATGCCCAAATGCACGACTCTAGTTTTGGTTGGCGTTTTATCAATCCCAAACTAGAAGCCTTATACGGCGTGGATGGTATGGGAACTACTGCCGAAAACTTAGCAGAAATGTATCAAATCAATAGAGCTGACCAAGATCAATTTGCCTACTGGTCGCAAATGAAAGCCGCCCAAGCACAAGCAAGTGGACGTTTGGCACAAGAAATTGTAGCCGTTTCTATTCCACAGCGCAAAAAAGATCCCATCATCTTTGAGCAAGACGAATTTATCAAATCCAATACCTCTTTGGAAGTCTTGGGCAAACTACGCACCGCTTTCAAGAAAGAAGGCGGAACCGTAACCGCAGGCAATGCCTCTGGGCTTAATGATGGGGCAGCCGCTACCATTGTTGCCTCAGAAGAGGCCATCAAACAATACAACCTAAAGCCCTTGGCACGCATCGTCTCGTCAGCAGTCGTAGGCGTAGAACCCCGAATTATGGGCATTGGCCCTGTAGAGGCCAGCCGCAAAGCCCTCCAAAAAGCAGGATTGAGCCTAGACGACATGGGCGTAATCGAATTGAATGAGGCATTTGCAGCCCAAAGTTTGGCTTGTACTCGTGCCCTTGGTTTGGCCGATGACGACCCAAGAGTGAACCCCAATGGTGGGGCTATTGCCATTGGGCACCCACTGGGCGTAACAGGCACCCGCATTATGCACTCGGCGGCATTAGAATTGCAAAAAACAGGCAAAAAATACGCGCTTGTTACCCTATGCGTAGGTGTAGGACAAGGCTATGCCACCATCTTAGAAAAGGCTTAGAAGAATCCTTACACCTTCCGAACTATAGTTGATAAGGACATCTTCATAGCCACTTTACAGCTCCGTAGGAGCGGCACCTTTACAGCTCCGTAGGAGCGGCATCTTTACAGCTCTGTAGGAGCGACATCTTTATAGCTCCGTAGGAGCGGCATCTTTATAGCTCCGTAGGAGCGACATCTTTATAGCTCCGTAGGAGCGACACCTTTATAGCTCCATAGGAGCGGCACCTTTATAGCTCCGTAGGAGCGACATCTTTATAGCTCCGTAGGAGCGACATCTTTATAGCTCCGTAGGAGCGGCACCTTTATAGCTCCATAGGAGCGGCATCTTCATTTTTAGCACGAATCTTGATTAGTGAGGTTATCAATCCTTACAACATTAAAAATCGGGAAGATGAAATATTTAATAATTGCCAGTCTTATCAGTCTATTTTCTACCACCTTGGTAGCCCAAGAGTGTCTATATGAAATCAATGAAGTAGATGCTTTTGATGAAAAAGTTGAAAAACTAACAGAAGCTATTGTGATTGCCGAAAAGGTAAAACGCGACAATGCCTTGCCCTTACGCAAAGTAATGGTGCAATTTCGCCAATTGGAAGATAGAAGATATTTTGTCTTAAAATTTCCAATGACTATGGTCATGTCGCCCACTTTTACCAACAAAAGCGACAAAAACCACCTCATTTTGTTATTAGAAAACAAACAAAGAATCAAATTGCCACTGGCCAACTTGATGCGCAACCAAGAAGATAAAATTGAGTTTCGCTATTCTACCGATTTTGTGTTGAGCCAAGCCGATGCTGCGCTGCTCAAAGAATACAAAATTACCGACATCCGAGTAGGAATGAAAAGCAATACCTTTGATATACATTTGAGACAGGGAGCTGCTGCGCGATTGATCGAAGCATTGGGCTGTGTGGAGTAGGG
>JBGCDW010000066.1:0-13346 GCA_045105775.1 Aureispira sp.
CAATACAATTATTTATTTAATTCTAACTAAAAATTGGAATTGCATTTTGTTTTTACATTAAATAATTATATTTGGGGGACAGTATTTATGATGTCGTATCACCAACAACAAAACTATTACTTAAGTAAAAAACTTAACATAGAGAATATAAGAAGAGTCCCCAGCTTTGCTAACATCATACAGGCAGAAGTAGTGCATAAAAATTACGACTAATTTTGAGCCTAAGACAATTTTAAAAGCCTTAAGTAGTCGTAAAGTATCCTCGTACTAAAAACATGACCAGTGCATTAAATTTGGCAAAAAACACGATTTAGCACCAATACAAATAAACAATTAGAAGCGTCCACCGAGCACTGCAAATCGAGTTTAGAAGCAATTATTAGAAGGAGTAATAAGATGTATTTACTTTTAAGAAGAAGGCAAAAAAAGCTTCTAACTAGAATAAGAGCATTAGAAGTGCCGTATGATTTTTATGGCATAAGACATTTATCAGAGTAGTGTTATCACCTAGATAAAAGTCATCCAAAATTGAGTGTACGTAAATAATCTAAGATTCTAAATATTTATCGTTCTACTAGCTGTGTCTAGGCGTATAATGATACTTTCAGAAGTATAATTTTGAGCACCAACAAGCTGGTATCAAACATAATTTTCCGTGTAACCGACATTTTTCTTCCAAAAATTCCCGACACAAGAGAAATTTGGAAGCAAAATATCTAACTAATTTTATTTAAACCGAATCAAATTAATATGAAGTACTTTCAACTAATATTGGCTTGTATGCTATTATCGCTAACAGCTTATGGCCAAGACACAAAGATTACTGGTATTGTTAAAGATGCTACTGAACCTCTGATTGGAGCTTCAGTTTACATTGGAGGCACCACCAAAGGTGCCATTACAAATTATGAGGGGCGTTATGAAATCACTTTAGATGCAGGAACGTATATGGTTGCTGCTGGCTATCTTGGTTACAACACACAAGAGCAAAAAGTGACCTTGGAGGAAGGACAAGAACTAGAACTCAATTTTGAACTAACGCAAGGACTATTAGTAGACGAAGTGGTAGTAATCGGTACGCGTGCATCCAATCGTACAAACATGGAAGCGGCTGTTCCTGTTGATGTTTTGAATGTGGAAAAACTAACCGCAGCGGCTCCACAAACAAATATCAACCAATTATTACACACTACGGCTCCTTCATTTTCGTCCAATACACAAACGATTGCTGATGGTACCGATCACATCGACCCAGCATCATTAAGAGGTTTAGGCCCTGACCAAGTTTTGGTATTATTAAATGGAAAAAGAAGACACACGACTTCATTAATCAATGTAAATGGAACATTTGGACGTGGTACGGTTGGTACAGATTTAAATGCTATTCCTGCATCGGCTGTTTCTAATATTGAAGTATTGCGTGATGGTGCTGCTGCCCAATATGGTTCTGATGCCATTGCAGGTGTGATCAATGTAAGATTGAGAAATGACGTTAACAAATTACGTGTTAATGTAACAACAGGAGCCAATCTTACCAGCCAAATAGGCCCTTTTGGAGGCGAAACACCTGCTTTTGATGGTGAAACTGTAAACATAGGATTAAACTATGGTTTGCCTATTGGTGAGCGTGGTGGATTTATCAACTTTACAGGTGAGTTTGGTTATAGAGGCAAAACCAATCGTATGCAAGAATTTGAAGGCGGCATTTTCAATCGTTTGAATGGTATCGAGCGCGTTGCTGCTGCTAATGGTGCAGATGTTTCTAAACTAACTATGTCTGACTTACAATCGTATGCAGGACAAGTTTCTTACTTTGATGCAACCACACAAGCAGATATTGCTGCTGCTTCTGATATGGCAACTTTAGCAACTGTTTTGGGAGTAGATGCTACCGATGCAGAACTATCTGCCAGAGGCATGCAACGTAGTGATTTTAATATGTTGGTTGGTCAATCAGAAGTGCGCGAAGGAAAATTCTTTGCTAATATGGAAATTCCTTTGGGTGAGAATGCTGTATTTTATAGTAATGGAGGTATGAATTACCGTAGAGGTTGTTCAGGATGTTTTTATCGCTTGCCTTCTCAAAATCGTACTACTACCGCCATTTATCTTAATGGTACGGTGCCTCGTATCAATTCTGATATTTATGATTTGTCTGCAACTGTTGGACTGCGCGGTTCGATTGGTGAGTGGTCTGTTGATTTCAGTAATGTGTATGGTTCTAACTCTTTCTTATTCTACATGACCAATACACACAATGCTACTTTGGGTGCTTCTTCACCAACAGAGTTTAACTCTGGAGGACATAGCTTTACTCAAAATACTACCAACTTTGATGTTTCTAGATATTTTGACTTGCCAAAGATCAAAGGGATCAATCTTGCATTTGGTGCTGAATACCGTTATGAGAACTACAAAATTATTCCTGGAACAGAGCAGTCTTACGGCAACTATGACGTAAACGGAAACTTGGTAACACCAACTACTCCAGATAGTTTGTTGACTAGAGATTTATTGGGAAGAAATCGTCCTGGTGGTGCTCAGTGTTTTGCAGGTTTCTTGCCTTCCAATGAGGTAGATGCAAACCGTTCAAGTGCAGCCGCTTATATTGATTCGGAATTTGATATTTCTGACGCGCTTTTGATCGCAGCAGCCGTACGTTTTGAGAACTATTCTGACTTTGGCTCTAACTTTAACTACAAGGTAGCTGCTCGTTACAAAATCACTAATAATATTGTTGTGCGTGCCGCACACAGTACAGGATTCCGTGCACCTTCTTTGCACCAAATTCACTTTAGTAGAACCTCTACTATTTTTGAAATCGTCAATGGGGTTTCTGTTCCTTTGGAGCGTGGAACTTTTGCCAATACTTCTCGTGCAGCCAAATTATTGGGTATTCCTGAATTGAAGCAAGAAACTTCCATGAACTTCAGTGCAGGATTTACCATAAAAATTCCAAATGCTGGTCTTCGTTTTACGGTTGATGGGTACTTAGTAAACATTGATGATAGAGTTGTGTTGACAGGTGCATTTAGTGCGGGTAATGATGCAGAATTGCAGCAAATATTTGATGCAGCACAAGCAGGTTCTGCCAACTTCTTTGCCAATGCCATCAGCACCAACACCCGTGGTATTGATGTAGTCATCTCTCACAAAATATTGATTGGCCAAAAAGGTGTTTTAACCAATGACTTGGCAGGAAACTTTACGCAAACTGTTTGGGATCAATCAAAAGGTATTTCATCTTCTGATTTGTTGAGAGAAAAAGGCTTAGAGGATACTTACTTCGATCAACTTTCTCGTATTTACTTAGAGCAGGCTGTTCCAAGAATCAAAGCAACCTTGAGCAATACCTTTACTTATGACGACAAATTGAGTGTTTACTTGAGAAATACTTACTTTGGTAGAACTACAGAAGCTACTAATGCGGCTCTTTTTGATCAAGATTTGAACTGGGTAGATCAGTCTATCAATCCTTATTATAGTGGTAAAGTTATCACTGACCTTAGTATAGGTTATAACTTCACTAAAGGATTTTCTCTAACCATCGGTGCCAATAACTTATTTGATGTTTATCCTGATTTGGCCGATCCTTCGTTCCAATCAAGCGGTCGTTTCTTGTACTCTCGTCGTTCACCACAATTTAGCTTTGGTGGTCGTTATGTATTTGCTAGATTGTTATTTACATTACAATAATTCACTAAGTAGTATGTAACTATTGTACTTACATAGTGCTATTTTTTTGAAATAATTTGAAAGCAGTTTGTCGAGAGATGAACTGCTTTCAGTTTTTGGACGGATTATTAATCTTCAAATTATGAATAAAAACATCAAAAATCTCATTCCCTCCTCCACTTTAAGGATGAATGAATTATCGCAGCAATTGGAAAAAGCGGGACAAACGATTTATAAATTGGGATTTGGTCAATCTCCTTTTCCTGTGCCAACCATTATGGTGCGAGCCTTGCAGCAACATGCCGCCGAGAAGTCTTACCTGCCGCCTGAGCTGAGAGCCAGCGTAGCCAACTACTATCAACGCACCCAACAATTGAGCTGTGAAGCTGAGAATATTTTAATTGCACCAGGTTCCAAAATCTTGTTGTATGCGGTACAATTGGCTTATGATGCAGATTTGTTATTGCCCGCACCAAGTTGGGTGTCTTATGCTCCACAGGCGCAAATAATTGGTCGAAAAACCCATTGGCTCCCTACCACAGAAGCAGATGGTTGGCGATTGAGTCCCGCTGTTTTGGATGCGTTTTGTACGCACCATTCTAGCCGAAAAATACTGGTATTAAACTACCCAAACAATCCCGTTGGCAATACGTATACCGCAGAACATCTAAAAGCATTGGCAGCCGTTGCTCAAAAACATAACGTCATCGTTCTATCTGATGAGATTTATGGAGAATTAAAGCACAATGGCGAGCATGTTTCTATTGCACAATTCTATCCCGAAGGTACCATCGTTACTGGTGGCTTGAGCAAATGGGCAGGAGCTGGTGGCTGGCGGTTTGGAACGGCAGTATTCCCCAATGCACTCAAAGAGTTGCAAAAGGTAGTTCAAACCATTGCGAGTGAAACCTATTCTTCAACGGCCTCCCCCATTCAGTATGCAGCTATAGAGGCATACAAGGAGCATCCCGAGTTAGAAACGTATCGTATCCATGCACGTCGAATTTTAACCGCAATTGGCACTTATATCTACCAACGTTTGAACGATATGGGCATTACTACCCCAAAACCTGAAGGGGGCTTTTATTGCTTCATCAATTTTGAACAGCACAGAGCGTTATTACTATCCAAAGGCATCAAAACTAGCTCGGAATTAAGTGAGGCAGCCTTAAATGAAGCGAATGTGGCCATGTTACCAGGTGTGGATTTTGGCCGACAACCAGAAGAACTCGTCTTTAGAATAGCTTATGTTGATTTTGATGGCGAACAAGCCTTAAAAGCGGTCAATGATTCGTATCCAAATAAAGAATTGGATATAGCATTTATAAAAAAATATGCCCCTAAAATGGTTGGGGCAATGGATAGTTTAGCATCTTGGTTGAAATGATTTTTTGAAACCCAATAGATGCTATAGGTCTTTTGGGGTTCTTTTTCAAGGGTTCTCACGTTATTCCATTCACTTCTAAATCGTATTCATTGAACACAATGCTTATATTTTTATTCTATTCGCTTATAGCTATAATTTTATTCTTTTAGGTGTACTTTTTGTGTTGAAATAAATCTTATTCTACTTTATGCCATTATAAATAATCAGGCTACTATGAAAGCGACCTACCAATTGTCATTATACCTCATTTGGTTCTTATTGTCCATAACCTATCCTTTGCAAGCTAAGGTCGTTTACAACCTTCCTCCACAAAAGATTGCCAATAAAAAACTGACTAAGAAAAAGCATAAGAAGTGGGCATATAAAAAAAGATATGCCAACAAAAAGTACCAACCATCCAAAATCAAAGAAAATGCGCCTTCTGTAGGAACTGTAATAGGCTGGCTATTATTGGTTTGGCTATTGTGGTGGGGAATTATGTCTATTCCAATTATTCTTGGTTTGGTTTTTAATCTTCCTTGGTTGTGGATTCTTGGGGTGGTTTTGGGTTGTTTGCCTTTAGTCTTGCTATTGGGTGTGTTTTTAGTCGTGTTATTTGGTAGTCGTGAGCCCTCGCCTTCCGAAAAAAAGACAAATACCATTTAATGTATATCTGTATTGTAATAGAGACGCAAGGTACCGTATCTCTATTACAACAGATAGACCTTGAAACCTAGCCCAGAAAACTTTCCGTAGCCTTTCGGCCCGATTCGATTAGACGCTGCACATTCTCCTTGCTAATACCAAAATCAGCCGCACTAATGCCCAAATCATTAACAAAAACGGTTCTCTTTCTATCTCCTGGATGTAGGTGCCTTGCATTAGAATTATCGTACAAGAACCCAATCATTCCCTTGAGTGCAGCGATTAGAGAATTGACCTTTACTTTGGGAGGATGAAAACCAGGATGTCCAATTTCTGTTGGCGAATCTAAATAAAAACCTAATGTTTCTTCATTAATAATATCCTCCCCATCCGCTTTTTTGGTGTCGTACATATCGATGGGATACACCCAGCCTAAGCCCCCATCAACATAATAATTATTCTTGATGACATAGGGTTTAAAAATGAGTGGCAAACTCATAGAACATCGAACCGCTTCCCATATGGGAATATGGGGTGTTCGTTCGGCATTAAATACATCTACATTTTGAGTAGTTATATTGGAGGCGGCAATAGAGAGATGCTTAAATTTATGGGGTGCTTCCTTTATTTTTTCTTCTAGTTGGGCAAAGGTTAGATTGGGATTACCAGCATATTTTTGGATATTTTCTTTCATGACTTTGACAAAGCCATTGCCAGAGTGCAAGCCATAACAGCGAAATATGCGATAGATTTCTGAAAAAATCCAGCCTTTATCATATATAAAGTCCTCAAAATTGGTATTCACAATAGCTTCTGTCAATCCCTTGCTCCCTGCGCCCACAGCCAATAATGTAGCCGTAATCGCTCCTGCTGAGGTTCCTGCTACCTGTTCTATAGGTTCTAATAATTGATGTTCGTCGAGTACCTGCATAGCCCCTGCATAGGCAGCACCTTTGACTCCCCCCCCTTCAAAAACCAGATTTTTATAAATTTTCTTAGATGTGCTCATCTATTTTTTTTATGAGAATTATGTATGAAGGCAAATACCTTTTATCATTCAAACAAAAAAACAATTATCGCCTATATCATCGTATAACGACTCTATAAGCAATAATTGTTTTATAATATAGAGCTTGTTCTTAATAACCAGGCCCTGTTCTTAAATCAGAAGGAATTGCTCTGAAGTAGTTGTAGTTAAACTCTAAGTCGGCAGAACTTTTTGTCCATTTTTCGTCCAATTCTTTCAAATCATCGTGCAATTGCTCAAAAATTGGAGTCATACCCTCTTTATACTTAGGCTCCAATCCATCTAGCAGGTAAACAAATTTTTCGTCGTCCTTACCATACAACAAGGTAAACCTAGCACAAGCAGTTGCCAAAGCAACCCCCATCAATGACCTCCATTCATCCACCCCTGGCGTTCCTCCATCCTTAGGAATTTGAGAACTACTGATTCTAGGATCCAAGGCAGAGTTGATACCCGTTGTTCCATATACTTGGTGACGTACTACCAAGTGGTGAATGGTATCAGAAGCCCATCTAGACAACCCTTTTACAGTTTTGAAATCATCGTATCGCTCTGGCATTCCATTGAGGAATACCTCTTTCATACCACGTGCCATATCTTGGATATACTTATCGTCAGCAACAGCTTGGTCGCTACCGTTATACACTACGTTCATGATGTTATCGGTGTATTTTCTCCAGACTTTGGCATATTCCAATTCCCAGTTAATACAAGCACCAGGAAGTAATTTGCCATCTTCCATGGTCATGATTTCTTCTCTATACTCAAAATCTTCATCCTCTGCATAGGTGAATCTATGATACTGATCATTAAGATGCTGCACCAAACTATCGTGTGTTGTTGCAAAAACTTGAGAAAATACGGCTCCTTCTTGTACCAAGTGCTCTGTAGTCAATTCCTCGGCCAACTCATGCGAGAATAAGTGCAAGTACATAAATGTTCGAATGGGGTGTGCATACTGTCCTTGTGCATCAAAAGCATTGTGTAAGACCACCTCCAATAAATTGTAGGTCATGTGAATATCCGCCAAGTGCTTACCACTAATGACTTGATAATACATAGAAGCGATCACCATACTTTCGGCATGTCTAAAGGTAGCATTCATAGGATTTGGAAGCACTTCCTCATCGGTGTGTGGTGCAACGACAGACGTTAGTTCTAATCGTTTAGTCTTGCTATTGACCTTAAAATAAGCCTTACCACCATACGATTCATAATCTGCTTTGGTATCGTATTTTTCTAAAAACCGAAAATCGATCACCAAGTGACCTGGTTTATCCGCCGCCTTCTTTAAGAATGGGTTGGCTACCCCAAACTCTGCTAAATAAGCAAACAATTGTCCTTTTTTGTAGGCATCAATTACAGGTGGAGGGGTAACTTTGAATTTAGGTACAGGTAGGCTTAAGTCGAAAAGTGTTTTGGTGTAAATGTTTGGATAAATATCGCTTCCATCACTCCATACATTCATTCTTACCTTATCCTTCAACGGAATATTGACATTGGCTTGTGGCAAGAAATGATCGAGCAAGGCAATGATTTTAAATCCATTCTTAGCTTTCTTCACCAAATCACCAAACGCAGTTACGTTGCCTTCTAATTTAGTGACTGATGGAATAGCCAATGCCTGTGGCAAAAATTCAGGGTGATTTTGGTAATAAGGTGCTAAAGTAGAAGGCTCTGGCCCTTTGCCTACGCCTTGCCCCTGATCTGTATTTCCGTACAATTCAGTCAAGTTCTTTGGATTGGGGAATCGCTTGGCACTAATCAACAAGAAGTACTGCAACGACCAAATAGTATTGCTGATTTTTGATCGTAGAACATTGTAGGTTTTGGGTGCAACTCTCATAGCAAAGACAATTCCTGCCAAACAAGCCACCACTAAGCCCCATTTGAGCAATACATGATCTGCCCAGTTAATAGTCAATTTTGCAACTAAGGCGGCATCTACTTTTAGTGCTTCTTCTAATGCAAAAAACAACAACGCTCCAGATAATGTACTCAGTACGTGAAATCCTGTACTTTTTAGAGGAGTAGAAGTACCTATGACAAATGCAGTTCCTTGTGTCACCCCTTGCAAAATCAAAAATACCCCTACCATGCACATAGATGTATTAAACAAACCCGATGTCGCAATGATAATAATCTGAACTAATTGTATGCCCAAAATAATCAAAGGTACTACAGCATTAGGTGGTCCCAAGTACAAGATCGTTCCCAATGCAAAAGCAGCAAAACCTACCAGCAAAAGAATAGCCATTCTCAAACTATCGTCTAATCCTACAAAAGAACAAACGTAGAAAAAGATCGTGGCTACTACAGGTGCAATATTTAGAAATCTAATCATTTGAATCTTAGTAGTACCTGGTGTTCTCATCATCTGAAAAGGAGATCCTGTTACTAAAACATAAGACTCTAATAATGCTCCTACTGCTCCGCCAAACACGGTAAATAAGAAGGGCAAAGTGATCCACAAGGCTTGTTCCTTGATTTGCAAGTAAAAGTAAACGGCTGTTCCTGATAATAAGACCAAACTAAGAATAGACAAAATAGATGGAAAAACAGGAAAGGTAGGGAGTGTCGGAATTTTGAACTTAACGTCTTCAAAATTTTTGTTTTCAATCAGAGGCTCATACTCTGGCGATGCAGCTCCTGATTGGTTGGTTGGATTACTCATGATTTTTGTTTGAAAATTGAACAGGTTATTAGATAACTATTTTACTACAACCTGCTTAACTCTATCCACCAATAGTGGGGACGAGTTGGAATGTTGATACACTCATAAACTTACAAAATATCATAAATATTTTTACAAAAGGTTTGTATAACCAGCTACATTGGTATATATTTAGTACAAGTACATATAGCCAAATATTGCAAAATAATAGCATTTCAAAAAAACACAACAACAAAAAACACTTTAACTTTCTAAAAATCAACATCTTAAACACTTCCCCCTCTAAAAAAACAATTATTTAGGTCTGCTTGGTTAACGGTCATGTAATTATTTACCTACCTGAAAAACAGGTATTTAATTTATTCCTACACCAATCACTTTTATCTCATGCCCTCCTCGTCTACCAAACAACAAATAGAAGCATTTCGCAATCTATTGATTCAGAAAAATTATGCCCCCAATACTATTAAGAGTTATTCGTCTGTTTTGAATACTTTTTTCAATGATCAAAAATTAGATGCCCAAGAAATTAATACACAAATCATTCAAGCCTATATTCACAAAAAAATAATTGTAGAGGAACTCTCTATTTCCTCACAAAAGCAGATTATAGGAGCTATTAATTTATTTTATAAGGAGTTGCACAACAAACACATAGATATTGATTATCTATACCCTTATAGAAAACAACAACTCCCTATTATTTTTTCACAAGAGGAGGTTCAAAAACTTTTGGATTGTTTAAAAAACATAAAACACAAAGCTGTACTCACTTGTATTTATAGTGCAGGTTTGCGGGTTAGTGAAGTTGTACGCTTAAAAATAGATGATATCACGCCTTCTCAAATGACCATTAATATCCAAGGAATAAAGGGATATAAAGATAGGGAAGTAATGCTTTCAGAGAAGCTCTTAATTTTACTAAAAAATTATTACAAGATTTATCAGCCCCAATATTGGCTGTTTGAAGGCCCGCAAGGCAACCCATACACCACCACAAGTATTCAGAAGGTATTTAGGAAAGCTCTTCAAAAGGCCAACATCTCTAAAAAAGCAAGCGTACAAACTTTAAGGCATAGTTTTGCTACTCATTTGCTAGAACAGGGAATTGACATACGTCATGTACAAGAGTTTTTGGGGCATAATTCTATCAAAACTACCCAGCGCTATATACACTTAGCCAATACTTCTAAGAGCGTTATAAAAAGTCCTCTAGATACCTTTTAGTTCTATCTTTTTTCACTTGCAGTAATCTTATGAAGATGTCTATCACTAATTACTTGTATAAATTGCTGCCTATATGGCTATTAACAGGAATATTGTTGAGTGTATCTGTCCCCTGTATGGGAGCCGTCATACCTCCTCCCGCCAAAGCGAACAAACAAAAAAAAGCAGTTGTACACCAGCAAAAAAGAACACGTCTCTCGTTTAAGCAGCCTGCTTATTATCACAAAAAACCACTAGATTACAGACAGCCCCAAAAGGCTCCTAATAAAATAGTATGCGAAGGCCCCGATATGGGAGAAACTATTGGTATACTCTTGCTAATTTTGCTTGCTTGGGCGGTTCCTACAGGTATTTTAGTACTATTGGGTCTTCTTTTAGGCATTACTTGGCTTTGGATTTTGGGTTTGGTATTGTTCCTTATTCCTGTGGTTTTTGGTATACTTTTGATTATTATTGCGCTTTCTTAGATTTTCATTTTTAAACGTATGGTATATCATATTTTGGGCCTGATGTCGGGCAGCTCTTTAGATGGTTTGGATTTGGCTTATTGTCGTTTGGAATGGACGAATGGCGCGGTAATAGATTGGGAAATCCTAAAAGCGGATACCATGCCTTTTTCTGCACTTTGGCAGCGACGACTGGCCAATTTGCCCCAGCAAGATGCCTTGATTTTTGCCAAAACGCATACTTACTTTGGGCACTACATGGCCGAATTGGTTCAAACATTCTTAAAACAACATCAAATTAGCGAGTTAGATGCCATTGCCTCTCATGGGCATACTATTTTTCACGACCCTAGCCGTCGCCTAACAGTACAGATTGGAGATGGTGCAGCACTAGCAGCTCAAACAGGCTACACTACAATTTGTGATTTTAGGACACAAGATGTTGCACTCAATGGAGAAGGAGCACCTTTGGCTCCTTTGGTAGAGCAGCACTTGCTGGGAGGCTATGACTTTTATTTAAACTTGGGAGGGATTGCCAATGTTTCTGCACCTGTTGACCATAAATGGATAGCATTTGATTGTTGCCCTGCCAATCAGGTACTCAATGGATTGGCAGCAGAGTTGGGTGCTTCTTATGATAATGCAGGAGCGTGGGCGCGATCAGGCCAAGTATTGCCCGAACTCTTGACACAAGCAGCACAGTTTGATTTTTATCATCAATCTTATCCCAAATCATTGGGCAATAGTTGGATTAAGCAAGAAGTGCTCCCGCTCTACAAAGCTGCAAAGGGCAATTGGCAAGACAAACTAGCTACGGCCTGCGAACATACAGCGATTTGTATTGCCAACTCTCTGCAACAAATCATAGAGCAAGAACAGCTCCCTAAGGATCAACCTTTTCGAGTCTTGACTACCGGTGGTGGTGTGTTTAACCACTATCTTATGGAGAGTATTCAGGCTTATTGCGAGCGTCTTTATCCCATAGAACTCTATTGTCCTTCCGAAGAACTCATCTGCTACAAAGAGGCGTTATTGATGGCCTTACTAGGAGTATTGCGCCTTGAGAAACAACCCAACAGCTTGGCTTCGGTCACTGGTGCAGAGCGAGATACCATTAATGGAGCCATTTATTATGGTGCTAAATCTTAGTTTCAGAATCGTCGAGTTGAAAACGAACAGGTAAGCTGTACAATACATTTACTTTTTGTCCACGGTATAGACCAGGTTTCCATCGTTTATTCCTTTTGTTCATTAATTCCATTACTCGAACCGCTTCTTGCCCCATTCCATAACCTGAGTCTTTTAAAATTTTGATATCATCTATTTTTCCGTTGTAAGTAACCACAAAACTTACTATAACTTTTCCTTCTTTCCCTTTCATTAGGGCTTCTTCGGGATAGTTGATATTGCCATAAATAAATTTCAGCAACTTCTTGTCGGCACAAGCCTTTTTTTCTCGATCTGTTCCTGTCATAAATTCACAGCCAGGAAATCGAGGCATGGCATCTAAAACTATAGGTCTATCGCCCTGTGCATAAATAAGAAATGTATTCAACAACAAGAAGCAACACAAGAATGATGTTACGAAGAGTCTATGTATATAATTCATAGCTGAGTGAATCTACTACAGTGTAACAAAAATCATCGCCTATTTGAAGCGATTCTTACGGGCACCTGTTTACATAAACTAGTGCTAAAGTTGATTGTCAGATAGATCAACTTGTTTTATGAGGGTCTTTGAGCTCACCTGTGGCTGGATTCGACAGAGGCTTAGTTCACTTTAATAAACGAGTGTACCCTTATTTTTATTATTCTGTATGGCATTAATTATTTTATTTGAATCACTAATTTACCACTCTTATTTCACTATACCCTAATAGACAGTTCTGTTTCTAGTTATTCTTTTATGTCCCTTAATCGAAAGCGAATAGGCAAATTAAATCGAACTTCAACAACCTTACCCATTTGAAGACCTGGTGTCCAAGGTTCAGGTAAGTCATTCATAGCTGTTACGATTCTTATAGCCTCTTCGCCTATTCCTCCCCCTGGGTTTCTGATTGCTTTGGCATCCCTTATCCGACCTTGTTTGTCTATTATAAAACTCACTACAACCATACCCTCTATACCCTTTTCTTTTGCTTCTTTGGGGTATTTAAGTAGTCTTTAAAAAGTTCCCGTACTAAAAAATGGTTCTTTTGCCCTAGCTCGGCGTTGAAAATACGCGCTGTAGCCCGCTACAGCTTTGTTTTTCGCCTTGATCTAGCACAAAATCTTCCTTTTTTTATT
>JBGCDW010000067.1:0-19877 GCA_045105775.1 Aureispira sp.
AATGTTAATTAAAAAAAAGGAATATTTTTATTCAGATCAAGGCGAAAAACGGAGTCTTAGCGGGCTAAGACGAGTATTTTCAACGATGAGCTGGAGGAAAATAACCGTTTTTTGTTAGTAGTAATTTTGAACGGCTACTTAGTAAGCATCAACGCCTAATCTACATTGCGCCAGCATTTTTTAGAGAATCCAATGCTTGCTCCATATACATTGTTTTGTTTTCGTCGCATTCTGTCACGGCTTCCTCTGCCAATTCTGTTTGCTTTTCATCAAACATCTTTTTGGCTTCTGCTTGAACTTGGTCTTCTGTCATAGAGCCACCACAGCTCACCAAAGAAGCAATTACTAACATTGCTGCCGAAAAACTTAATACATTTTTTTTCATGAAATGTTCTTATTTAGAATAATTAATAAAGTTGAAATAATGCGAGAAGTTGTAGAGTTTTTACAAATCTCTTACACTTTCTGCCTAGTTGACCTTACAAATATAAAGTTATTAGAATCATTATAAGGTTTTACTCGTTTGTAATAATAACAAATTTAAAACTTTAGTCAGTAAATAGCCATTAAAATAGCGATTAAAGCATATTTATTCTCGTACAGAGCATTTCTTAATCAATTTGCAGGCCAGTTTTTGAGTTTTTATGCTTGAACACAACACCTGAGTAAGCATCTTAACATTTAGAAACATTTGCAGAACGATTAAACGTTATTGCAAAACGAAGCGTGCTGTAGTTAATAACCAACTTGGAGTTGGTTATTAACTACAGCACAAACGCTCCGAAAACTTGTACTATATTATTTCGCAACAATATCTATTATTCTAAGATGCTTTTTAGTGCAATTTTCTATCATCCTTTAAGGGCAAAAAAAAAGCTTCTGAAAGATTTCAGAAGCTTTTGAAGAGCGAAAAACGAGATTCGAACTCGCGACCCCAACCTTGGCAAGGTTGTGCTCTACCAGCTGAGCTATTTTCGCTTTTAGTATTAAGCGAGTGCAAATATAACGTCCTTTTTTAGTTTTCAAAAAAAAATGAGCTTTTTTTTCTCATTTAGCACTTTTTTAGCGACATTTAGTAGCATTCAATTCCAACCCTTCTGTTGTTCCCCACACAACGATCTCATACTCTGATAAATTACTGCATATTATTAGAGACTGTTTACATTTCATCAAATTCACAACCTTGTAAAAAGTATTGATCTAATTGAAAAAAAACGACATTCAATCAATTAGGTATATGCTTTTGTTAACAAGGTATTACAAATTACAACTAGCTATGTTTAAGAATTACAGATGGTATTGTTTATTATTACTATTAATAGGGACAACTGCTCAGGCACAAGTACCAGATTTTAATTTTACTGCTGTGGGGCAACTTTCGTATACCTCAGAACTCAATGATATTTGGGGCTATGTGGATGAAACAGGCGTTGAATATGCTTTGGTAGGTACTAGAACAGGTACTTCTGTGGTCAGCTTGGCCAATCCTGCGGCTCCTGTAGAGTTACTTTTTATTCCTGGTGTCCAATCTATTTGGCGCGACCTCAAAACTTGGGGCGATTTTGCTTATGTAACGACCGACCAAGGCGCGGATGGCTTGCTTATTATAGACTTAGGGCCCTTGCCTTTGGGCACCCCCACTTTCCAATTTTGGAAACCTACCCTAACGGTGAATGGCACGACTAGTAGTTTTAACAAGGCGCATAATTTGTATATTGATGAGGCTGGATATTGTTACATAGCAGGTAGTAATATCAATAGTGGAGAAACCTTTATTTTAGATGTACACACCACGCCTGGCACGCCCATTTATATGGGAGCAACCAATCCAGTTTATGCCCATGATGCTTATACTAGAGGCGATACACTTTGGACTTCGGACATTAATGCTGGAACCTTCTCTGCATACGATGTGAGCAACAAAACCACTCCTGTCCTATTGGCTTCTCAAACAACACCTAGAAATTTCACCCACAATGCGTGGATTTCAGATGATGGCAACAGCTTGTTTACGACTGATGAAAAATCAAATGCTTGGATTGGTTCTTATGATGTTTCTGATCTCGGCAATATCAGAGAACTAGATCGTTACAGAACACCAACACCCAATACTATCCCACACAATGTACACACCCACAACGACTATTTAGTAACTTCTTACTATACTGATGGTCTCATTGTGATTGATGCCAGTCGCCCCGACAATTTGGTTGAAGTCGGACGTTATGATACCTATAATCTAAGTCCTACTAGTGGTTTTTATGGAGCTTGGGGAGCTTATCCTTATTTGCCTTCGGGGTTGGTACTCGTTTCGGATATCAACACAGGTTTGCATGTCTTGCAACCAACTTATCAGCGTGCTTGCTGGTTAGAGGGAGTCGTGACCGATCAGGTAACAGGAGCGAATTTATTTGGTGTGAATATAGAATTACTCAACACCAGTTTGGTTGAACAAACCGCTTTGTCGGGTCTGTACAAAACAGGAATCGGAACCTCTGGCAGCTATGATCTCTATGTGAGCAAAGCAGGATACATTCCTCAGACCATCCGTGTAACACTAAGCAATGGTCAAGTTACCGTTCAGAATGTCCAATTGACTCCTGCTGTTGCCTTTAGTATGACGGGGCAAGTGGTCGATGATGCGACTAGTACCGCCATTCCCAATGCTTTTGTCAAATTGAAAAGTGATTTGTACGAATATGATACACAAGCAGATGCCAATGGTAATTTTAGTCTACAAATTTACCCCGATAGAAGCTACGATATTATTGCAGGCCAATGGGGGCATCGTGCCAAGGTGTTCACGAGTTCAGGGCTAGATTCGGCCCTTATCACAGGCCAAACTTATCCCATCCAAGCGGGCTATAGAGATGAATTTGTTTTTGATTATGGCTGGACAGAGTTTGGCAATGCTATTAGTGGCAAATGGGAATTTGGAGTACCCGATCCTATTGTGACTTGGAGAGGAGATGCCTTGCCTAGTGAGGGCGATCTCAATGGTGATATTGGCGAGGGCTGTTTGATTACAGGTAATAATGATGCTGGGCAACTAGGTAGAGATGATGTGGACGATGGTTTTACTACTATTGTGTCTCCTTCTATGGATTTGACCACTTATTTCAAAGCTACCCTCAATTTTCATTATTTTATTAGTAAAAATGTCCCTGTTGATTCCAGTGATAGATTTGTGGTCTATATGACCAATGGTACTGATACCGCAGAAATCGTAAATACCTTTCTAGCACAGTACTCCTGGTCGGCCAAGCAAAGTTATGATATTGTCAATTACTTGCCTATTACTAGAGATATGCGGGTGTATTTTCAGGTCAATGACAGCAGTGGCACTATTGTAGAAAGTCTGGTGGATGCCTTTGAAATTACGGATACTACGTCTATTAATGTAACCAAACTTCCAGACAATTGGGCAGATATTCAAGCGTTCCCCAATCCATTTACACAAAGCATTACCGTAGATTATGCCTTTGAAAAAACATTCAGCAAACAGCCTATCTTGATCGTTTGCAATGCCTTAGGCCAAATTATGGAGCAACGAAAATTGACCCAACAAAGCGATCAATTGTATATTGGAGGGGATTGGCCTGCTGGTCTTTATTTTGTGAGAATTGGACAACAAAGTATTCGGGTGGTCAAACAGTAAAGTTGGATTCAAGGAAATTAAAATAAAAAAACAGTCTCTAATTCATTTTGAGACTGTTTTTTTATTTTAATCTGTTATATTAACAAAATCTAAACAAAAGCATGTCCACCAAAAATAGGAATTGCTACATCTATTCAAACAACCTAACTTTTGTATATTAAAAGAGCACTAAAAACTCTACACCATTTAACCACCCTCTAATGAGAAGCACCACCACCTTGCTTTTTTGTTGGTTTTTCATAAGTTTCTTTCAAGCTTGTAATGATCCTAATTATAATGGCGATCAATATCAAGCATTTGAATCCATGGACGAACTGAACCAACAAATTGTACAAAGCATTACTACCTCCAATACCGATCAATTGCTCCAACTCCTAGACAATCAATTATTGCTCAAGGATTTGCTCCTAGCCTCTGAGGGCGAAAGTGCCCAACAAATCAAAGATTATATGAATACACCCAAAGGTAAACGCGCCTTGAGTGTAGAACGCATAGCCCAGAAACAACGGCTTGCCGCCTTTTTTTCGACAGCACTTCCACAACAACTAGGCGATCAAGTTAGCACCCTCAAAAATACAGGCATAGAATTAGTACACCAACAAGCTTACGAAGAGGGTTCCCCTGCTCAAATGCAAAGTTATTCGCTACGCCTACAAGCGGCCAATGGCAATAGTTACACGTACGATTTTAAAATTATTTATTGGAATGGCTATTATCACCTAATTGAAGTAGCTGGCTTTCTCAATCCTATTTAAGATAACTCCTGTTTATCTAAGCCAAACAGACCCAAACATCAAAATATCAAAAACCATTAATCTATGAAATTAGTCTATTCTTGGATTTCCTTACTTGCTATTCTTAGCATACTGTACAGCACTACTGCCTGTGCACAACCCAAAACCAATATGTACGAAAAAGACTGGAAGGCCATTCATGCCTTGGAAGCAGACGGAAAAACTAAATCAGCCCTAGAGGCCACCCAACAATTATATGCCAAAATCCAACAAGATACAGAGGCTCCTCAACAAGAGGCGCAACTGGTCAAGGTATTGCTGATTATGAACAAGCAACAAGTCCAGTTAGAGGAAGATGGCTTGGTCAAGGCCATTGCGCGCTTGGAGCAAGAAGCCCAAAAAGCAACCTTTCCTACCAAGGCTATTTTGCAATCCATGTTGGCCGAGTTGTATTACAATTACCTCAAAAGAAATGTCTCCAAATTTAGAAACAGAACTGCTACCGTCGATGTTGATCCTGTGGATATGCAGACTTGGGATTTGCGACGCATTACTGGTAAAATCTACGAACTCTATCAAGCCAGTTTGTCTAACAAAAAAAGCCAAGACATCAATTTAGACAAATTTGATCCCATTCTCACCAAAGGACAATACATCAAAGGCTTGCGCCCCACCTTGTATGATTTTCTATTGCACCGCGCACTAGATTTTTACCGCACCGATCATTATTACCTCACTCAACCTGCTTATAAATTTTACTTGGACGATCCCAAGGATTTTGCAGCAGTAGATGCCTTCATCAATCGCTCCTTGACGGCCAAAGATAGCTTGTCGCCCAAGTTTCAGGCCATGCTCTTGTACCAAGAAGGACTGCAATTTCACCAAAAAGACAAAGACCCCGCAGCATTTATTGATCTCAATCTCAATCGCTTGTCTTTTGTCCAACAAAACAGTGTGCTCAATGATAAAGAGCTTCTATTAGAAGAACGTTTAAAAACCTTGTATAAGCAATACAAAACGATAAAATCAGGGGCCAATATTGCCTATGAGTTGGCCAAGCTTTATCAAATGCAAGGGAATAGCTACAAAGCAGGCGCAGAAGATCCTAAACGCTGGAAATTAAAAGAAGCGAGAGCCTTGTGCAATACCATTGTAGAGCAATATCCCAAGAGTTATGGCGCAAGTCTTTGCAAGAATTTGCGCGTAGCCATTGACCAAAAATCCCTGCAAGTACAAGTAGAAAAGATCAACTCTATTCAACAAGAAGGCTTGGCTAGTATTAGCTATAAGAATATCGATCAACTTTATTTTAAGGCTGTACCTATAAACCATCAAATAGCAAGAAAAATAAACGACTTATACGGCAAAGAAAAGCTAAACTACATCAACGGAATTTCTGGTGCCTATACTTGGGAGCACAAACTCCCCAATGAAGGCGATTTTCAACAACACCGCACTGAAATTGCCATCCCAGCCCTCCCCAATGGACGCTATGTAATTGTGGCCGCTACGGATAAAAAATTCCGTTATGAAAAAAATGCCTTTGCACACGCCAATATTTATGTTTCCAATCTGCGTTTGGTGCAGAGAAGAAATAATTCTACTTATGAATATACGCTTGTAAATGCTCAAACAGGTGCACCTGTCGCCAATGCTACCGTAGAGTTTTTTGTATGGCAAAGCAATTTTCTTGGGCAAGAGTACGAACAAAAGGTATTGACTACCAAGACAGATAAAAACGGCTTTTTTAATGATAGGAATCTGAATACCAATAGAAATTATTATTCACTCAAAATCACCCACAAAAAGGATGTATTACACTTGGATGATGATTACTATAAGTATAATTATTATGCAGATGATAACGTAACCCGAACAACACACTTCTTCTTAGATCGCGCTATTTATCGCCCAGGTCAAACCATTTACTTCAAAGGTTTGGTCTTAGAACATACCCCTGGCAAAAAAGTCCCCGACTTAGTGACCAATTCCAGCCGTACTGTTATCTTGTATGATGCTAATTATCAGAAAGTAGCCGATTTGGAATTAACCACCAATGAGTACGGAACTTTTCATGGTAGTTTTAATGCCCCCAGCTCTGGCCTAACGGGAAATATGCACCTGCACGATGATCTCACAGGCAGCCAAAAATACTTTAAAGTAGAAGAATACAAACGCCCCAAATTTGAGGTAACGCCCTTGCCTATCAAAGAAGCCTACAAGCTCGATGATTCTATCACCGTAAAAGGACAGGCCAAAGCTTATGCAGGCAATAATATTGATGGTGCCAAAGTAACCTATCGCGTGGTTCGTAAAGTACAATTTCCTTATTGGAATTGGCGTTGGGGTTGGTATATTCCTTACAGTCAAGAGGAACAACAAATGACCTTTGGCGAAACCACCACCAATGAAAAAGGCGAATACAGTATTACCTTCAAGGCACAGCCCGATCGTTCGATACCAGCCGATAAAAAGCCTTCGTTTACCTACTATGTCTATGCCGATGTAATAGATATTACAGGCGAAACACACAGTGCTACGAGCAGCGTTCGAGCTGGTTATGTGGCCTTGGATTTGAGTATTAAATTGCCCGAAATAGTAGAAAAATCTACTGCTGATAGCTTGTATATTAACAGTCGTAATCTCAATGGACAATTTGAAGCGGCTCAAGGTAAAGTAGTCATCGAACAACTCCAAATGCCCGACAAAGTGTACAAAACGCGTTGGTGGAGTCAACCAGATTATTACACCCTAAAGGAAGCGGACTTCAAGAAAAAATTCCCTTATGTCGCTTATCAAAATGAGGATAAAAAGGAAACGTGGGCAGTAATCAAAGCAATGGTCAATACGACATTTGATACTGAAAAAAGTCCAAAAATTGCCTATCAAAATATTAAAGATTGGCCGCAAGGCATATACAAAGTAACGGTACAAAGCCAAGACAAATATGGAGAAAAAATAGAACTGACGCGTTTCTTCACCTTGTATGACAAAAAGGCTTCTACGGTGGCTACCAACAAAGCTTTGCACGCGCCTCAATCTTTTTATGGTATAGAGCCTGGTACCACACTCGATATACAAGTAGGCAGTTTTAATAAGCAAACACATGTCTTGTATGAAGTGGAGCACGATGGAAAAATAGTAGCACGTCAATGGCTACAGCCCAAGGGTATCCAAACCCTTCAATTGGCCATAGAGGAGAAACATCGTGGCAACTTGCATTTTCACCTAACTAGCGTACTGCAAGGCCGTTTTTACAACCAAACCAAAACTATTTTTGTGCCTTGGAGCAACAAAAAGCTCTCCATAGAATATGCCACCTTCCGCGACAAGCTTTACCCCGGCCAAAAGGAAACGTGGACGCTCAAAATCAAAGGCCCCGAAGGCAAAAAAGTGAGTGCAGAATTACTAGCCAGCATGTACGATGCCTCACTAGATGCCTTTGCCGTCCATAGTTGGAATACCGATTTCTTGGGAACCAGCAGCCCACAATTGGGTATGAGTGCTTACAATAGTTTCAGCGCCACTAGTGCTAGACTCCTCAGTAATGAATGGAATCAATATTACAGCCCTCTCACACGTGTGTACCGACAGTTTGATTGGCACGATTTCCCTTACCAGATGTACCGCTTATCTCCTATACGTTATAGAGCAAAGATGAGCACCAATGCTAGAAGATATGAGCGCAAAGCAAAAGTATCTAAGAAAGAAGCGGAAAGAGTCACTGATAGTGCTGTCTTATTAAGCGATGAGGTAGAAGGCAGTGCAGACTTTGATGCTGATAGAATTCAAGCGGCCAATGCCCCTGCTGGCGTTGCCACAGAAACAGCAACCATTGAAGAAGCAAATGATCCACAACCAGAACCTGAAGAAGATAGCAATGATAAGGGGGGAGATTTGGACGAGGTAGAAGTACGTACCAATCTCAACGAAACGGTTTTCTTTTTTCCAACCCTAAAAACAGATGAAGAAGGCAATTTATTAATTGAGTTTACTATGAATGAAGCCCTCACACGCTGGAAATTCCAACTCTTTGGGCATACCAAAGAAATGGAATATGGCTTCTCGACCAATACGGTGGTGACACAAAAAGACTTAATGGTCATGCCCAATGCGCCTCGTTTCTTTAGAGAAGGGGACGACATTCAATTTACGGCCAAAGTGAGCAACTTGACCGAGCAAACGATGAAGGGCACCGCAAAATTGGTCTTGATGGATGCCATTACCTTAGAGCCTTTGGATGCGCAGTTCAAGTTGAAGAATACCGTCTTGAATTTTGAAGCCAAAGCAGGGCAATCCGATGGTTTGAGTTGGAGTATTCAGGTGCCCGACAATTGGACGCGTCCGCTCGTACACAGAGTAGTGGCCAAAGCAGGCAATTTTTCGGATGGCGAAGAATCAACGCTTCCTGTTCTTACCAATAGAATGTTGGTAACAGAAACCCAGCCCCTGCCTGTTCGCGGCAAGCAAACCAAAACCTTTGATTTTGCACGTATGCGTACAGCCAGCAAATCCAATACATTGACACAACACAAATTGACCTTGGAGTTTACGCAAAATCCTGCTTGGTATGCCTTGCAATCGTTGCCTTACTTGATGGAGTATCCTTATGAGTGTACAGAGCAAATTTTCTCGCGCTATTATGCCAATAGCCTAGCAAGTGATGTTGCCAATTCTCATCCAAAAATCAAACGTGTGTTTGACCAATGGAAAAATATTGATACAGAAGCCTTAAAAAGCAATTTGTCTAAGAATGAAGCGTTGAAATATGCCTTATTAGAAGAAACACCTTGGGTACTTAATGCTCAAAGTGAGGAGACTCAAAAGAAAAACATCGGAATTCTATTTGATTTGAATAGAATGGGTAATGAGTTGGCACAAGCCAAGCAAAAAATTAAAGATCGCCAAGCAGCAGATGGCGGTTTTAGTTGGATGCCAGGTGGGCGTAGTAGCTGGTATATTACACAATACTTGGTACAGGGTTTTGGCCGTTTGGAACAATTGGGCATTGAGGATTTTAAGCAGGATGACGATATGCAAAACATGCTGCAAAAAGCTGTTACCTTCATTGATCGCAAATTTGCTAAGAATTATACTGATTTGCTCAAATATGCAAAAGCTAGTAAAGATGCAAAGGAATATTTGGCACAAAATCATTTAAGTGCCATTGTTATCCACTATTTCTATGCGCGTTCGTTGTTTAGTAAGCAAGCTATTAGCAACCCAACTACCCAAAAGGCATTGGCTTATTATGAAGGTCAAGTAAAAACCTACTGGAACAGCCAATCAAGGTATATGCAGGGTATGTTGGCCTTGGGCTTGCACCGTTGGGATAAGGATGCCGAAACTGTTCAAAAAATCGTGGTAGCAGCGCGTGAGAATGCCTTGCACAATGAAGAAATGGGCATGTATTGGAAATATCCTTCGGGGTATTATTGGTATCAATTGCCTATAGAAACCCATGCTTTGATGATTGAATTGTTTGATGTGGTGGCCAAAGATGAAAAAGCCGTGGAAGAGCTAAAAGTATGGTTATTAAAAGCCAAACAAACGACCCACTGGAAAACGACCAAAGCAACGGCTGCGGCTTGTTATGCCCTGCTCAAAACAGGCGACAATTGGTTGCTAGAAGACAAGGAGATTAACATTACACTCGGCAATAAAAAATTGGATCAATCCAAGATCAAAAAAGAAGCAGGCACAGGCTACTTCAAAACGACTTGGGAGGGCAAAGAAATTACGCCCAAAATGGCCAAGATTAAAGTCAGCAATCCCAACAAAGTAGTGGCTTGGGGAGCCTTGTATTGGCAATATTTTGAGAATTTGGACAAAATCACACATTTTCAAGAAACACCGCTCAAATTAGATAAAAAGGTGTTTAAGAAAATCAATACGGATAAAGGCCCTGTGCTTAAACCTGTCGATAAAACCACACTCAATCCTGGAGATTTGGTTACCATTAGAATTGAATTGCGTGTAGATAGAAACATGGAGTATGTACACATGAAAGACATGCGTGCGGCTGGGTTGGAACCGACCAATGTACTGAGTCAGTACAAATATCAAGATGGTTTGGGCTACTACGAAAGCACCAGAGATGCTTCTACCAATTTCTTTTTTAGCTACTTATCTAAGGGGACTTATGTATTTGAATATGATTTGCGTGTTAACCATAAAGGAGATTTTTCCAATGGTGTGACTACCATTCAGTGCATGTATGCGCCAGAATACACCGCCCACTCGGAGGGGATCAGAATAACCGTAGAGTAAAAATTCAAGTTTTTAATCTATAATTAATATAGGAATCTTGCCACTCTAAGAGTAAGATTCCTATTTTTGTGCTTTCCAAAAAAAAAGCAACTTTGTGATTTAATTGCATTTAATTGACTGCCAACATCAAATAAAAAACCATTTAAAACCTTAATAAACTGACAGTCAATTACATACAATACATTTTTCATTCTATTCAACTAATCTGTAGGCTGTAGTAACCCAATTCAGATTATTTGACGAGTATAAAAATAACCCATCACCAAGTAACACCATCAATTTTATTCCCCATTTTAATTGTACAACATGTCTGTTTATCAGCAACTAGCAACGGTAGGTTCTAAACTCTTCAAAAGAAGTACCATCTTCAAATACGGCTTCAACCTCTCGCCCATGTATCGCCGAAGTACGGCACAAATCACTGAAGTCTCTGAAGATTTGCTCAATATTCGCATCAAATTGCCTTTGAGTTATAAGAATAAGAACTACGTCAGTTCTATTTTTGGGGGCAGTATGTTTGCAGCCGTTGATCCCATCCCTATGGTACAGCTCATGAACCTCATTGGGGATGATTTTGTCGTTTGGGACAAATCAGCTGAAGTCTTCTTCAAACGCCCAGCCAGAGAAGATTTGTATGCTCAGTTCACCTACACTTCAGAAGAGTTGGCCGACATCCAACAACAGGTAACCCAGCAACAAGAAATAGATATTGTCAAAACCACCCAACTCACCAATAAGGATGGTTCTGTTGTTTTTTGTGAAGTACAAAAAACCATTTATGTCGCTAATAAGGCTTTCTACAAAGAAAAAAAACGCAAACGTAGGTAGGGACACAAGATTGTATGTCCCTACTTGCGTAACATACACATATAAACCAATCTATACTTTTTATTTTGTATTATTTTTAGTATAATGTAGTTTTAAATAACACAAATTAATATCCATGGATCACACAAAAAAATATATAATTTTACTTATACTCATAAGTAATTCATTCGTAGTTCTTGCTCAATTATCATCTCCATTAGAATTGATTGCTTCACCTTTTAAAAACAGATATGCTATTTCAGGATTAGGAGGAGGAAATTTTTCTGAATTTAATCTTGATGGGCTTTCTTTTTCTGCACAAGTTGCCATAGATTTTAATGCTATTAATATCTTAAAAACAACAAAAAAAGGAAATGACAAGGTTATAAGCCATGGTATCTTACTAAAAATAAACCCTGGTCTTACATCAAGAGTTTTTATGAGAGATAGTATATCTCCAACACGACTTATTTCTCCTGAAAACGAACATGTTTTAGCTATTGGTTATCGAATACGCAATCTATTAGAAATAGATATGGGCAATGCTTTGGGTGATAATGGAAATGCTGATATTTTTTATGCACCCTATATAGACTTCATGTATACACCATATAATGTTAATATTGATACATCTACAGCAAGATTCCACACTATTAATATATCATTAGGCTTTCAGTTTGGGGTATTGTTTGGTGGCTTCAAAATAGGAAATATAGGCTTAGACTTATCGGGTTTTGCATCTTACTTAAATATCCTTAATGATAGAGATACTCCTTATGGTTTTGAAAATGCAATGAACATCCAATATCACAATGTTCCTAAAAATTTTATTGGTACAGGAGGCAAATTATTAGTTCAATTTAATGATTTTACTTTTTTCTTTGAAGCCAAGTATTTTTGGGCTGTAGATTCCTCTTTAACTGTAATTGGATTAAATGACAGTGTTAACTTTTCTATTGGTGGATTAGCTAATGGTATACTAATCAAAGGTGGTTCAGACGAAGTACATGAAAAATGGTAAGCCTTATTTATGCTTGAACCAATAAAAACAACATATCAATCAATCAATCAATCAATTAATTAATTTCATTTCAAAAATGGACAAATCACTTAATTTTGTACTACTAACCATCGTAGTACTCATTTGTATTTCTACCTCTAGCAGTTATGGCGAACTGAGTTCTGCTATTGATTCGGGCGATACAGCATGGATGTTAGTTTCTAGTGCCCTTGTTTTGTTAATGACCCCTGGATTATCTTTCTTTTATGGCGGGATGATCGACAAAAAGAATGTTATTTCTACCATGTTTCAGAGCTTTGTAGCCCTTGGGGTTATTAGTGTGCTTTGGATCTTTGTGGGCTTTAGTTTGGCCTTTGGCGATAGTATGGGGGGCATTGTGGGCAATCCGATGACGTATTTTGCTTTTCAGAATGTAGGTTTGGAGCCCAATCCAGATTTTTCATCTACTATTCCCTTTTTGCTTTTTTCATTGTTCCAACTCAAATTTGCCATTATCACTCCTGCCCTTATTACGGGTAGTTTTGCAGGGCGGGTGCGTTTTAGAAGCTATATTTTCTTTATGGTTTTGTTCAGCATCTTTATTTATTGCCCACTAGCCCACATGACTTGGCATCCCGATGGTTTGTTCAGAAATTGGGGCGTGTTGGATTTTGCAGGCGGAACGGTTGTACACATGTCGGCTGGTTTTGCAGCACTGGCAGGGGCGGTGTTCTTAGGACAGCGCAAGAATGTATTTGAGCACCAGATCAATGCCCCTTATATTTTGTTGGGAACAGGCTTGTTGTGGTTTGGTTGGTTTGGGTTCAACTCGGGTTCTGCCTTGGGAGCCAATGCCGATGCTGTTATTGCTTTCGCGAACACCAATATTGCCTCTGCTACAGCCATGATTACTTGGATTTTTTATGAGCGTATGCGCGGCCGCAAAATGTCAACCTTAGGGGCTTGTATTGGTGCGGTAGTGGGTTTGGTAGCCATTACACCAGCCGCTGGTTTTGTCAATATTGGTCAGTCTATGTTTATTGGCTTTGTGGCTTCCCTTATTTCCAATTGGGCGATCCATCTAAAAAACCAAACCAATGTAGACGATACGCTCGATGTATTCCCGAGCCACGGGGTTGGAGGAATTGTGGGCATGTTGCTCACGGCTGTTTTTGCCCCAGAAGTGGGCCTTATTCATGGCGAAACCTCTACCTTCTTGTTCCACATCTTGGCTTTGGTCATTACAGCCGTTTATTGCTTTGGAGGCAGCTATTTGCTGTACATCATTGTAGATAAATTACTAACCATTCGGGTGCGTGAAGATCAAGAAGAGAAGGGCTTGGATTTGAGCCAGCATGGAGAGCAGATTTTGTATTAAATATAGTGTGGTAGGTGATAATTATTGTTAAAGTAATAATGGTTAGCACCTGCCATACAACTTTGTCTTAAACTTTATTTGCCACAATTTTAAAAAACAAATAACATCAAGGCATAGCTCCTCAAAAATCGTTATCTTTGTTTTTGTATAAGAATTACTGTAGCAAGATAATTATGCACTTGAAAGACAAATACATCAACCCGCTTACTGATTTTGGTTTTAAGAAGCTTTTTGGAGTAGAGCCTCATAAGGAGTTACTCATTGATTTCCTGAATCAACTCCTCCCCCCTGTACACCAGATAAAAGATCTTTCTTATACTAAAAATGAACAGCTAGGAGACAATAAGTATGAGAGAAAAGCGATTTTTGATTTGTATTGTGAGAGTGCCTCAGGAGAGAAATTTATTGTAGAAGTTCAAAAAGCAAAACAAAACTTCTTTAAAGATCGATCTGTTTACTACTCTACTTTTCCCATTCAGGAACAAGCTCAAAAAGGAGATTGGGATTTTAAGCTTTCAGCCGTTTACACTATTGGCATTTTGGATTTCATCTTTGATGAACACAAAGATGAAACCACCTTATTACATGAAGTAAAATTAAAAAATCAGCAAGGAAAAATATTTTTTGATAAACTTACTTATATCTATATAGAATTACCAAAATTTCAAAAAACAGCCAGCGAACTCAACTCCCAATTCGAAAAATGGCTCTACATTTTTCGCCATTTAGCCAATCTCCAAAATCGTCCAGCCAACTTACAGGAAAAAGTATTTCTAAAACTTTTTGAAATTGCCGAAATTGCCTCTTTTTCTTCTGAAGAGAAAAAACAATACGAAGAAAGTCTAAAATACTACAGAGATCTAAAAAATGTGGTTGACAGCTCTAGAGAGGAAGGCAGAGAGGAAGGCAGAGAAGAAGGCAGAAAAGAAGAAAAAATACAAATAGCCTTGGAAATGAAAGCTGATGGTTTTCCTATAGAAAAGATCATAAAATATACTGGGCTATCCCAAAAAGAAATTGAACAACTTCTCTAAGTCATTCTTAAGTAGGCTCTAAGCCAAGTTGGCGTAAGCAAATCTCTCCTTTTTCATTAATAGTGTGCTCCTAATAATTATCAAAAAAAAGGACAAGCCCCATCAAAAGCTTGCCCTAAGCACTATTCCAGCTATAGTTTAATTATTTTAAGTACATTTTGATCCTAAGATGTTGCCGTAAAGAGTTTATTCATAAACTCTGTCAACAGCACATTTCTCTGTTGAGGGGGCAACTGATTGAGCATATTGTTAATCATTTCCAAATTGTCGGGTAAGCCATTCCCAGCACCGCCCAAGCCAAGCATGTCGGCCAAATCATCAAACGTAGCCGCATCCATATTTTCGAGCATGGGGGCAAACATGCTGGGGTCTATCGCCATAGCTTCCTCCTGGGGAGCCGCCAATTGTGCCGCTACCGCTTCTTGGAGCAACTCCATGAGTTCGGGAATAAAGGCTACATTGGCGCGGTTGATACTCAAATGCAAAGCTTCCTCACCACAACTAGAGGCCAACTGTACTTGAATGTGCCAGCCGCGTTTGTCCATAAAATCGCTGATGCCAAAAACATTCACAGCAGGATGGGTGGATTTGATCGCTACCAAATTGGTTTCGGGGGTTCCCATTACTTCCAGCTCTGGAATGTTGGCAATAGCCGCCACACACAAGGCCGTGGCTTCCTGGCAGCCTTTGACCATTTCTATATAGCCCTCCTCTCCTATGTGCTGCATGGTTGCCCAAGCTCCTGCCAAGGGGCCACCTGTTTTGCTTGACAATACCGTGGGGTTGATAATGGTATAACCTGCCCAACTGGAGCAAGCAAAAATCTGATAACGACGTAGGTCTCTGTTTTTTTGTAGAATACACGAAGCCCCCTTGGCTGCATAACCGTACTTATGAAAATCGGCAGACATAGAGGTTACGCCTTCTACGCTAAAATCAAATGGGGGCACTTCATAACCTGCTTTTTGGGCAAAGGGCAAATAAAAACCGCCTACACAAGCATCTACATGGCACAATAAGTTATTTTCTAAGGCTAGTGCGGCTAATTCTTTGATAGGATCAATCACCCCATGGGCATAAGACGGTGCCGATCCAACTAGCAAAATAGTCTGGGGCGTAATCAACTCCTTGACAGCGGCTACTTCTAGTTTAAAAGTTTTTTTATTAACAGGTGCGACGACTACTTTTACTCCCAAATAATGCCCTGCTTTGTGAAAGGCGGCATGGGCGGTTTCGGCTACAATCATTTCGGGCACTGCAATTTCTGGGTGCTTATCTTTATAATAATCTCTAGCTGTTTTTACGGCTAGGATAATACTCTCGGTTCCGCCAGAAGTAAAGCTTCCTACGGTTTCGTCATCTCCATTCAGCAAATCAATAGCAATGCCCATCAATTGATTTTCTAAGTTCAATAAGCTAGGAAAAGCTGTGGGATCTAAGCCATTTTCGATCAAGTACATGCTGTAAGCAGCCTTGGTGACGAGTTCTGTTTCTTTTTTGGGTTCATAAACGTAGGCCAGCACTTTGCCTGACTCCCATGCCACATCATTTTGCTTCAATTGGGATAATTGCTCTAAAATCTCTTCTGCTGGACGACCTTGTAGGGGCAATGATTGCTGGGTCACTGTTTGTAGTTCACTCATTAAAATGCGTTCGTTGATTAAGGAAATCTTTCTTTTAAAATTCTAACAAAAGATAGCTTATTTTATTGACAACTTCCTTATCTAGCAATCGAAACCCTAAAGAGGTCTTTTTATCAACTATATTTGTATCATTAATGGTACTTTATAGAACTTGATCAACATAAATAACAACAGTTATTGGATTGGTCTTAAAAAAATTGCTAGATCATCTAAAATCAATTTATGAAAGCATTTATCTTTGCAGCAGGATTGGGCAGCCGTTTGCGCCCGCTTACCAATGATCGGCCCAAAGCACTGGTAGAGGTGGCAGGCAAAACACTTTTGCAACGTGCTATAGAGTATTTGCAGCAGCAAGGCATTCACGATTTGGTGGTGAATATTCACCATTTTGGGGCATTGGTATTGGAGTATTTGGCAGAACACGATAATTTTGGAAGCCAAATACAGATTTCGGATGAGCGTGAGGCACTGTTGGAAACGGGGGGAGCCTTGGTCAAAGCAGCTCCATTGCTTGCAGGAACAGCACCCATTGTACTCTACAATGTAGATGTACTGACCAATTTGGATTTGGGGCAAATGTTGCAGGCACACCAAAAGCAAGCAGCCTTGGCTACCTTGGCTATTCGCAAACGCGAGAGCAGTCGTTATCTATTATTTGATGCAAAAAAACGACTGAGTGGTTGGCAGAACACCAAAACAGGGGAAGAACGCGTAGAACGTCCGCAGTCCAATTTGCAACCTTATGCCTTTAGTGGCATTCATATTATAAACCCAACCTTATTAGAATGGTTACCAAAGCAAGTTAGTAAGTTTTCCATTACACCAGCCTATTTAGATTTGGCGGCCCAACATGCTCTTTTGGGTTATGTACACGACCAAGATTACTGGTTTGATGTGGGCAAGCCAGAACGCCTAGAGGCTGCCACTACTTTTCTCCAATCTTTATAAATTCATTTTTAATTCTACTCTTACTTATGAGCGAATCTTCTGAAGCTAAGGACTTTGTTAAGCTTTTTGTGAGCTTTATTTTGATCGAAATTATTTTGTACACGCTTATTGTGTATTGGGATGTTTTTAGGATTGCCATAGAAGGGCCTGTTAAGAAAAATCCTGCCTTTATTGTTTTTTATGGCTTGTCTAGTATCATTTTTATTGCCTTTATTAGTCGTACCAATAAGCACTCGTAAAAGGGGCGATTATATACCCAACCGAGCGATTAAGGGGCTTGTTGATCCACTTAAAAGAAGCGCGCTGTTTTCCAACTATTCTACATTATTTTGTAGCCTTAGTTTTTTATCCTGTAAAGCTAAAGTGTTACGTGCTAGTTGATCTCAAAATAAGGGAAGTAGAGCATGAACACATTGGGCAAATGGAAGTTTTACTTAGGGTATTACACCAAAAAAATGAAGGAAGAAACAGACAATTCTCCTGTAGGACTAATTTTATTCAAAAAGAAAGATGATAGATAGTATAACAAGGGCAGCGAATGAGCATTCTAGCGCACCTCTAATACATCTTTTTCCAATTGTCAAAAAAATATCCTAATATAACTACTACTTTGATTGGTTATCTAATTTTTTTGAAAGGAATTATTAAATTTTGGGCTGCTGCTGGATATATCGTAGTTCGAGTCCATCCTCGATTTGGTCAGATCGACTCGAACAGCGTCGGGGACAAGTCCCTAGTCCTGCGCGAACTCCCTACGGGAGCACAGACCAGAACTAGGAATATACCCCATTCCCAAAATAACAAGCTCCGCTTGATTTTGACAACAGCGTATATCCCCGGCTCTGTTGTCTGTCATTAAATTAAATAATTTAGAAGTAATCGATCAGAAACTTCTTCGGATTCCAATTTCTGTCCTTCTATTTGAAATCTTCTTAACATAGATTTTCCAACACTTACATAAATTTCTTGTTTAAAAAGATTTTCTGGAATAGGTAAATCACATAAATATTTTCCTGACTTTTTTTTACCATCTATACTAAGAGCAACCTTAACACCTCTATTTGTAACTTCTTCTATTTTATCAAATAGCTCTGTTAATTTAAACTCTTGAGCACCATATAAAATACTTTGGCTGTGACTATATGGAGGATCGCAATAGATTAAATCACCTTCTTTAGCCATATCAAATGCATCTTTGTAATCTAAATGTAAAAAATCAACATTTTGTAATCTAAGATGCCACTCTTTTACTCTTTTCTCAAAAGTCTTTACTGGTATAGGTGTATGTACTCCACAAGGAGTACTCATATGCCCATCAGATTTTCTAAATCTAATAATACCTCCATAACAAGAACGAGTAAGGAATAAAAAATCTGCTCCATTTGGGTTCTTATTAAAGGAAGCTTTTATTTTCTCATAAACCACCTTTTTATCCTCTTCTTCTAACTCTTGTCTACGAACAGAGTACCATTCAATCAATTCTTTAGGATCATTCTTCAATTTTTCCCAAATTTCAATTAAAGGCTTGAAAGCATCTGAACCTATTCCTTTTTTAGGCGAAACAGTAGCTATGATAGCTCCACTACCTATAAATGGCTCATAAAAATTATTAAATTTTGCAGGGAAAAACCTAGTAATTTCTCCTGCAAATCGTTGTTTGTTTCCAACCCATTTTAACAATTGACCTTTAGGTGGAACATATGTGGCAAATTTGCCATCTAGCGATAGTTGCATCTTTTTCTTTCAAAGATAATACATATTGTGTTAATATCCTAATATGGTATATCCTAAAATAGGTTTTACATTTACAAAATGGATAAAAGTCTAAATAGCAAAGAACACAAAACGCTTCTTAAAACACTTTATAGTTTAAGGATAGGAAGTGGCTTTAGGCAAATCGACCTTGCAAATAAGCTCAATGCTCCTCAATCATTTATAAGTAAAATTGAAAATGGAGAAAGAAGAGTTGATCTTATTGAATTGAAAAAAATTGTAGAAGCATTAGGTTGTTCGCTTAGTAAATTCATTGAAAAATTCGAAAGTAATTTAAATGAAAGCAAATAAAAGTTACACAAACCTATCCCCTGAATTTTGGGCAAATATAAAACTCATTAATCAAAAAATTGGGTACACTAGAAGAAAATCCAAAAAATTCCCTTCTGGTGGTTTTGCTATTCCTGAACCAGAAGAAATAGTAGCTAAATTTAAATCCATTAACCTTGATTCATCTAAAATTGCAAAAAATAATCAATTCACTAAGTATGGTCAAAAAATCATTGATTACCTAATATATAGAGGCGATTTACTGACAAACAAAGTTGAACCTAATAGACATTATCACGACTAAATTCGTAGCGAAAAAAGCATCTTTTTCCCTCACTCATCGTTAAAAATTGATTCCATAG
>JBGCDW010000068.1:0-9639 GCA_045105775.1 Aureispira sp.
TACAGAAAACAAAGGCTATAGCTTGCTTAATTGTACAGTGCTGCAAAAGTACTTTATTTTTGAATCAATACTTCCTGGCTTTTCATTTTTTGTACAGCACAAAAAATAGAGGTATTAGACATTATTACGAATCGCTTTGCCGTGAAAAAAGTATCTTTTTACTTATCTTCGCTGCTACTTCGTGGTCGTGAGCCCTTCGGGGTTCCCTCAATCATCGTTAAAAATTAATTCCATAGCGCTGCTATGAACTAAATACGCTAGTACTTTTACTTACGTGAGCCCTTCGGGGTTGTACCTTTTAGGTACAACCCACGCAGATCGCTTTGCGAGTGCCTTGATTGATGAAAAAATCTCACTTTTTAATCTCTATACAACTCCATTCGTTATAATGTCTATTAAAATGGAATAAATTAAACGTCTTGGAATCGTTTTTAGGTGTAAGCGCACATTTTGTTTGGTACTAAACTTATGAATACAGCAATGGAATACTTTTTTGTAAAGTCTATTCCTAATCAAACGCTTATAATTCAAGTTGAACTATCATGAATACGCCCCTGTATGCATTATTTTAAAAAAAACATCCGTAAAATGCCCCTCATGCTTACCCTGCTGTGGCTTCTTCTCATTATAACATGGAGATTGCCCTTTGGCTATGGAGCAGGAGTGTCAATTGATGCCACAAGCCAATTTGGCCCTTTTATACCATAAACCATCTATCGCTGGTGATAAAAGACTAAAGACGCTTTACCAATGGTATTGGCATTGACTTGAAAACCAACAGTGGCTGGGATAGCATCGGGCTTGATGTCCAAACGATCCGTTTTGAGTGCGTGTATGGTAATCGTATATTCGTGCAGGCCATGTCCTTCTGGCGGGCAAGGGCCACCGTAACCAACCTGACCATAATCCGTTCTGGTTTGTACCGCACCTTCGGGCAAAAGGCCAGCTTTGGGGTTGCCTGCATTGATGGGTAGTTCTGTCGTATTAGCAGGCAAATTCACAACGAGCCAGTGCCACCATCCACTACCAGTAGGTGCATCTGGATCGTGCATTAAAATGGCAAAACTCTTGGTGCCTTCTGGGGCATTTTCCCAAGATAATTGAGGTGATTGATTGGTGCCACCACAGCCCGTCATCACTTCTTGAGGGGTTGCTTGCCCTTCTAGATTACTGCTTTTGAGCGTAAAAGTTTTGGTAGTAGATTGTGCATCAGAATTACAACTAAAAAGTGTCCAGCAAAGAAAAAATAAGATAACTTGTTTCATTATTGATAAGAATTGTGTGGTTAGTAATAAACTTATAGTACAAAGATAGTTGCTTCTTCTAAGGTCTGTTAGGGCTAAACGTTCAATAAATAAGGCTATGTGTTCAAGCTTGGCTTACATAGGCACTTGGAGTCACTCCGAAACGACTTTTGAAGGCTGCTGTAAAGCTAGAATGGTGCTGAAAACCCAATTCCTCAGACAATTCACTAGGACGATATTCGCCTTGGCGCAATAAAAGAGCGGCTCGTTGAAGCCGTTGTTCTCGCAACCAAGATTGTGGAGTGCTTTTATAGTATTTTGCAAAACGTCGTTTAAAGGTGGAAACACTCATGGAACATAAAAAGGCCATTTGTTCCAAGGTTAGTTTTTCATAAATTGCTTTCTGTGCCACTAGTGTCACCTGTTGCCAATCATATACAGGAGGTGTTTTGAGAAAAGAGAAGAAGGATGCACCATATTGACGGTAGCTGTATAGTAAAAATTCTTCTACCTTGTGGCGCAAGAAGATAGCATCTGCTGGAGGGGCAAATTTTAGAGAGGCTACAAAATTGTGTACAAAAGGATTATATTGGAGCACTTGGATATTAGAAGGTGCTGTTTGGTCGGGAATTTCGATTTGGTGTTTGAGCAAAAAATCTTGTACAATGTTATGCTTAAAGAATAGTAAATGGCTGCGATAACGCTGCTCAGTAGAGAGCTTTTCCGTCATTAAGCATTGTCCTTTTGATAATAACAAAAAAGAATCAGAATGAATATGGACTGTTTGCTCTGGCAGCAGGATTATTTTTTCTCCTTCTTGCAAAAAAGAAATAAGATGATGGGTTAATTGTATTTGACTACGATCAATAGCCTCATTACTTTTATAAAAGTGCTGCACAACATCGGACGTACTATCAGAAGACAAAAAGTAGTTAGGAAGCGTATACATAAATATTCTAAGGATTATTACAATAAATAGAATGACAGTACCCCTAAAATAAGGTTTTTATTTTTTCTTTTCTCAAATAACAGTATTCAGATAAAGGCATTATGCCAATAAAAAAAAATATTGGTTGATAAGGAATAAGCATTAGTCGAAATTATGTTCCACTTAATGGAAAGTGGAAACTAAAGAACTTTTATCTGGGTTAAAATAGATAACTTTGCTATCTGATAGAAAGTTGTTCTTAGAACGAGAATTAAACGAATTATTAGTGAAAAAGCACACTGTAAAGCTTTTTACTAGAATAATAAAATGAAAAATTATATTCAGTGAATGTATTAGAACTCCAGAATGTACGGAAAACATATCAAGACCATGTAGCCTGTAACGACATTTCCTTTGAAGTGCCAGAAGGCAAGCTCTTTGGTTTGCTAGGCCCTAATGGCGCGGGCAAAACGTCGCTCATCCGTATCATAACCACCATTACTAGGGCAGATTCGGGAACCATACTGTTCAGAGGAGAACCTCTCAACAGCAATCACCCTTCTCAAATTGGTTATATGCCCGAAGAGCGCGGCTTGTACAAGAAAATGAAAGTAGGGGAACAAATTACCTACTTGGCACGCCTCAAGGGATACAGCAAAAAACAAGCTAAAGAACAACTCGATTATTGGCTCACTAAGTTTGAAATAGAGGACTGGCACAACAAAAACATTGAAGAGCTTTCCAAAGGGATGCAGCAAAAAATTCAATTCATTTGTACCGTTATCCACCAACCCAAGTTACTAATTTTAGATGAACCCTTTTCGGGCCTAGACCCTGTTAATGCCAATCTAATTCGCGACGAGATTTACGAACTGCATCGAAAAGGGACTACTATTTTGTTCTCCACACACAGAATGGAGCAGGTAGAGCAGATTTGTGAGAATATTGTACTTATTAATAAGGGGACAAGTGTGCTAGAAGGCTCGGTACAAGATGTGAAAGAGCAATTCAAAGAGCATTTATTTCAATTGGATTATGTCGGAGATTTGCCTGCGGATATTGAAGAACACATTGATTTGGAGCGTGAAAGCCAAAACAGAATTGTGGTAAAGTTGCGCGATGATGAACATGCCAATAACTTTTTGAAGTACTTATTGAGCTATGGTACGACCATCAAGGCATTCAATGAGATACTACCCACATTAAACGAAATATTCATTAAAATAGTAGGAGGAGCGTCAGATGAGTAAACTTTGGATGATTACAGGAAGAGAATACACGTCAAGAGTAAAGAAGAAGACCTTTATTCTGACCACTATACTAGCCCCCATTGGCTTTGTGATTTTTTGGGCAGCCTTGATTTTTATCATGTCTTCGGGAGAAGAACGGAAAGAAGTAGCGTTGTTGGATCCGCATGATATTATGCAGTTGAGCGAACGTGGCAAGCTCAAGGATGGGATGATTACTTACAAATACCCCAAAACAGACTTAGAAACCCTCAAAGATAATTTCAAAGAAGAAGGTTATAAAGGGATTTTGTACTTGCCAGAACAGGAATTGGACAGCTTAACCAAAACCATCAATGTACAGTACTATTCGGATGAAGATCTAGGGGTGAATACCAAAAAACGCATTAAAGATGCGTTTAAGCAGCAAGCCAAGAAAATCAAAATGACCTCCATGAACTTGGACAAAGAGACATTGGATCGACTGGATACGGATGTACAACTCAAAACACCTAGTTTGGACGGAACAGATGATGGAGCCGCCAATTATAGAGTGGAAATTGCCACCGCCTTGGGGGGGATGATGATGTTTTTGATCTACTTTATTATCTTTATTTATGGTAATATGGTCATGCGCTCAGTAATGGAGGAGAAAACCAACAGAATTGTAGAGGTGCTCATTTCCTCGGTTAAGCCTTTTGAATTGATGTTGGGCAAAATCATTGGAGTCGGAGCGGTAGGATTGACTCAAATTGCAATTTGGGCGATTGTATTTCCATTACTGTATCTGGGAATGGGCTTTTTATTCTCTGATAAATTGCAAGAAATGCAAGCAGCCACCAATGTATCTACCGCCGAAACAGGCGACTTAAATGATACCATTATGATGGTGATGAATGACTTACAAAGCTTTAATTACATCTATATTATTGGCTTTTTCTTAGTCTTCTTCTTATTAGGGTACATTCTATATGCCTCCTTGTACGCTGCTGTAGGAGCGGCTATGGGCGATGACTGGGGCGAAGGACAATCCTTGACTTTAATTGTTACTTTACCTATTGTTATTGGTTTTTATATTGGTATTTCTGCGGTAGAAAACCCAATGAGCAGCATGGCCGTTTGGTCTTCAATGATCCCTTTCTTTGCGCCCATTGTAATGCCTGCCCGAATTGTTTTTGACCCGCCACTCTGGCAAGTATTAGGCTCTATCTTTATTCTCATAGTCAGTAGCTTGTTCTTGATTTGGTTATCTGGTCGGATTTATCGCGTCGGAATCTTGATGTATGGTAAAAAAACAACCTTTAAGGAATTTGTACAATGGATTTTCCGAAAGGATTAAATTACTCATTGGAGTGAAAATTACCAAGCCACTAAATAAACACTTATTTAGTGGCTTTTTTGGTTGTGATTTTCTATGAAGTTGTTTATAAGGTGATTTTATTGCTTTGTGAAATGCATATAAAACAACAAGTCTATTATGAATTGTTGTTTTGATCTAATAAGATTGTTTAATTTTGAAAAAAAATAAACGCATAATTAACTTGAAAAAATAACAAGTATAAATTTTGAAATAGTGCTATAAAAAAATAAAAAAATCATACCTTGTGCCAATTCAGTGTATCAATACGATTCATAATAAGAATTCTGTTAGATACATAGTATCTCAAAGGAAGTTATTTCATTACAAATGAGGATATTAAAAAATACCCCACTCATTAGAAATATCTTTAGATATTACAAAAACTGTTATTGAAAATCGAGTGCTATTTATGAAATTGTTTAGGTTGTTTGCCACTTTATTAGGACTTATCCTAGTGTTTAATTTCTCAGAAAGTAAGCCAAGAATATCTAATAAAGCATTAAATTTTACCCCAAGAATATCCAGTAAAGCTGCATCACTACTCCAAGAAGGGCCAATTAGAGGATTTACCTTAGGCTTGCAGTCCAAAGATCACAACTACGATTACAAAATGCTCCTCAAAGAAATTAGAGCTACTGGATCACCTTGGGTCTGTCTTACTTTTAAAGTTTTTCAGGATGATAATAGCTCCCCAGCTATCAATATTCCTTCAATAAGCAGCTCGTATTGGAAACAGGTTGAAAAAACAGCCAAACAGGCCAAAGCATTGGGATTTAAAGTGACACTCTTTCCAATTGTTCTACTCAAAAATCCAGGATATAGACAATGGAGAGGTACACTGCGTCCTACAAATTATGATGAGTGGTATGCATCCTATGGTAAGTTAATGGCTATAGTGGCTCAAATGGCAACAAGAACCGAGGCTGATATGCTATCCGTAGGTTCAGAGTACAGCTCCTTAGATCGAGCAGAGGAACGATGGTATGATGTTATCAAAGGCATTAAAAAGTACTATAAAGGTGCATTGATGTATTCTGCGAATTGGGATACCGTATTTGATATAGAGTTTCAAGATCAATTGGATTTTCTTGGAGTAACTGGATATTTTGACCTGACCCAAAAAACTGATCCTACTGTAAAGGAACTGGTAGAGGCTTGGGCATCTATCAAAGAAGCTTTCAAAAAGTGGGAAAAAGATAAAAATGTCCCATTGCTCTTTTCAGAACTTGGTTATACTTCTCAAGATGGTATCAATATGCATCCTTGGAACTATACAACCCCTAGTGCAGTCGATTTGCAAGAGCAAGAAGATTGCTACAATGCCTTTACGCAAGTTTGGAAAGACGAACAAGCACTTTATGGGGTCTTTTTTTATGAGTGGTTTGGCAAAGGGGGAAAAGAAGATAAGAGTTATACACTCCGAGGAAAACCAGCCTTAGAGGTCGCCAAAAAATGGTTTTAATATATTTTTAATTATTTATTGTAATACTTTTAATTGTTTATTATGAAAATCCAACACTTAATTACTTCAATTGTAATGCTTTCTTTTTTTGTTATGACTAATTTATCGGCTCAGACATCACTTTATCCCCATAGTTGGCACATGGATTCTCAGCCTTGGGTAGCCTCAGAGCCTTTGAATCTACAGCGTGCTATCTGTGGTTGGAAAAGTTGTGAAACACCAGCAGAAGGAAAAGACAGAGTTTATACGCACAATCCAGGCGGATATTATGGAACGACACAAGCACAAAGTGGTTGCACAAATATTTTGTTAGAAGCAGGATATCAGGGTTTGGAAGGACATTTTTCCGAATATGTAGGTTCAACTGAAACAAGATCTGGGTCATTTACTGTTGATAAAGATAAGAACTTTGTTGTATCACTTTCGAGTGGCAAGAAACTCTTAATCATTACCGATCAATTGATGGCAGGAGTTTTAGTAGTGCGTGAACTCTAGTAGAAGCTGTGCTACCCACTACCAAACAAGGAGGCTGCTCATATGAGCAGCCTCCTTGTTCTATAATTAGAATTATGATAAGAAAATATCAATCCTATAAATCCAATTTTTCAATCAACCACCCACCAAAGTAAGCGGCTGCAACTTCCCAATTCTTGGCAAACCCCAACAAAAAGCCACCACCACCTGCACCACAAATTTTGAGATAAAAATCTCCCGTATCTAAACCCTTTTTCCACAAAGCGCGCCACTCTGGCAAAATCATAGGAGGCAAATATTGGAGTTGTTTAGCCGAAATGAGAGCAACTGCATCTAACAAAGCAGCATCATTTCCTTGCTGCCACGCGCTAATAGCATCATCTACAGCTGCAGAAACAGGGGTGACAAAATGCTCTAAGAAACTAGTTTGTTGTGATTGCTCCACAAAAAAGCGAATAAGGGGGGTAGAAATGCGCGGATGTTGGCTATCAATGAGAAAAACACAACTGTCAGATAGGGTGGGAAGTGTCGTTTCTACAACAGTTTTATTGGTTTGTACCCACAGTGGACTTTTTAGATAAGAGACCAAGGGATCTATGCCCGAACTTTTTCCATGAAACGAACACTCCAAGTCTGCCAAAACCTGTTGTAAGGAAACATGATCAATTGTTGCACGATCTACCCCATAACGATCATACAAAGCGGCACAGACCGCTCCCGAACTGCCCAAGCCATAGCCAATAGGCGAATTAGACATGAGCCATAAACCTTGTTTCAAATCATTCGCTAGTTGATCCAGGTGTAAACTGCTTGTTTTTTTGTCTACCAATTCTTCATAAATAGTCCACAAACCTACTTTACACTTCTCTTCGGACAAACTTACCTCAAAAGAGGGGGGAACAGGGCCATCACTCCAAAAAGTACGATATTTATAATGAGGAATAGCCAGTGCTGCCGATTGCTGAATAATAGTATATTCTCCTAAGAGTAATAATTTGGATGGATAAACATTAGACATAAATAAGAGATTATAAATTATAAAACACCTGCTAAAAACAAAATTAGGAAGACAAGCCCTATGAGTACACAAACAGCAAGAACAATAAGGAATATTTTTAGGCAAGCATCCTCATCGTCGCAAATTTCCTCACAGCAACCCTCACAACAATTGCTACAACAATCACTCTCACAACAACCCTCGCAACATCCCGAACAACAAGCACCACAACAGTCTGACCAAAAGGAGTTCTTAATTCCAGCAGAAGCGAGTTTGTTGGCTCTGCGTTGTAATCGTCTCTGGCGGCGGCGTTCTTGGCGTTCTTGGCGTTTCTGTTTTCTGCGTTTACGAACAATAGGCACTAAACCTAATGTTGCTAATATAGTAGTAAATAGAAGACTCCATTGAAATACTTCCCATTTTCCTTCTTCTGGCAGGTAGTTTTGTGCTTCTGGATTAATAAAGACTGCTACTGCAATCATATAAAAGTTCATTTGCTTTATCCTAGTGGTGGGCTTACAGCTGAGTTGTTCGGCTGTTTCTTTGGCCTGTTGCCAACGCAAAGCCCAACGTTCCTTTAGAGTTTTGGGTACAACACGATCTCGATAAATTCTCAACGCCAAATTGGAAGTCAATCGATCTGAAAACCGCGCTTTAGCAGTAGCAGAAATAGATAATTGCTCAAGGTGAGTGCTAATACTCTGTTCTAGTTGTAATAATAACTGCCTTACCTGTTCTAAAGCAGCATTTGTCAGGCTGCGTTCTTCTGGCCAAAATAGAGCTAATGGATTAAACACCCCTTCAAATACATCTTTCTCATAGTCCTCAAAAGCATCTAGGATATAGATAAGTTGCCCAAAAGCCAAACCCAAGGCTTTCAACTCACTTTTATTGCTTAATAAATTGCCACCCAAAGCAAACAATTCACTAGTAATTGCTGCTGTAGGAGCCGCATAGTGCAGCAAATGTTCCTCGATATTGTCTGTGTATACGACACTTTGTTGTTCTAGCTGTACTTGCTGAATAATCCACTGGTCAACCTTAGACATGTTCAGCCCCCAAGACTCCAACTGCTGATAAGCTTTTTTAAACGTCTTTTGATAAGCTTGCTGAATCATTCTCCAACGAAAACGCCCATTATCTTTGATGTTATCATCTACTTTGAGTGCCCCCAATAGAGCAGAGGTATGGGCTGCATACTCTAAGGAAAAAGGGAGTTGGTCATCTTTAGGCATGGTAAAACAAGTATTAACTACTTGAAGATTCCCTTCCCAAGTATCCGTAGATTGATAATCTAATTCTGATAGTAACTCTGCCAAAAACACCGTATCAAAATTGAGTAACAATCGACTCTTATGGTCAAATGTTTTTCCAATAGCTTTGCAAGTGCCACAATAATGCTGACGATGCAATAAATACGTAGATTGTTCTTGTTCACAAGAACAAGTAGAAGAGCACTGGCGTTTAGGACGCATTAAGCCAAACATAACACAGATGTATTAAAATTAAATTCAGTAAATAAAAGAAGGCGCAGAACAGCGTATAATAAGCAACATAATATTATAAGGTAAAAAGAAAATTAGCAACAACCCTATGTCAAACAGAATTATTTTGAAGTGCGGTACTATAATATTACCCCAATTAATAGTGTAAGGGGGCATAATCAAAATATTGGGGACTTTGATAAATGAATTAAAGCACAAGTAATACTATTCTCTTTTGGCAATGTACTCTCTGACCAACATCCTGATAGCTCTGTTTTAGTTTAATTTGAGCTTTTATTTTTTTTAAAAAAAAGAAGCAGAAGACTTGCGAGAGTGAAAAAGGTGTCATACATTTGCAACCGCTTCGCACGAAAGGTGAGAGGTAAATAAAGAGAAAAGGGATTAAAAAGAAGATCAAACGATTTTGAAAAAAAGAATAAAATTTTTGCCAAAAAGTTTGTAAA
>JBGCDW010000069.1:0-11007 GCA_045105775.1 Aureispira sp.
TTGCCCCTAACAAAATCATTTTCTTCTTGCAATACATTCTCCTTAAATAAGTTTAGTTTCATTTTTTTAATATTGAAGTTGTTTTAAAAACACCCAAATAGTTGCCACACAAGCCATTGAATACAATAGTCCAAACAGTAACATTTAGTGCTGATGTCTTCCAAGCTAATGCCAAAAACATAAATCACTTACAATCAATAACTTATATTTCACCTCGGCTGCTAAAATTATGATATTTCATAATTATTATGAACAAACAAAAAACAACCAACACGCTCTAGCTTGCTGTTTGGAAAGGGTGAACGATTCATCGCACTACAAATATACATCAATTTTTTAAATCTCAATTAATTTTAATTAACTTAAAAACAAAGCAAACAAAAACTAAATTGTAAAAAACAAAAACCGCTCGTTATGTTTATAATAAAAAAATAAATTAACTGCTTCCAATACTAATTATTTACCAACAACAATAGTACTTTTACAGGCTTATTGCAGATTAACAGACCAAACACCACACAAATCAATGGACAAATCCACACATAATAAATTAGTTTCCTTTATCTGGTCAATTGCTGATGATTGTTTGAGAGATATATATGTACGGGGCAAGTATCGAGATGTTATTCTCCCTATGATTGTGCTGCGTAGATTGGATGCTCTATTGGAATCTACCAAAGAGGCCGTGCTAGATGAAATGAAATTTCAGCGAGAGGAGCTGGAGCTGGTCGAGTGGGATGCTGCTGGCATGAAGCAGGTAACGGGCTATGTATTTTACAATACCAGCAAATGGACCTTGCAAAAGCTGCACGCTACGGCCACCAACAACCAGCAATTGTTGCAAGCCAACTTTGAGGAATACCTGCATGGGTTTAGCCCCAATGTTCAAGAGATTATTGATAAGTTTAAGCTCAAGGCTCAGATTCGGCACATGGCCGCCAAAGATGTTTTGTTGAATGTATTGGAAAAATTCACGGCTCCTTACATCAACTTGACCAATCAGGAGAAGGAAGACCCAGACGGCCGCAAATTGCCCGCCCTCACCAACTTGGGCATGGGCTATGTATTTGAGGAATTGATCCGAAAGTTTAATGAGGAAAACAACGAAGAGGCAGGAGAGCATTTTACCCCTCGCGAGGTGATTGACCTCATGACTCGTTTGGTGTTTGTGCCTGTCAAGGAGCAATTGCCCGCCATTATGACCATTTATGACCCCGCTTGTGGATCGGGGGGGATGCTCACCGAAGCTCAAAATTTTATCCAAGACCCACAGGGCGAAATTCGATACCAGAGTGATGTCTATCTCTTTGGCAAGGAAATCAATGACGAGACTTATGCCATTTGCAAATCGGATATGATGATCAAGGGCAATGACCCCAAGGGGATTAGAAATGGTTCTACCTTATCTACCGATGAATTTGCTGGGCAAAATTTTGACTTTATGCTCTCCAATCCTCCTTATGGCAAATCTTGGAGCAGTGAACAAAAGTACATCAAAGAGGGCAAATCGATTTTGGATACGCGTTTTGTGGTGTCGTTGGCCGATTATTGGGGACAAGTAGAGGAGGCGCCAGCTACTCCACGCTCCTCGGATGGGCAATTGCTGTTTCTGATGGAAATGGTGAATAAAATGAAAACATTGGATCAAAGTCCTCATGGTTCGCGTATTGCTTCTGTACACAATGGCTCTAGCCTCTTTACAGGCGATGCAGGCAGTGGCGAGAGCAATATTAGACGTTATTTGATCGAGAACGATTTGTTGGAGGCCATTATCCAACTGCCCAACAACCTGTTTTACAACACGGGCATTACCACCTATATTTGGTTGTTGTGCAATAATAAGCCTGCTCACAAAAAGGGCAAAGTCCAACTCATAGATGCAGGGCAGTTGTACCAAAAATTGCGAAAAAACTTGGGGGACAAAAATTGTGAATTGTCGCCCGCACACATTGCTCAAATCATGGAGGCTTTTGAGTCTATGCAGCCCCTAACCGCCCCCAATCAAGATGGGCTTGCCACACAGGTGTTTGATAACCGCGATTTTGGCTATTATAAAGTCAATATAGAACGCCCCAAACGTCTAAAAGCGCAGTTTAGTGCTGCTGCCATTGAAGGGCTGCGTTATGACAAATCCATCCAAGAGGCCATGCAGTGGGCTTATGCCCAATATGGCGCAGCCGTTTATGACAACATTGCCGCCTACAAGGATGCGCTATTGGATTGGTGTGAGGAACAAGGCATCAACCTCTCGTCCAAACAAAAAACAGCCTTGACGACCGCCAAGGTTTGGCTCAAACACCAAAAATTGGTCGCCTTGGGGCATCAATTGATGGAAGCCATTGGCACAGAATTGCACCTTGATTTTAATGTGCTAAAAAAGAAAGTAGACACCGCCCTCAAAAGCAGCAATACCAAAGCCTCTCCTACCGAGAAAAAGGCCATTCTGAATGCCATTAGTAGCTATGATGCCCAAGCGGCCAAAGTGCTTAAAGGCAATGTCAAATTGTCGGGCACCAAACTCAAGCAGCTCCTTGCTCGATTGGGCTGTACGGTGGAGCAATTGGCCGATTTTGGCTATTATGCCACCCAAAAAGCCCACGAATACCTCCAATATGAGTCGGAAAGTAGCCTGAGAGATGCCGAAAGTGTGCCCCTCCAACAACCTATTTATCCCTATTTTCTGAAAGAGGTACAACCCCATGTGCCTGAGGCTTGGATCAACATGGATTCGGTCAAAATTGGTTATGAAATTAGCTTCAACAAATATTTTTACCAGCATCAACACTTGCGTTCCCTAGAGGCTGTGACCCAAGATATTATACACCTGGAGGAAGAAAGTGAAGGCCTTATTCGTGAAATTTTAAACTTGTTGTAAAATGGACACTACTAAGCATACATTGTTGCCCTATGAGGAATATGTGGATACTGGGGATACTAGAATTAAACAGATACCTCAACATTGGAAAACGGAAAGAGGTAAGTGGCTATTTATAAAACAGGAAAGACCAATAAGAACAAAAGACGAAATCATTACTTGTTTTCGAGATGGACAAGTAACATTGAGAAAAAACAGAAGAACAGGTGGATTCACCAACGCTTTAAAAGAGCATGGTTATCAAGGAATTAGAAAAGGGGATTTAGTTATTAATCAAATGGATGCTTTTGCTGGCTCTATAGGAGTTTCAGATTCTGAGGGCAAATCTACTCCTGTTTATTCTGTTTGCACAGAACGAATAAAAAATACTATAAATAACTACTTTTATGCTTACTACCTAAGGAATTTGGCTCATACTGGTTTTATTGAGTCTTTAGCAAAAGGAATTCGAGAACGCTCTACTGACTTTAGGTTTAAAGACTTTAGTAATTTATTGCTAGTTTATCCCCCTCTAAAAGAACAAACCAAAATAGCCCACTTCCTAGACGAGAAATGCGCCCAAATAGACCGTGCCATTCAACAAAAAGAACAACTCATACAGTTGCTCCAAGAACGGCAACAAATTATTGTACAACATGCCGTGACTCGGGGCTTGGATCCCCATGTGCCTATGCAGGATAGTGGGGTGGATTGGATTGGGGAAATTCCTAAGCATTGGGAGGTGAAGAGGTTGAAGTATGTTGGAATTCTTCAAAATGGAATAAGTGCTGGTGCAGAATACTTTGGTGCTGGCTTTCCTTTTGTTAGTTACAGTAATGTTTACAATAACATATCCTTACCCAAAAATGTAAAAGGATTAGCAAAATCATCAAAGGATGATAGAATAAAATTTTCTGTAAAAGAAGGAGATCTTTTTTTCACAAGAACTTCTGAAACTGTAGACGAAATTGGGTATTGCTCTACTTGTTTTGAAACCATAAAAGATGCTACTTTTGCTGGTTTTTTAATTCGTTTTAGACCTACACCAAATATAATTTACAAAGGTTTTTCAAAATTTTATTTTTCATGTAGAATACATAGAGCATTTTTTGTAAAAGAGACAAATTTAGTAATTAGAGCATCACTAAGTCAAGAATTATTAAACAGGCTTCCTATTCTTATTCCTCCAATCAAAGAACAAGAAGAAATAGCTAATTTTCTAGATGATGTTGACTCTAAATTTAATTTACTCATTCGACATCAAAAAAATCTTGTCAAACAACTAAAAGAATACAAACAAATATTGATAAATGAAGTGGTAACGGGCAAGGTTCGGGTGTTATAGTAAAGATTTTTTGTATATTGTATAGATAGAATAAAAAAAGTACCAATGAATATTTGGAAATTAGGAACAAAATGGGGGAGCAATGCGCCTTCGTTTTATGAATACATCCAACAAAAGAGCATTATACTCAGTCATACTGCCCATGCCAACCCTCAGGAGGGGGATTATATGCTCATTACAGATGGGTTTACAGTATTGGCTATTGCTACCTTGCTCCAAGACCCTGCCCCTGTATGGGAACATAAAAAATTGAGGGATGACCTTTGGGAATATGAGATAGAAGTGTATGACCATGATGACACGGTTATCTACGCGCCTGCCCAGTATAGAATATTGTCTACCGCCGAGGTGTTTTCTTATCCAATACGCAAAGGGATTGTGCAAGTGCGCGATCAGGCCATCATTGAGCAGGTATTGTCGATCCTGCCCCCTCCTACCCAGCAGCAGCATGAGCAGGACACGGGTATTGAGGAAGATGCCGCAGAGCTAGACCTATTGGAGGATCCGTTTAACCCCGAGGATATTTCCATCAATTCTAAACGAATTGCTATGGAAACTTGCTTGCGTAGATTGAGCCAAGGTACGATTATACTCAATCCAGATTTTCAGCGCAAAGAGGTGTGGACCATCACCAAAAAATCTCAATTGATGGAGTCTCTAATGCTCAAAATTCCATTGCCCATGTTTTATGTCTCGGCCGATGAAAAAGACATCTTTACTGTAGTAGATGGCTTGCAACGACTCAGTACCATCCGCGATTTTATTTTAGGCAAAGAATACTTAGCAACCAAAGACCCTGCCCTAAAAGGAAAGGGGTTTGAGCTGGAAAATTTGGAATTTTGGAAAGATTATGAGGGCAAAACCTTTCTGGATCTTCCTATATTTATTCAGAATAGAATTTTAGAAGCAGAGTTTTCTTTTACCATCATCAACCCAGGTACGCCCGAGGAAGTCAAGCGCAATATATTTAAACGGATCAATACAGGGGGAATGCCCCTGAGTAGCCAAGAAATTCGCAATGCCCTCTACTCTGGTCAATCTACCCAATTGCTCAACAAACTGGCCGGCAGTTCCATATTCAAAAAAGCAACCGATTATTCTATCAAGGACAATCGTATGGCCGACAAGGAACTCATTTTGCGTTTTTTGGCCTTTTTGGTCCGAGATTATAGGTCGTATACCAAGACGATAAGTGTGGATAGTTTTTTGAGCGATACCATGATTATACTCAATGCCATTCCCGATTTTAATACCCGAGATTTGCAGAAAGCCATACAGCATAAAAATATAGTTGTAGCAGATATAAAACAAAAAAGCTTGGAGTGGATAAAACAGTTGTTTGAAACAGGTATGGAGCGTGCCCATCAATTGTTTGGGAAACATGCCTTCAGAAAAAGCTATATCCACAAGCGAAGAACGCCCATCAATAAATCGCTCTTTGAAATGTGGGGGGTCTTGTTGTGCCAATTGCAAGAGGAGGAGTTTGAGCAATTGAAAAAAAATAAAACGCGTATGATGCAATCCTATATTCCTATTTTGGAAGATATTGACTTCAAAGATGATCTTTCTAGGCACAGTATGAAGCATAGTTCGGTAAAGAAACGTTTTGAAAAGATTTCCAATTTAATAAATACCTACATCAATGATTACTAAGCTAACACTAGAGGGGTTTAAGTCGTTTGTATACGATACTTTAGAGCTTCGCAAGTTAACGGTTTTGGCAGGACTCAACAGCAGTGGCAAAAGTAGCATTATTCAAGCATTGTTGATGCTTGAAAAAGCAGCCAAGGGCGAAGAGTTTTTGTTGGAAGGGCATGGAGACCTAAGAGAACTCAAAAATCGCTACAGCCAAAATTTAATGCTAGAAGCGGTGCTAAACGAGGATGAGACCTCTAGTGTGGTGATTACAGAACAACAAGAAGTATCGAGCACCCAACCGGCCTTTCCTTCTATTATTCACATTTCGGCCGAGCGTTTTGGGCCAGAGACTTCGGTTGATATTTTTATTGGAGACAACTATAAATTGGGAAAACGGGGAGAGAATATTTTTAAATGTATTGAACACTATGAGCGGGAAGAAATAGCTCCAGCCATCAAACACCCCGATTCAGAAGGCGATACCTTTGGTTTTAACCTCAAAGCATGGTTGAATGTGATTGCTCCCAACACTAAATTTGATTATTTTATTCAGAAAAAAAGTGATAGCTCCTATGCTACCTTCAATGAATATAGAGCCAAAAATGTAGGTTTTGGGCTCAGTTATACCCTGCCTATTATTACGGCCCTGCTCTTGGGCAGCATTACGCCCAATAGTTTGGTTATTCTGGAAAACCCCGAAGCGCATCTGCACCCAAGAGGCCAAACAGAGATTGCCAAGCTCATTGCTTGTTGTGTCCAAGCAGGCACCCATGTTATTGTAGAAACACACAGCGATCATTTATTAACAGGCATCCGATTATTTGCAAAAAAAGATACAGAAGATTTTTATAAAGCTGTCAAATGCTATTGGTTTGAACCCGATAATCAGAATAATACGACGGTAGCAGAAATTGAAATTAATGAAAATGGTCGTTTTGATGACTGCCCAACAGGTTTTTTTGATCAATTTGAAATTAATGCCAGCCAGCTCCTCTAAGAACCATTGAACTTATAAACCTCTATTATGCACTGTTTTTATTTTAATGATGAATGTCTTCCGCAACACGACAATCCAACCCAATTCTCCCAATGGTTTCAAAACACGCTCCTAGTCTATAATAAATTGGTCACGAACAAAGATCCAAATTTAAAAATTGATCCAGCTATTCTTTGTGGCACCCTTCCTTCCAATATTACGTTAGGGCAAGACTATACCTTGCAACATATTATTGATGCTATCCCCAATAAAGATTTACGCACCTTGGCTTATGCCTATTTTACCAAAAAACACCCTCCCTTAGAGAGCCACATAGATACCCATTCTTATGAAGAAGGTGTTTTTGAAAATAATTATTCTATTGTAATTGATAATACTCCGTATGAGGAATTGATGCACTTGCCTTTTATGAGTTTCCACCAAGGTTTCCTATTTACCGTGCCTGTACACATAGATTTGTGCATGGATTACCTTCAATTGGATGCCGCCCAAGCCGACAGTATCAGGGTAGATAATTTACACGCCACCAATCAAGAGAATATTCAATACATTACCGACAAGATCCAGACACTCAATACAGCCAATGCAAGCTTATTTGAACAACTTGAAATGCTCCTAAACGATCCTATTTATCACAAATCCTTCAAAAAATCGTTCGACCAGCTCTCCAAACAAGAACAAGAATCCATTCTACGCAAATTCAAGGATGCGGTGGATCAAGATACCATAGATAACCCAGATAATAATACCATAAAGGATGTTACGCGTTCTTCCAACAAAGCCAAATGCACAGTTTTAGAGCTTAGAATCTATTCGCCAGTAGCCCTAAGGCTCTATTTTAATAAAACAAACGGTAAGATTTACCTCGGCACTACAGAAAACAAATCCAATTCCAACCAAAGTACAGATATACAAAAAGCTGAAACAATCATTTACAAGCTCCTCCTAACCAACTAACCCCAATATGACCAGCCAAACCAACGAACAAGCACTAGAGGCCGCCATCGAAAAAGCACTAACAGGCAGTTGCATCGAGGAATTAACACAACAAAATAGCAGCCTAGATGGGGCACAAGAACCCCAAGCCCAATATCGTACGGGCAATGGTTTTTATAGGGGCAATCCCGCTGATTTTGATGCCAAATATGCCTTGGACAAGGAACGTTTTTGGAATTTTTTGTCCAGCACCCAGCCCCAAGAATTGGCCAAGCTCCAAAAGCAGCACAATTGGCAATTGAAGCTCGTGGAGCGTCTGCATCGTTCGATCAAAAAAAAGGGTTTGCTAGAGGTCTTACGCAACGGCTTGGAGATAGATGATGCCTCATTTACCTTCCTCTATTCTCTGCCCACAGCCAGTAGTGGCACCACCGTACAACAACAATTTGAGTCCAATCAATTTAGTGTCACACGCCAAGTTCGATACTCTATAGAACGCCCAATGGATAGCATTGATATGGTTATTTTTGTCAATGGCTTGCCCATTATCACTATGGAACTCAAAAATATCTGGACAGGGCAGAATGCCCGACACCACGGCCAAAAACAATACAAAGAGCAGCGAGACCCCAAGCAAACTTTGCTCCATTTTGGCCGATGCTTGGTGCATTTTGCGGTAGACCCCGACGAGGTGTACATGACCACCAAATTGGCCGGCCAAAAGACCTTTTTCTTGCCCTTCAATAAGGGGCACAACCACGGCCAAGGCAACCCCACCAACCCCAATGGACACAAAACAGCTTACCTCTGGCAAACTGTTTTCAAACGAAAAAGCTTGACCAATCTCTTACAGCACTTTGTTCGTTTTGGAGGCAAAAAAATGCAAAACTCCAGCAAAAAACGTTGTTTTTTCCGCGCTTTCATCAAATGGATGTGGTGCTTGAAATCATTAAACACGTGCGTCATAATGGGGTTGGACACACCTATCTCATTCAGCACTCGGCAGGGTCTGGCAAGTCCAATTCTATCACTTGGGCGGCCTACCAATTGATAGAAACCTATCCTGCCCACGCAAAGGTTCATGGCAGCAAGGGCTTGGATGTCCCTTTGTTTGATTCTGTTATTGTGGTAACAGATAGACGACTCTTGGACAAGCAAATTCGAGAGAACATTAAGAGTTTTTCTCAAGTTAAAAATATTCTAGCGCCTGCTTATAAGTCTTCTGACCTCAAAGATGCCCTCAACCAAGGCAAAAAAATCATCATCACCACGATTCAGAAGTTTCCAGAGATTGTTTCGGCTGTTGCCAAAATGAACGACAAACGGTTTGCCGTCATCATTGATGAGGCACACAGCTCGCAAAGTGGCTCTACGGCCGATAAAATGAACCAAGTATTGGGCAATAACAAGGAGGATGGGGATACTTTGGGGGCTGCCCAAGAACAATTGTTGGCACACATGACCACCCGAAAAATGCGTACCCAAGACAACCACCAACAAGGCAATGTGTCTTATCTGGCCTTTACAGCCACGCCCAAAAATAGCACCTTAGAAAAATTTGGGGTTCAACAAGCAGATGGCAGTTTCCGCCCCTTTCACTTGTACTCTATGAAGCAGGCCATAGAGGAAGGTTTTATCCTAGATGTGCTTTCCAATTACACCACTTACAAGAGTTATTACGAAATTCAGAAATCCATCTTGGATAATCCCATTTTTGAAACCCAAAGGGCTCAAAAAAAGCTCAGAAAGTACGTCGAAAACCTCAAACAAACCATCGACACCAAAGCGGATGTCATGCTAGAGCATTTTATCAGTCAGGTGGTCGGCCCCAACAAACTCAAAGGCAAAGCCAAAGCTATGGTGGTAACACAGAGCATTGAGTCGGCTATTCGTTACTACAAGGCATTCCAACAGCTTCTAAAAGAAAAGGGCCAGCCATTCAACGTTGTGGTTGCTTTCTCTGGCAAAAAAACAGTAGATGGCCTTGAATATACAGAAGAAAGCATCAACCAACTCCCCCCTCAACTCGACACCGCCAAATCATCGGATCCCGATTACATCAGTGATAAACTGGCGCGTTACTTTGATATGGATGCGTATCGTATTTTGATTGTTGCCAATAAATACTTGACAGGTTTTGACCAGCCCAAGCTCTGTACCATGTATATTGACAAGAAATTGCAAGGGGTGCTGGCTGTGCAGGCACTTTCTAGATTGAATCGTGCCGCCAAGTCCTTGGGCAAACGGACAGAGGATTTGTTTGTATTGGATTTCTTTAATACAACAGATGATATCAAAGCTTCTTTTGATAATTTTTATACCTCTACTACCTTGAGTGAGGCCACGGACGTGAATGTACTGCACGAATTAAAAAGTGACTTGGATGATTTGGGGGTGTATGAATGGCAAGAGGTAGAGGATTTTATTGCGCAGTATTTTACCAATGTGGATGCCCAATTGCTCAGTCCTATCATTGATACAGCTGCCGAGCGATTCAACCAAACCCTAGAGCTAGAAGACGACGAAAAGGCAGATTTCAAAATCAAAGCCAAACAATTTGTAAAAATCTATGGCCAAATGGCTTCTATCATGCCTTTTGAAATCATTAAATGGGAACAATTGTTTTGGTTTCTCAAATTTCTCATTCCAAAACTTATCATCAAGCACCCCCATCAAGACCAACTCGATGAATTGTTGAATGCAGTGGACTTGTCTACCTATGGTATAGAACGTGTCCAACTCAAATATTCCATTGAATTGGATGAATCAGAAACAGAACTCCAACCGACCAACCCCAATCCTAGAGGGGCATACAGTGGCGAGGAGGAAACAGATACCCTAGATGCTATTGTCCAAGAGTTTAATGAACGCTGGTTTAGCGGCTTGGCGGGCACGCCCGATGAACAACGAATTCGGGTAGAATCGTACAAAAAAAGTATTGAAACCCACCCTGACTTTGTAACTAAAGTGGCCCAAAACCCAGATGCCCAAAATAGGGATTTAGCCTTTGAGAAAATCATCAAAGAGATTATGACCCAACAACGTAGATTGTATTTGGAGGAATATAAGAAGTTTGTAAAGGACGAGGCTTTTGCCCAAGGCTTTATTAATCACATGAAACGTGTAATGGAGTTGGATAGGTGGATTTTTTAGGGGGGTGGATTTTAAATTATGAATCATGGGCATTGCTTACTTGTATATCAAACAGTATAAAAATATAGTTGAACAAGAGTTTAA
>JBGCDW010000070.1:0-40958 GCA_045105775.1 Aureispira sp.
AAGACAAACTCAAAGAAAAGGAAGAGGAAGAGGAAGATGCTTTTAAAACCGCTTATGTAACCTGGCTAGGGCAGCAAAGAACAAAAATTGGTGGAATCATTAGTACTGATAAAGGAACAGATTCTATTCATACAATGTCCAAAGCTAAGTTTATGGCCATATTAGTAGATCAAAGTCAAGTATGGGAAACACAGCAACCAGAATTAGGATGTGAGATTAAAGAAAAAATATTGGCAGGAATTCAAGGCGATTCTTTGGAAATTAAGGATTATGTAAATGCCCTTAACACTGCTTATACAAAGATTGAAACGCCTAAAGCTATCATCGCGGAACATTGGTATGTTAATAAAGAATTTGTTGATATTACTGGCGTGATTACAGGACTAACAGCAAACAATGATGGTAAGGGTAAATATGACATCCTAGAAGAATATATCCAATGGTTTGGGAAAGTTGGCGGAGCTGTAGATAATATGAATCTAGCTCCTACTAGACAGTTTATTGCTTCCAAATTGATAGAAGGATTTGGAGGATTATTAACAGAACCTGAGTTGAGTTTCTTAGTACCCAAACTTGAAGAGGAGACCAATGCTTATGACAAGAAGTATTTATCTTTGCAGGAAACTAGTGAGCTCTGGAAAAAAGGAGTTATTCATTTTATTAAAAATCCAGATAAGTTAATAGCCATAACAGCAGACCTTCCATCAGAATCTATAGATAGTTTAGATAGTTTGTTATTGGGGCAGGCAGGAGTAGATTCTTTGCAAAAAATGTTTAAGCAAGCATTAAAACCATTGCCAAAACCAGATACACTTGCCAAAGGAGATGCTGTAAGTTTGGTGCTTCAGTTGAATGATGGAACAACCCTTACTAGCAAATTGATGACTACAATTGCTAAAAACAAAACAAAGCCTTATGCTTATCCAACTACGGTACAATTGGATGTAAGCCAAGGAAAAAGCCCTTATAAGTTTGAAGCCAAGCCTATTTTTACGCAAAGCCCTGTTGTAAAAAAGGAAGAAATAAAGGTAGATTTTGAATACACTATAACATTTGCGAAAGACAGAGGCTCGTCAGAAATTGGAGGGGGGCGTTCTATAGATCATTCACAAACCGTTAGTGTGGATCGCACTACAGAAACAAGTACTACTACTGGAACCGAAGAAACTACTTCTGATGGATCCAACCAAACCATCAGTGGGTCAACCACACATGGCTTTCAGTGGGAGGCAGAGGGTAGCTTTTTTGGCCTTTTCTCTGGTTCGGCTGGTACTAGTCATGAAGTGACGGTAGGAGGAGAACAAGAGTGGACATATGAACATTCCATAACAGATGTTAATACCACGACTAATACGACAGGAAGAACCGTAGGGAATAGCAGAAGCACAGGTGTTTCTAATAGTGACTCTTGGAATACAACTATGGAGCATGGTCAAGATGAAGGGTATATAACCGTCAAAGGAATATTAACCTCTTCAAATATTGAAGGAGATAAAATAGTACTTTCTATCAATGAAGTTACTTTCTCTTCGCCAGATATGAAAGGGCTAGGCATTAAGAGTATTAATGCAGAATCAGGAAAAGAGGTGCGTTGGAAAAAATAACCTATCTTTAGAATAGCAGCACTTATAATAGAAGACAGTTTTCATGAGAAGACTGTCTTTTTTTATAAAAAAGTCTTTTGTGAACAAGTAAGGTGATGGCAAAAGTATCTATACCAGCAAGCACGTATTCTGTAGTTGTAATTATAAAACATAAGAGTTGATTGTCATTATGGCTTGCTCAATGTTGTTGGTACGCTTACAAAAGACAACTGAATACTTTTTTTGCTTTTTTAGGGTGTAAAAAGTTAATTTATAGGAGTTATCAAATTGATTTAGAATAAAAAACACTTTTATTTCTTTCTTCCAAAAGAAATCACTATTTTTGCAATCGCTTAAGTAAACCCCTTTGCAGGGGAAATTTGAAGAAAAGTAGTAATTAGTTAATAAATGCCTACAATAAATCAACTAGTAAGAAAGGGGCGCAAGAAAATCGAGGAGGCTTCCAAAGCCAGAGCCTTGGATGCGTGTCCTCAAAAGCGTGGTGTTTGTACGCGTGTGTACACCACAACGCCTAAGAAACCGAATTCAGCCTTGCGTAAGGTCGCAAAAGTGCGTTTGACAAATGGTATCGAGGTAATTGCCTATATTCCTGGAGAAGGTCACAACTTGCAAGAACACTCTATCGTATTGGTACGTGGAGGTCGTGTAAAAGATTTGCCAGGTGTACGATATACTATCGTGCGTGGAGCATTGGATACAGCAGGTGTAGCAGACAGACGTCAAGCACGTTCTCGCTATGGAGCCAAACGTCCAAAAGTTAAAAAATAAACTTGTTTTAAAACAAGAATTAAGAGATAACGATCATACGTTGACTAAGTTCCGAAGAAGTTGGAACTGAAGATTGTTGGAAAAACATATGTTTTGAAGACAAGCAACAGCTAAAAGATTAAACAAGACAATGAGAAAGAGAAAACCGAAAGTGCGCCAAGTCGCACCAGATCCTCGTTATGGAGACAAGCAAGTAACACGCTTTGTCAACATGTTAATGTTAGATGGTAAAAAAAGTACCGCTTTTAGAGCTTTTTATGATGCCATGGATATTATTGAAGAAAAGACGGGAGAATCTGCTCACGAAACTTTCCAAAAAGCACTTAAAAACGTTATGCCCGCATTAGAAGTACGCTCTCGTCGTATTGGTGGTGCTACGTTCCAAATTCCTACTGAAATACGTCCAGAACGCCGACTCTCCGTCGCTATGAAATGGGTCGTAAAATATGCTCGCTTACGCAGTGGTAAAGGTATTGCAACCAAACTATCTGCTGAACTAATGGCTGCCGCCAAAGGTGAAGGTGCAGCATTCAAAAAGAAAGAAGATACACACAGAATGGCTGAGTCCAACAGAGCTTTTGCTCACTTTGGACGTCGTAGAACTAAATCTAAGTAATAGATTGTTAGTAGTTTTACTTCTTAACACTATAAGTGTATACCCTTATTTAATATAAGAATTTTTAATCATTTTTCATATAATTTTAAGCCACTATTAAGTCATGGCAAAGACAGATTTAACCTATACGCGAAACATTGGAATTGCTGCGCACATTGATGCAGGTAAAACCACTACTACAGAACGCGTTCTATACTACACAGGGATTAGTCATAAAATTGGTGAAGTACATGATGGTGCCGCTACAATGGACTGGATGGAGCAAGAGCAAGAGCGTGGTATCACTATTACTTCTGCTGCAACCAAAACAGAATGGCCTTGGAAAGACAAGCAGTATGCAGTAAACATCATTGATACTCCTGGTCACGTTGATTTTACGGTTGAGGTTAACCGTTCACTACGGGTATTAGATGGTTTAGTATTTTTGTTCTGTGCTTCTGGTGGTGTTGAGCCGCAGTCTGAAACTAACTGGCGTTTGGCTGATGGTTATAAAGTACCTCGTATTGCATTTGTAAACAAAATGGATCGCCAAGGAGCTGACTTTTTTGGTACGGTACAACAAATGCGCGATATGTTAGGTGCTAATGCTATTCCATTGCAGGTGCCGATTGGTGTTGAGGATGATTTCAAAGGTGTGGTAGATTTGATTACAGGTCAAGCAATTGTTTGGAATGAGGATGATATGGGAATGACTTTCAAGGTGGTTGACATGCCTGAAGACTTGGTTGACACTGCTGCGGAAGCGCGTGAGCAATTGTTAGAAGCTGTTGCAGAGTATGACGAGACGTTGATGGAGAAATACTTTGAAGACCCTACCTCTATTTCTCACGATGAAATACGTGCTGCTGTACGTGCTGCTGTTTGTGATATGAGCATTATCCCAGTTATGTGCGGTTCTGCTTTTAAAAATAAAGGTGTACAAGCGGTATTGGATGCAGTATGTGCATTCTTACCTTCTCCATTAGATGTACCACCAGTAACTGGTATAAACCCAGATACTGAAGAAGAAGAAACTCGTGCGCCTGATTTTGATGCTCCTTTCTCTGCATTGGCGTTCAAAATTGCTACAGACCCTTATGTAGGTCGTTTGTGCTTCTTCCGTTGTTACTCTGGAAAGTTGGATGCAGGTTCTTATGTATTGAACACACGTTCGGGTAAAAAAGAGCGTATCTCTCGTATTTACCAAATGCACGCTGCAGAGCAAAAACCAATTGAAGCGGTATTGGCTGGTGATATTGCTGCAGGTGTTGGGTTTAAAGACATCAAAACAGGAGATACACTATCTGATTTAGATCATCCAATCGTATTGGAAAGCATGGACTTCCCTGATCCAGTAATCTCTATCGCTATTGAGCCTAAAACTCAAAAAGATGTAGATAAATTGGGTATGGCTTTGGCTAAATTGTCAGAAGAAGATCCAACTTTTACAGCAAAATTTGATGAAAATACTGCTCAAACCATTATTTCTGGTATGGGTGAGTTGCACTTAGAAATTATTGTTGATCGTCTTAAGCGTGAATTCAAAGTAGAAGTAAACGAAGGGGAACCACAAGTAAATTACAAAGAGGCATTAACAAAAACAGTTTCACACCGCGAGCGTTTGAAAAAACAATCTGGTGGTTCTGGTTTGTTTGCTGATATGGAATTTGAATTGGGCCCTGCTACAGAAGAGTTCTTGGAAAGCGACGATTTCAAAAATAACAAGACACGCCTAGAATTCCAATGGGGAATCAAAGGTGGTGCTATTGATAAAGCATACGTTAACCCTATCCAAAAAGGTTTTGATGCCATGATGGATAATGGTATCTTGGCTGGCTACAACATAGATAGTATGAAAGTACGCGTTTATGATGGAGGTATGCACGCAGTAGATTCTAAGCCTATCGCTTTTGAATTGTGTGCTAAAGAAGGTTTCAAAGCTGCGGCAAGAGGATGTAAGCCTGTTTTACTAGAGCCTATTATGGCCTTAGAGGTAGTATCGCCTGATGAGTACATGGGATCTATCATTGGTGACTTGAACCGTCGTCGTGGTATCATGAAATCTCAAGAGCCTAAAGGTATTGGTATCATCATTAAAGCTGATGTGCCATTGTCTGAGATGTTTGGTTACATCACTGACTTGCGTACCTTAACTTCTGGACGTGCTTCTTCTAGTATGATTTTCTCTCACTATGCAGCTGCACCTAATGCAATTGCTGAAAAAGTGATTGAAGCATCAAAAGCTGCCGTTTAATAATATTAATACTAATAATATAAAGTCCCGAACTTCGGTTCGGGACTTATCTTTCTAAACATTCATAATAAATCATTCATCGAGGCATGAATCAGAAAATTAGAATAAAACTTCGTTCTTACGATCATAATCTAGTAGACAAATCTACAGCTAAGATTGTTAAGACAGTACGTAACACCGGTGCAGTTGTAACTGGACCGATTCCGCTGCCCACTCATAGAAAAATCTTTACTGTTTTACGTTCTCCACACGTAAATAAGAAATCTCGTGAGCAGTTTCAACTTCGTACACACAAACGCTTAATCGAAATCTATAGCTCTACAGCTAAGACCGTAAGTGCTTTGGAAAAATTGGAGCTACCAAGTGGTGTAGATATCCAAGTGAAATTAATGTAATTTGTTCATTTGTAGATTTTACTACAATTCTTAAAAAAAGAAAAGTGGAAGGTTTAATAGGAAAAAAAGTAGGCATGACAAGCATCTTCAATGAGCAAGGTGACAACATGGCCTGTACCGTAGTAGAAGTTGGACCTTGTGTTGTAACACAGGTTAAAACAACGGAAACAGATGGTTATAATGCTGTACAATTGGCGTATGGCGAGCGTAAAGCTAAAAATAGCACACAGCCTATGAAAGGGCATTTTGCAAAAGCAAATACAACACCTAAATCAAAGGTAGCAGAATTTCGCAATAGTGCTTTAGAGGCTTCTTTAGGTGATTCTGTAGAAGTTAGTGATGTCTTTGCTGAAGGCGATATAGTAGAGGTTACGGCTACGTCTAAAGGAAAAGGTTTCCAAGGGGTTGTAAAACGCCACGGGTTTGGTGGTGTTGGACAAGCTACTCACGGTCAACATAACCGTGGTCGTGCTCCTGGATCTATTGGTGCGGCCTCTTATCCAGCTAAAGTTTTCAAAGGTATGAAAATGGCTGGCCGTACAGGTGGCGATCGTGTTACCACAACAGGTCTACGCGTAGTGAAAGTATTCGCTGAGAAAAATCTATTGCTAATTAAAGGAGCAGTTCCTGGTCACAAGGGGTCCTTTGTAATTGTGAAGAAATAGTCATGAAATTAGAAGTTTATAATATAAAAGGTGAAAACCTCGGAAGAGAGGTAGAATTGCCAGATGGTGTTTTTGGCTTAGAATTGAACGAAAAACACGATCACGTTGTCTACTTGGCTGTAAAGCAATACTTAGCTGCACAACGCCAAGGTACACATAAATCAAAGAACCGTTCTGAAATTAAAGGTTCTACCAGAAAGATTAAGCGTCAAAAGGGAACAGGTACTGCACGTGCAGGTAGTTTGAAAAATCCTTTGTTCCGTGGCGGTGGACGTGTTTTTGGCCCTCAGCCAAGAAACTATGGTATTCAGCTCAACAAAAAAGTAAAGCAATTGGCACGTAAATCTGCCTTATCTGCTAAAATTAAAGAAGGAGCGATCATCGTAGTAGAAGATTTTGTTTTTGAAAATGCTAAAACAAAGGACTACGTTAGCCTTTTGAGTAGCTTGAAAGTAGGAGACAATAACTTGAGCGAGACAAAGAGTTTGTTGGTATTGGATGCTCCTGAAACACCTGCTGCTCCTAGCAAGCCTAAATTGCCAGCTAGACCTAGAGGTGCTAAGAAAAAAGCTACTTATGCTGCTGCTGTCAAGACTTACTCTGATGACTTGAAAGCATATAAGGAAGCGGTAGTTGCTTACGATGCCACTATCGATAGCCACTTGGCCAAAGCAGAAAAGCAATATGACAATATCGTATTGTCTAGTCGCAACTTGTCCAAAGCTAGTGTCGCTGATGCGAAACTCTTAAATGTTTATCAAATTTTAAATGCCAATTGTTTGGTGCTATCTGAGTCTGCTGTAAGCAGATTGTCTGATATGCTTTCCTAGACGATTTAAAAAGATAAAATAGTCATGAAAAATATAATCATAAGACCAATTCTCTCTGAGAAGTCAAACAACTTGGCTGAAAATCCTCTTTTGAATCAGTATACTTTTGAGGTGCTAAAACGTGCCAACAAAATTGAAATCAAAAAGGCTGTAGAAGAGCAATTTGGGGTAACTGTAGAAGCTGTAAATACTTCTATCCGCCCAGGTAAAGCGAAGTCACGTGTTGTTAAAGGTCGTCAGACAAAAGGACGTACTTCTGCTATGAAGAAAGCAATTGTAACTGTAGCAGAAGGAGAGTTCATTGAAGGCTTCTTTGGTGCAGAGGACTACGAAGAGGATGTTGAGTTGTTGGAAGATGATTCACAAGAAGTAAATGCTTAATTTTAAGCATTGTATAAGAGAAATAATATTTAATTAATTATAGTCGCGAAACTGATAAATTCGTAATAACAATGCCAGTTAAAAAGTTTAATCCGATTACCCCTGGTACGAGAACTCGCGTAGCAAATAGCTTTGCCGAGGTGACTACTGATAAGCCAGAAAAAAGCTTATTAAGTAAGTTAACAAAATCAGGAGGTAGAAACAACGAAGGCCATAGAACTGTACGCCACAGAGGTGGAGGACACAAGCGCCGTTATCGTATTATTGATTTCAAACGCAACAAAGATGGCATACCTGCTACTGTAAAAAGTATCGAGTATGATCCAAACCGTACTGCTTTCATTGCTTTATTAGTATATGCAGATGGTGAGAAGCGTTATATCATTGCACCAAACAAATTGCAAGTAGGCAATGTAATTAACTCTGGTACTGGAATCGCTCCAGATCTGGGTAACTGCATGCCGCTAGGTGAAATGCCAGTAGGTACTAAAATCCACGCTATTGAAACACGTCCTGGTAAAGGAGCTGTTTTGGTTAGAAGTGCTGGAGCAAGTGCTGAACTAGCAGGTAAAGATGGTAAGTATGTGCTGATTAAGTTGCCTTCTAGTGAAACCCGTCTTGTATTAGCTACTTGTAGAGCTACAGTAGGAGAGGTTTCCAACAAAGATCATGGTCTTGAAGTACTTGGTAAAGCAGGTCGTAGCCGTTGGTTAGGTCGTCGTCCTAGAGTACGTGGTGTAGCCATGAACCCTGTCGATCACCCAATGGGTGGTGGTGAAGGTCGCTCATCAGGAGGTCACCCTCGCTCACGTACGGGTATTATGGCCAAAGGTGAGAAAACCAGAAAAACCAAGAAGTATTCTAATAAGTTTATTGTTACAAGAAGAAAAACTAAGAAATAGATGGCACGCTCATTAAAAAAGGGGCCTTATATTTATCATAAGTTGCTAAAAAAAGTAGCTAAGGCCAAAGAATCTAGAAAAAAGACAGTAATCAAAACTTGGTCGCGCTCCTCTATGATCATTCCATTTATGGTAGGAGAGACCATTGCTGTTCATAATGGTAAAACCTTTGTTCCTGTATTTGTGACAGAAAATATGGTTGGGCACAAGCTCGGTGAGTTTTCTCCTACACGTACTTATAGAGGACATGGTGGAAATAGAAAAAAATAATTAACACAATAGCAAAGTTCAAATAAAAGTAATGGAACAAAATAAAGAGTTTGTAACGGCTGTTGCGAAAATAAAGAACTGCCAAATGTCTGCTCGTAAGATGCGTTTGGTCGCTGATATAATCCGTGGAGTAGAAGTAGAGAAAGCTTTGGCTATTCTCAAGTTTACTAAAAAAGAAGCGGCTCGTTGGTTGGATAAGTCACTCACTTCTGCTATCGCTAATTGGAGCGTACTCACAAGTGAAGAGGCCGATGATTACAACTTGGTAGTTTCTGCTATTTGGGTAGATCAGGGTTCTCAGCTTAAACGTTTCCGTCCTGCACCGCATGGACGTGCACACCGTATTCGCAAGCACTCCTGCCACGTTACGTTACAAGTAACTAACAGAACGGCTTTAGAGCCGGAGGTAGAAGTAACTGATGAGTTGGAATACGAGGAAGTTGAAGCAACTAATTCTTAAAAAGCAGATTAACACTAAAAAATAATATGGGACAAAAGACAAATCCTATAGGTAATCGTTTGGGAATCATCAGAGGATGGGATTCCAATTGGTTTGGCGGAAAATCTTTCGCAGACAACGTCGTAGGCGATGAAAAAATTCGTCGTTACCTAAAAATCCGTGTTGACAAAGGGGGAATCGCTCGTATTGTAATTGAGCGTACTCTTAAGCGCATCACGGTAACTATCCACACTTCTCGTCCTGGTATCATCATTGGTAAAGGTGGACAAGAGGTAGATAGCATCCGCGAAGAGTTGAGAAAATTAACTCAAACAGATGTACAAATCAATATCGTAGAAATTCGCAAACCAGAGCTAGATGCTCAGATTGTGGGTGAAACAATTGCCAAGCAAGTAGAAGCACGTATCAATTATCGTAAAGCTACCAAAATGGCTATCCAAGCAACAATGCGTGCTGGAGCTGAAGGTATCAAAGTACGTTTATCTGGTCGTTTGAATGGTGCAGAGATGGCTCGTTCAGAGGAGTATAAAGAAGGTAGAAGTCCTTTGCATACTTTTAGAGCGGATATTGATTATGCTATCGTTGAAGCATTGACCATTTATGGTAAAATTGGTATCAAAGTATGGTTGTGTCGCGGAGAGATTTTTGACAAAGTAGACTTGTTCCCAGCACCTGTTAAACGTGACCGCAAAGGTGATGGACGCAGTCAAGGAGGAAGAGACGGACGTAGAAAATCGGGTGATCGTAACCGCAGAAGAAAATAAGGCAGACAATATTTAAAATTTTAGAAAGTTTTTCATATTTTTGCACTCGCTTTGAGGGTCTGCTAGTCAGACCCTTAACACACATAGCGAGACTATTCAAGGAATTTAATTAATTGTACAGAGATGTTACAGCCGAAAAGAACAAAATATCGCAAGCAGCAAAAAGGTCGCAATCGTGGACTAGCGCATCGAGGTTCTAAAATCGCTTTTGGTTCATTTGGATTAAAAGCTGTAGAAGATACCTGGATCACTAGCCGTCAGATTGAAGCTGCGCGTATCGCTATGACGCGTTATATGAAACGTGAAGGTAAGGTGTGGATTCGCATTTTCCCTGACAAACCAATTACAAAGAAGCCTGCGGAAGTACGTATGGGTAAAGGTAAAGGTGCTTTGTCTCACTATGTAGCTGTTATCCGACCAGGAAGAATCATGTTTGAGTTGGACGGTGTGCCAAAAAATGTAGCAGAAGAAGCGTTGCGTTTAGCTGCACAGAAGTTGCCCGTAGCCACTAAATTTGTCGTTCGCAATGACTATTCAGAATAAGTAACCGTTTAAATCAAGATAGGAAATGGCTAAGTTAGATTTAAAAGGCCGTAGTGTAGAGGAGCTAAAAGAAGAGTTGGAAACAACTCAAAAGCATTATTACTCACTGAAATTTAATAACGCAGTATCTACTTTAGAAAATACTGCTGAAATTAAAACAGTGCGTCGTAATATCGCTCGCATCAAAACTGCATTAAGAGCCCACGAGCTAGAGGGATCTACTCAAAAAAGAGATAAAATCCAAGCTAGACGTAGATTAGCAAAAAAAGATTAAAAAGTAATTTAAATACATTCCGCAATGGAAGAAAATAAAAGAAACTTACGCAAACAGCGTGTAGGGATCGTCGTTAGCAACAAAATGGATAAAACCATTGCTGTTACTGTAGAACGTCGTGTGAAACACCCTATTTACAGTAAAACTGTAAAGAAATCCAAAAAATATTTGGCACACGATGAAGAAAATAGTTGCTCAATTGGTGATACGGTTCGTATCATGGAGACTCGACCTCTAAGTAAAAACAAGCGCTGGAGATTAGTTGACATTTTAGAACGCGCGAAATAGAATAATAAAGTCATGATACAACAAGAAAGTAGACTTAGAGTAGCGGACAATACAGGTGCAAAGGAAGTTCTTTGTATTAAAGTATTGGGTGGGTCCAAAAGACGCTATGCTTCTATTGGTGACATCATCGTTGTTACCGTAAAAGATGCTGCTCCTGGAGGTCTAAAAAAAGGTACTGTTTCTAAAGCAGTCATCGTGAGAACGAAAAAAGAAATCCGTCGCAGAGATGGTTCTTACATCCGCTTTGACGACAATGCTGTCGTTTTATTATCGGCTAGTGAAGAGCCTCGTGGCACACGTATTTTTGGGCCTGTTGCCCGTGAACTACGTGAGCGTGATTTTATGAGAATTGTTTCCTTAGCACCTGAAGTACTATAATAGTAATGAAGAAATCAAACAAAAAAATCAAAAGCCACATCAGAAAAGGGGATACTGTAAAAGTCCTTTCTGGTGATAGCAAAGGCGACACTGGTGTTGTAGAACAGGTGTTCGTTGATGACTACCGCGCTATTGTAAAAGGTGTGAACATGGTAAAACGCCACGTACGCCCCTCCGCAGAACAGCCTGGTGGAATTATTGAAAAAGAGGCACCCATCCATATTTCAAACTTGATGTTAGTTGACGCAGATGGTGTTGCCAGCCGTATTAAAAGAGATAGAGACGAGAATGGTAAATTGGTTCGCGTTTCTAAGAAAACACAACAGATTATATAACAATGGAATATCAACCTACTTTAAAGAAAAAGTATAAAGAAGAATTGGTAACCAAGCTAATGGAAAAGTTTCAGTACAAATCCGTTATGCAAGTACCTAAGTTGACTAAAATCTGTCTATCTCAAGGTGTTGGTAAAGCTACTTCTGACAAAAAGCTAGTAGACAATGCTATTAATGAAATGACATTGATTGCTGGTCAGCAAGCTGTTAAGACTGTTGCCAAAAAGTCCGTTTCTAACTTTAAGTTGAGAGAAGGAATGCCAATTGGTGCCAGAGTAACACTACGTAACAATGAGATGTATGAATTCTTGTATAAGTTAATTGCTATTGCACTACCACGTGTACGTGACTTTAGAGGAATCAATGACAAGAGTTTTGATGGACGTGGCAACTATACTTTAGGTATTACTGAGCAAATTATCTTCCCTGAAATTGATTTGGATAAAATTCCAAGTATCACAGGAATGGATATTACTTTTGTAACTACTGCTCAAACAGACGAAGAGGCACTAGAATTGCTCAAGTTGTTAGGATTACCTTTCAAAAATCAAAATCAAGAATAAAAATGGCTAGAAAATCAATTATCGCACGCGAAAGAAAGAGAGAGCGTTTGGTTCAACAATATGCTGAACTACGTGCAGAGTTAAAAGCAAAAGGTGATTATGAAGCCTTAGACAAATTGCCTAAAAACTCCTCAAAAGTACGTTTGCACAATCGTTGTCGTTTGACTGGCCGTCCAAAAGGATACATGCGTCAGTTCGGAATTTCTCGTGTAACATTTAGAGAAATGGCTTTGAAAGGATTAATTCCTGGTATCACTAAAGCAAGCTGGTAAACATATCAGTAATAATTATCCTCTTATAAAATGAGGAAAATATAACAAACAATTTATCAATCAGTAATTACATCCCTCTCAGGGATAATAATTGCGATTAAAACAGAAAGTATGGCACTTACTGATCCCATTGCGGATTACCTAACCCGTATTCGCAATGCACAGATGGCTGGACATCGTATCGTTACTATTCCTGCATCTAACTTGAAAAAAAGCATTACGGAGATTTTGTACAATCAAGGATATATTCTTAAGTACAAATTCGAAGATACTGCCAACAACCAAGGCCAAATCTTGATTGCCTTGAAATACGATCAAGAAACTAAAAAGCCTGTTATTCAAAAATTAAAAAGAGTTTCTCGTCCTGGTTTAAGACATTATGTTAAGGCTACAGAGTTGCCTAGCGTAATTAATGGTTTGGGAACAGCAGTTGTTTCCACATCTAAAGGGATCTTAACAGACAAGAAAGCAAGAAAAGAAAACGTTGGTGGTGAAGTTCTGTTCTACGTCTACTAGATTAAGTAGAGTTTTGAGTTAGTACAAACGAGACCTTAATATTTAAAATAAATTCAAATGTCAAGAATAGGAAAAGCTCCAATCAACGTACCAGCTGGAGTAGAATTTAAAATTGACAACAATCTAGTTACTATCAAAGGTGCTAAAGGAACCTTATCTCAAAAAATTGAGTCAGATGGTATTAGTGCTTCTCTAGAAGACGGGCAGATTGTTGTAAAAAGAGCAACAGAGCAAAAACGCCATAAAGCAATGCACGGTTTATATCGTCAATTGATTGCTAATATGGTAGAAGGTGTTTCTAATGGGTACAAAATAGAGTTAGAATTACACGGTATTGGTTACCGTGCTAAGAACACAGGTCAATTATTAGAATTAGCATTGGGATATTCTCACCCTATCATGTTTGCTATTCCAGAAGAAGTGAAAGTTGAAACTTTATCTGAAAAAGGTAAAGCTCCAGCGATTACTTTGACAAGTATTGATAAACAATTGGTCGGACAAATTGCGGCTAAGATTCGCGCATTCCGCAAAGTTGAGCCTTACAAAGGAAAAGGTGTTCACTTTAAGGGAGAGGAGGTTCGTAGAAAAGCTGGTAAGACGGCTGCTAAATAATCTAGTTAGATAACACGCTCTTAAATATAAATTAATCATGAGTTCTAAGACACTAAGCAGACGTCAGAAGGTGCATAGACGTATCAGAAAAACAATTTCTGGTACTGCGCAAAAGCCTCGCTTGTCTGTATATAGAAGCAACAGTGCTATTTATGCACAGTTGATCGATGATGCAAACGCTACTACTTTAGTTGCTGCTTCATCAAAAGATAAGTCAATCGAAAAAGGCACAAAAATCGATCAATCTAAAGCAGTAGGTCGTTTGTTGGCTACCCGTGCGTTAGACGCAGGTATTACAACTGTTGTATTTGATCGTAGTGGCTATATCTACCATGGTCGTATCAAGGCATTGGCTGATGGTGCACGTGGTGAGAAAAAAGAAGATGGAACCAACGAATTGTTACAATTCTAAATTAAAACGAAATGGCAAAGAAGAAAAATAATCGAGTAAAATCCAATGAATCCGATATGAAGGAGAAGTTGGTAACGCTAAATCGTGTTGCTAAAGTAACCAAAGGTGGACGTACATTTAGTTTTGCAGCAATTGTTGTAGTTGGTGATGGAAAAGGTACAGTAGGGCATGGCCTAGGTAAAGCTAGAGAGGTAGCAAGTGCTATTACAAAAGCTGCTGATGACGCTAAGAAAAGCTTAATCAAAGTTCCTGTTTACAATGGTACTATTCCACATGCTCAACACGGGCGTTATGGTGCGGGCAAAGTTTTGATCAAGCCTGCTGCAGATGGTACAGGGGTTATCGCTGGTGGTGCAATGCGTGCCGTATTGGAGGTAGCTGGTGTACAAAATGTATTGGCTAAATCATTGGGGAGTTCTAATCCTCACAATGTAATCAAAGCAACTATTGATGCCTTAAGTAAATTGAGATCTCCTCTAGACATTGCTAAAAGAAGAGGAATTTCCTTGAATCAAGTTTTTGAGGGCTAATCTTTAAACAAAATTTAAAATGGCTAAAATTAAAATCACTCAAGTGAAAAGCGTCATTGATCGCTCTAAACGTCAAAAAGCAACTATGTATGCTTTGGGTTTACGCAAAATGAACCAAACAGTAGAGCATGAGGGTACGCCTCAAGTCTTGGGCATGGTAGATAAAGTTAAACACCTAGTGACCGTAGAAGAGGCATAAGCTCTTTTTAGCACAGTGTTATTAATAATTATAATTATTGGTCGTGACCAATAAGATAATTCAAAAACAATGAAACTTAATAATTTAAAACCTGCTAAGGGTTCTGTTAAAAATAGAAAGCGTATTGCACGCGGGGTAGGAGCTGGTACTGGCCGTACAGCAACAAGAGGTCATAAAGGAGCAAAATCTCGCTCTGGCTATTCTAATGCTCGTTATTTTCAAGGAGGCCAGATGCCACTGCACAAATTAGTGCCTAAGCGTGGTTTCAAAAACACACATCGTCGTTACCAGTCTAGTAGAGCAGCAGAAAATGTAGCGATCAGTTTGACTCAGTTGGCATACTATGCTGACAAAGCAAATACTACTGAAGTAACACCTGCATTGTTAGAGCAATTAGGTGTTGTAGGCAAAGGTGATTCTTTCAAAGTATTGAATACTGGAGAATTGACAAAAGCACTAGAGGTAACAGCAGATCGTTTTTCTGCTAGTGCCAAAAAAGCAGTTGAAGCTGCTGGTGGTAAGGCTTTCTTGGTACTCAAATTGAGTACTTTGCAAGGTATTGCTCACGCAGAAGGTGCAGATGCTGTTGATTTGGATCTAGTACGTAAGCACATGAGCTACGTTGGAGAAGACGATAAATTGCATGTTGTAGCTGAAGGTAGTATTTCTAAGAAATTAACCTTAAAAGTTAATAAAATCTCTGAAGAAGCCAAACAACAAGTAGAAGCCTTAGGCGGAACTGTTGAGTTGGTTTAAGAACAGTAAAATTGGAAAGGAACATACACTTTTCCAATTTTTTCTTTCTCTTCATATAATTGTGGTTTTGTGCTCAATTTGTGTAATCAACAAGAACTAACTTTGTTTTTGTTATGCAATTGTGATACAAAAGATTTCTAATAATACAATAAGACAATGAACGGTCTAATTAAAAAAATCCAAGATATTTGGGCTATTGAGGACTTGCGTAAGCGTATTCTCATTACCATCGGATTTCTTGCAGTTTATCGCTTTGGAAGTTTTGTCATTCTGCCAGGTATCGATTCTGAAGGCTTAAAAAATGCCTTTGGTAGCGGTGGTGGACTCATTGACTTGTTAAACTCTTTCACAGGTGGTTCTTTCTTCAAGGCAGCTGTATTTGCTTTGGGAATTATGCCTTATATCTCTGCTTCGATTATTGTGCAGTTATTAGGTTTTGCTGTCCCTTATTTCCAGAAACTACAAAAGGATGGAGAGAATGGTCAGCGTAAACTAAACCAAATTACAAGAGTGATTACTATTGCTATCACTATTGTGCAGGGATCTGCTTATCTAGGGTATATCAATGGTTTAGGGGCCGGTGTAATTGTACCTGGAATTCCTCCTACGGTATTTTGGTTGTCTAATATTATTATCTTGACTGCTGGTACAATCTTTTGTATGTGGTTGGGAGAGCGTATAACCGACAAAGGAGTAGGAAACGGTATTTCTCTATTGATTACAGCAGGTATTATTGCTGCTTTGCCAGGAGCTTTTGTTGCTGAGTTTAACTTGAGATTAGGAAATGGTGCATTAATCATCTTCATTTTGGAAATGGCTCTATTTGTTGGTGTAGTAATGGCCAGTGTAGCGTTAGTTCAAGCTGTTAGAAAGATTAAGATACAGTTTGCTAAACACATGATAGGACGTAGCAATCTTAATGAACTTGGTACAGAGCGCGATTATTTGCCTATTAAGTTGAATGCAGCAGGTGTAATGCCAATCATTTTTGCTCAGGCATTGATGTTTGCTCCAGGAGCGATTGCAGCAGCAGTTAATAGTGATGCTCAGATATGGAGAGATTTAGCAGATTTTACTTCTGTTGTATATAATGTTGTTTTCTTCCTTTTGGTAGTTGTATTTACTTATGTCTATACAGCACTAATTGTAAACCCTCAACAATATGCAGATCACTTGAAGCGTCAGAATGCTTTTATTCCTGGTGTAAAACAAGGTAATGATACAGCAGAGTATATTGACGAGGTTACTACTTTAATCACATTGCCAGGGTCTATTGCTCTAGGGCTTATTTCTATCATTCCAGGTTTGGCAGTTGCTGCTGGTATTGCAAGTAACCCTAACTTCGCTATCTTTTATGGAGGTACTTCTCTATTAATTTTGGTGGCTGTAGTGTTAGATACCTTACAACAGATAGATGGACATTTATCTATGCACGGCTATGATGTTAGAAAGATTAAAGGAAGAACTAGAACAGCTGACAATATCGATGTTGATAGCGTAATTTAATACACTACCACATTACAATACAACCAATCATATTTAGATCTGGTTGAAATAATGCCTTATAAATTAGGTAATTTCATTTTTAAGTTTGATATTTGCAGTCCGAAAAGAGAATCGAATGGCCAAACAAGAATTAATCCGTCAAGACGGAACCATTGAAGAAGCATTGTCTAATGCCATGTTTAGAGTTAAGTTGGAGAATGACCATATTATAGTAGCTACTATTTCTGGAAAAATGCGTATGAACTACATTCGTATTTTGCCTGGTGACAAAGTTGCGGTCGAAATGTCTCCTTATGATTTGACAAGAGGACGTATCATATATCGTTATAAGTAAAAGTAACCACTATCATGAAAGTAAGACCATCAGTAAAAAAGCGTTCTGTAGATTGCAAAATTGTACGCAGACATGGCAAAGTTTACATCATCAACAAGAAAAATCCTAAGTTCAAGCAACGTCAAGGATAATTATAGTAGCATAAATTTTAATCAATAGATATGGCTCGTATTGCAGGGGTAGATTTGCCCAAAAATAAGAGAGGTGTAGTTGGCCTGACCTACATATATGGTATAGGTCTAACATCGTCAAAAGAAATTTTGGCAAAAGCGGATATTGATCCAAATATTAAAATAAAAGATTGGAGCGATGCCAACATCAAAAGCATTCGTCAAATCTTAGCTGATTCTTACACAGTTGAAGGTCAATTACGTACAGAAATCCAATTGAATATCAAGCGCCTCATGGATATTGCTTGTTATAGAGGATTGCGCCACAGAAAAGGATTACCTTTGCGTGGACAACGTACACAGACCAACGCTCGTACTCGTAAGGGGAAACGTAAGACTGTTGCGAACAAGAAAAAAGCTGGTAAATAATAAGTAACAACGACTAGATTAGTAATATAGTTATGGCAAAGTCTAAAAAAGTAAAAAAGAAGAACGTAAAAGTTGAGCCACAAGGACAGGCTCACATCCGCGCTTCCTTCAATAACATTATCATTACCCTCACTAACAACGCAGGCCAAGCAATTTCTTGGGCTTCTGCTGGAAAAGCAGGGTTTAGAGGTTCTAAAAAGAACACTCCTTATGCTGCACAAATTGCTGCTACTGATGCCGCAAAAGAAGCATATGATTGTGGTTTGAGAAGTGTAACCGTTTATGTTAAAGGGCCTGGATCTGGACGCGAAGCTGCAATTCGTGCAATTGATGCTGCTGGTATCAAAGTAATAACTATCCTTGATGTGACTCCATTGCCACACAATGGTTGTCGTCCACCCAAAAAACGTAGAGTTTAAAAACGTTCTACTAAATTAATTAGGTACAAATGCTCTTCTATCAACGGGATTAGTAGTTGTATCAAAAAATCTAAATCAGTTGTAAATGCCTTTCTATCGACGGGACTGGTAGTTGCAACACAAATGTTAAATAAACAATGGCAAGGTACAGAGGACCTAAATCGAAAAAAGCCAGAGCACTCGGTGAGGCAATTTTTGGTTACGACAAAGTTTTTGAAAAGAAAAAATATGGCCCAGGTCAACACGGTCCATCAAAAAGACGTAGACAAAAGTCTGATTATGCAATCCAATTGATGGAGAAGCAGAAAGCAAAATATACGTATGGTGTATTAGAGCGTCAATTCCGCAAAATGTTTGACAAAGCCAGTAGACAGGCTGGTAAAACAGGTGAAAACTTGTTCAAACTATTGGAAGCTCGTTTAGACAATGTCGTATTCCGTATGGGAATTGCTCCTACTCGTAGAGCAGCCCGCCAATTGGTATCACACAAGCATATTGCTGTAAACGGTGTTGTTACAAATATCCCTTCTTGTAACCTAAAACCTGGCGATGTTATACAGGTTCGTGGTAAATCACAAGGTAAAGAGGTGATCCTAGATTCTCTAGCAGCCAATTCTTCTAATGTTCGCAAATTCTCTTGGTTAGAATGGAACACAGATAAGATGGAAGGTGTCTTTATTCAAACACCAACTAGAGAAGAGATTCCAGAGAAAATTAACGAACAACTCATCGTTGAGTTGTACTCTAAATAATTAGTAGCTCTAAGTTTATATGGTAGCTATATTTTAGGACTTCGCAAACGAAGTCCTAAAATCGTTTAGGGCAGAAGCCCCTTGATTCAGAAATTCTCAACCATCAGATACGATTAATCTTATGAGTTTATTAAACTTTCAGAAGCCAGATAAAATTTTGCTTAAAAAAGCGGATGATTTTGAAGGGCAATTTGAGTTCCGACCATTAGAGCCTGGATTTGGGCAAACTATTGGTAATTCGTTGCGACGTGTTTTACTATCTTCTTTAGAAGGCTATGCTATTTCGGCAGTGCGCGTTCGTGGTGTCGACCATGAATTTTCTTCTATCAAAGGAGTAGTAGAAGATGTAGTAGATATTATTCTCAATCTAAAACAGGTGCGTTTGAAATACTTGTTGGACGGAGAAATTGATGGCTCAGAAACCATCTATGCTACGATAAGTGGCAAAAGTGTGTTGACTGCTGGTGATTTGACTGCCGAAGCTACTGCTTTTGACGTAACCAATCCTGAATTGGTTATTTGTAATATGGAACCTTCAGTTACATTAGAAATTGAGTTAAATATTACCAAAGGTAGAGGATACGTTTCAGCAGAAGAAAATCTTCCTAAAGATGCGCCCATTGGATATATTCCAATTGATGCCATTTACACACCTATCAAAAATGTAAAATATGCGGTTTCTAGTAGCCGTGTAGGACAACATACAGATTATGAGAAGTTAACTATTGATTTGAAAACAGACGGAACCATTCATCCTGAGTATGCAATCAAAGAAGCTTCCAAAATCTTGATTCAACACTTAATGTTGATTTCTGATGAAAACATCACATTTGATGATGAGGCCAGAAAAGAAGACAACATCGTAGACGAGCACATCTTGCACATGCGCAAGTTGCTCAAGACTTCATTAGAAGACTTAGATTTGTCTGTTAGAGCTTACAACTGTTTGAAAGCAGCTAAAATTAACTCTTTGGCAGATTTAGTACACTACGAAACACATGAACTATTGAAGTTCCGTAACTTTGGTAAGAAATCTCTAGTAGAAATTGAAGAGTTGTTGGTAGAGAAAAATTTATCATTTGGAATGGATTTGTCTAAATACAAATTAGACGAAGAATAAAATACGATTTTAGGTACATCTTTATTATAAAATTTACAGTAACGGAAATACCCTTGTATAGTGTAAAGTACGTGCTGTGATGTAAAATTAATTGTTAGTCATGAGACACGGTAAAAAATTTAACCATCTTAGTAGAAAGAAAGGCCACCGCAAAGCCTTATTGAAGAATATGTCTATTTCTTTGATCAAGCACAAACGTATTAGTACAACTGTTGCTAAGGCAAAAGCATTGCGTAAATATATTGAGCCTTTGTTGACTAGAGCTAAAAAAGTCAATTCTGCTGAAAAGATTGAACATGCTACTCACCACAGACGTATAGTATTTAGCCACTTACAAGATAAAGAGGCTGTTAAAACATTGTTTGGTGAAATTGCAGTTAAAATTGCAGATCGTCCAGGTGGTTATGTTCGTATTATCCGTACTGGTTTCCGTAAGAATGATGCTGCAGAAATGTGTATCATTGAGTTGGTTGATTTCAACACCGACGCACTAGAAACTAAGACCGTTAAGAAAAAACGTACTCGTCGTGGTAGAAGAAAAAAATCTTCTGATGACGATGCTAATGCTACAACTGCTGTTGTAGAGGCAGCTGATGATGAAGATGCAGTAGTAGAAGATTCATCTAACGAAGAAGAAGAATAAACTATTTCGTTATTCTATTATAGAAGTCATTCCAATACGCATTGGAATGACTTTTTTATTTAGTCTCTATTTGATAATTGGATATGCATAATTGGACTGCTTGGCTGCATCAATGGTTGCGAAAGCTTTTGGGAGCAGCATTAGATGATAAACTCAAACAATATTTTTTGTCAGGAGCTTATAAATCTATAGCTATGCAAGGAGCCATTGCAATATTGACCTTTGGTACTGCTTTGTTTATTGCACGCGTCACAGGAGAAGAGGGATTTGGAGTCTATACCATTGTATTCACTTGGATTGCAATTATTAGTGTTGGTGCTACGCTTGGCTTGGACGACTTAGTTTTAAAGCAATTACCTGTTTATCAAGAGCGCGAGCAATCAGCTCTTATTTATGGTTTACTCAAATGGGCAAATAGGTGGGGCTTTTTGGTTGGCATAGGGACTGCTTTGGCTATTTTATGGCTTGCTCGATACAGCAATATCAATGGTCTTAGTAATTATTGGGAGTATTACCAATGGGCAGTATGGGTCATTCCTTTATTTGTATTAATGCACATCAACCAAGCTAGTTTGCGCGCCTTAGGGTTTTTGGGCAGAGGGCAAATAGCAGAAAAGGTAGTACAGCCTTTTTCATTTTTGGGCTTGCTTTTACTTTTTTGGCTACTATATCGAGAAGATTTGACGGATATGGAAGCTGTAATTGCACGGGTAGCCTCCTTTGCCATCACAGTATTGGTTGCTTTATATTTATTAGTCAAAGTAACCAAAATCTACCAAACACCAACCCTCGAACAAGAGACTAGTAGATGGTGGGGCAGTAGTCGTTATTTTGCCTTTACCTCTTTACTATATATTATCAATACTAGAATAGACATTGTATTTTTGAGTTTTTATCAAGTTCCAGAAGCAGAAATTGCTTATTATAATGCGGCACTCAAACTTTCAGATATAGCATTGATCCCATTCGCAGTATTGTACACGGTTACTGCACCTATGTTTTCTAAATTGTACGTTGCAAACCGTTTGGAAGATTTGCAGGAATTTTATACCAAAACAACGCGTTTATCCTTTTTAGTGATTGCCATTATCTTATTGCTGTTGATTATAGGAGGCGATTGGTTATTGAGCTTGTTTGGAGCTAATTTTATCAAGGGCTATCCCATTTTATTAATACTATGCGGGGTAAAGCTGTTGCATGTTTTTGTAGGGCCTGCTAATTATTTGGTGATGATGATTGATTTGGAACGCGCGGCTACATGGATTTTGTTGTCTAGTGTATTGTTTACAATTGGTCTTCATTATTATTTAATTCCCATTTATGCAGGAATAGGAGCAGCTTGGGCTACCTTTGGAGGATTGTTGTTATTTGAACTTTTATTGACCGCATTACTTTATAACAAGAGTGGAATTTTTCCTACTATCTTGGGTAATCTATGGAGAAAGAAAAAATACTAGAGCAGGGCTTTAAGTTCCATAGATTGATAAAGAAAAATACTGTACCTTTACCTCATTACTTAGTGTTCTAACATACACCATTTATATCATGGCTTTATTTTTATCACTTGTCTTATTAATTATTGGTTTTGTAGTGCTCATCAAGGGAGCTGATTTCTTGGTAGATGGGGCTTCTGCTGTTGCCAAAAAATTTAATATCTCGGATATTATTATTGGGTTGACCATTGTTTCTTTTGGAACGTCTGCTCCCGAATTAGTAGTGAATATTGCTGCTGCTTGGGAGGGGAAGAATGAAATGATTATTGGTAATGTATTGGGATCTAATATTTTTAATACCTGCTTAATTGTTGGGGTAGCTGGGATGATTTATCCATTGACCGTCCAACAGGCAACGGTAAGAAAAGAATTGCCTTTTTCTATTTTTATAGTAGTATTAATGTTCTTTCTGGCCAATGATGCTTTGCTGTGGGGAACAGACAATTTTATTTCTCACATAGATGGGTTAATTATTTTGGCCTTGTTTGCCGTATTTCTCTATTATATTTATAAGAGTTCTAAGAATAAGGACATCGCAGGCATAGATGAACAGGTAGATGCCATAGAGACAATGTCTACAGGCAAAAGTGCTTTTTTTGTTATAGGAGGAATGATAGGCTTGGTCGTTGGAGGTAAGCTTGTATTGGACAATGCTATCGTTTTTGCACAGCATTTTGGAATGACCGAGCGCGTAATAGGGCTTACCGTAATTGCAATTGGAACATCTTTGCCAGAATTGGCCACTTCTGTGGTAGCTGCTATGAAAAAGAATAGCGATATTGCAGTAGGGAATGTAGTAGGTTCCAATATATTTAATATTCTATTGGTATTGGGCGTAAGTGCCACTATTGCGCCTACTTCCATTCATTATGATACCGCAGCAAACTTCGACATCTATTTCTTAATAGGCAGCACTTTAGTATTGACTTTTTTCTTGTTTGTTGGTACACGCATAAAGCCCAAAGAAGGGGGAGCACCTGCTTATACCATTGATCGTTGGCAAGCTGTGCTCTTGTTTATTGCCGTATTGATTTATATCGTTTACTTGTTGATGAATCAATAACGTTATCAGAAAAAAGAAACGCTAGGAGTTGGAGATAAAGTTTTTTGACTAATATTATAACGAATATCTACTCCTAAGCCAAACGCTCCATGAGGACTAATACTTAGTTTTTTCCAATGACTATCTAGTTTTTTTCCATTGTGTTTGTGAATACCATATTTTATAAAGTCAAAAATCAATAAAAAGCCTCCTTGTAAAATCATACTGTTACCAAAACCTGTCCAGCGATCCCTATCAGCTTGATCTGTTTGGTTTTTCGCCATTTCACGCAGCACAAAACCTGTGGTAATATAAGTAAAATCAAGTGCTCCATTAAACAAGAAAATGGTTTCTGTTTGGTTTTGACGTTTAACGGTTTGCTCAAAACTCAGGTTCATTTGTTGCTCTTTTCTGGCAAACAAACCAGGGATACCCAAGCCCACGTTAACGATGTTAAAGTATACATTCATTTCATGAAAATGCTTCCATTCGCCAGCGGGAGTGCTAAAGTAGCCTATGGTTCCAGTGATAATATTGGCTCCAGCCCAACTGGTTAAAGCAATAGAACCATTCTTGGTGTGTCGAAAACGAATTTCATTGATTTCATCCAAGGTTTGAGCATGAATACCCAAGGAAAAGACAAAAAAACTGAAAAATAGTACTGCATATTTCATAGCCAACGGAGTGTTATTTGAATTTGAATTATTTTTTTTAACTTTCAATGCACTTGAATAAACGAACAAGTCTCAACAAAACAACTGCTTTGGTTATTAAGTTGAATAGACTCCTTTAAAAAATACAATATACATGGGAAACGAATGGAACTTGGGGACACAGAAAAGTGGTCTTGTTAAGGAAATAGAAAATGCTGTTTTAGTGGGTCTGGTAACAGATGGAAACACGATGGAACAAGCGATTGAATATTTGAATGAATTAGAATTCTTGGCCCATACGGCAGGGGCAGTTGTCAAAAAGCGATTTGTACAAAAATTAAGGCACCCTGATAATCGCACTTTTGTAGGCAAAGGTAAAGCGGAAGAAATTACCGATTATGTAAAAGAGCATGATATTGACCTCATCATTTTTGATGATGACTTGAGTGCAAAGCAAGCTGGAATTTTGGAGGAGCAAACAGGGCGCAAAATCTTAGATAGAAGTACGCTGATTTTAGATATTTTTGCCAGTCGAGCACAAACAGCTCAGGCCAAGGTTCAGGTAGAGTTGGCTCAAATGCAATATCTACTTCCTCGTTTGAGAGGTATGTGGGATCACTTGGAGCGTCAACGTGGTGGTATCGGAATGCGTGGACCAGGAGAACAAGAGATTGAAACGGATAGACGTATTGTACGAGATAAGATTTCTTTACTCAAAAAGAAACTCAATCGTATTGATTTGCAAGCCCAAACACAGCGCAAGAATCGAGGGGACATGATACGTGTCTCATTAGTAGGGTATACCAATGTTGGCAAATCTACTTTGATGAATACGCTAGGCAAAGCAGAAGTGTTGGCAGAAAACAAACTTTTTGCAACCTTGGATACCACTGTCCGAAAAGTAGTCATAGACCGAATGCCTTTTTTGCTTTCTGACACGGTTGGTTTTATTCGAAAATTACCCCACCATTTAGTAGAGAGTTTTAAATCTACACTAGACGAGGTAAGAGAAAGTGATTTGTTGATACAAGTAGTAGATATTGCCCATCCCCAGTATCGCGATCACATCAAAGTAGTGAATAAAACACTGAAAGAACTAGGAGCCAATAAGATTCCTATGCTGTATGTTTTTAATAAAATGGATATTTATGAAGTGGAAGCATTTGATGAATTCTTACATGAAGATGAAAAAAAGGAATTATTACAAGAAGTAAAAGGCGAGTGGAAAGCAGAAACAGGCGACAATGCTGTGTTTATTTCAGCACTCAAAAAAGAAGGGATGGAAGGCCTACGGGGCAAACTCAAAGAACTAATCGATCAATTGTACCAACAACGATACCCCTACAAAACCCGTTTTTGGTAGTAGAAGGAGAGCAAATAATGGCTAGTAAATAACAACAATAGAATAACCTAATCAACGGAAGTGATGCGTTTATTTTTATGGATCTGTTTGGTTCTTGCATGGGGAACGTCAGTACAAGGGCAAAAAGGATGGTATGTAGAAGGCAGTGTGCATGTAGGACATGCCTTCAAACATCGTTCTACTATTACCATTGATTTTCCAGACTGGAGCATTGGAGCAGAAGTTAACTTGGAGTGTAAAACCTATGGTACCAAATCATGGCATGAACGCTGTGGATTTCCACGCTGGGGGGTAGCAATAGCATATCATTATACAGGCAATGCTCAACAAATGGGACACGGCATTGCTTTCTTACCCAATGTGACCATCGATTTTATCCGAAAAAAACATTGGCGACTTTTTGGTCGTTTGGGAGTTGGCTTAGGCATTATAACACGGCCTTATGATCGACTGAATAATCCACTAAATAATATGGTGGGCTCTTACCTTAATAATAACACCTCTTTGCGTTTGGGGATGGCTATTGACTTGCACCCTCAATGGGAATTGCGCCCATCGGCTACCTTTACACATTATTCTAATGCTGCTTCTACCTTACCCAATTTAGGCATCAATATTCCGAGCTTTCAATTGGGGCTTTGCTACCGCCCCAATCCTGTCACCCAAGACGATTATATTTATGCAGCAGAGCAACCAACTCGTAATAAACGCATCCAATTTTCCTTTTTAGCAGCAGCAGGTTTTAGAGAACTCTTGACGAGCAATGGAGCCAAATATCCTGTTTGGCAAACGAGCATTGATGCAGGGTTATTCTTGAGTCCAAATAACCGTTTAAAAATGGGAATAGAATACGACTACATTGCCGCTTATTATGCCTTTAATAAGCACAATGGAGGTTATGAGGATAAGGATTTGCATTGGCAAGCGAGTCGTTTGACTTTATTTATAGCCGATGAAATTTTTATTGGACGCTTTAGTATCAACGCTCAAGTAGGTGTTTATCTTACCCAAAACATGAATCAACTTTCTCCAATTTCGATTCGTGTAGCTGCACGTTATTACCTATTAGATCCTTACCAAAACCTTCCCGCCCCCTTCCTTACCGTATCTATGAAAGCACACAGGATTATTGCAGAATATTTCTCTGTAGGTGCTGGTGTTTCTTTCTAAGTATTTGATTTTTAGACAAATAGTGTGTTTTTTATAATTTGATAATTATAAAACTGGCAAGAAGTTGTCAAAATATGGCAATAAAATATCCTACTTTTTGTAGAGATATATAGACTTTTACAGCATCAATTATTAAAAGGAGGTAATTTGTTGTGTGGATGCTTTATCAGTACACGCAAAACCTAACCCTATATTTTAGACAAATTATTTTTTATTTAAAATTAATGAAAATGAAAGCAATAGTACTTACAATTGTAATGCTAATTATGATGACACAGGTAACACTCCAAGCACAGGATAAAGAGGGAGAAGATGAAAAATATTGGACTGCTGGAGGGGCTGCTGGACTTGATTTAGGGCAAATGTTATTTATCAATCCTAAATTTGGTGCAGGAGAAGATCGAATCGGAGTTGCAGGGAATATAAACTTATATGCCAAGTACAAAAAGGGGCGTGTCAGTTGGGATAATTTAGCAAATCTTAATTTTGGAGTACAACGATTGGGTAGCCTTCGTAAAGAAATTCCATTTCAAAAGTCAGTAGATGAATTGCGTTTTGCTTCTAATTTTTCTTATGGAATTACTGAAGATAGCCCTTTTGGTTACTCTTTAGATGCACTGCTCTTGACACAAATAACCCCTACTTATGATGGCAATTTGTTGGCACCTGCCGATACTGCTCCTGTCAAAGATCCTATTGCACAGTTCTTTTCTCCCACTACATTGACAGTTTCTCCAGGTATTTCTTACAAAAAGACCTCAAAGTTTGGTGAATTTAATGCCTTACTTTCTCCTGCTTCCGTTAAAATGATTCTAGTAGGAGATGACCGTATTGCTCAGTTAGGGTTGCATGGCAATCCATTTTCTGGGAGCGGTACTAGAGAAGACTTTATAAATAATTGGATTGTAGAACCGACAGGGGCTCTAGCAACAGGTGGATTTTACGCAAGAAATTATATTCAATTTGGAGCAACGCTAAAAGGTTCTTATAAAACAAAGCTCTTCAAATACAAAGTAGAAGAAAAAGGAAAGACAAAAGAGAAACACCGTTTACTGTTTCAAACAAGCCTAAACCTATACAGCAATTACTTGAGATTGCCTCAACATATAGATGTAGAGTGGATTACTAATATAGATGTATTCTTGTTCAAGGGCTTGTCTTTATCATTGATGACCAATGTATTTTGGGATTATGATGTTCTTGTACAAGTAGATGCAGATAACGATGTTAATACAGGAGTCAATGGTTACGAATCTGAAGGCCGTCGAATTTCTTTTTTACAATCCTTATCCATCAAATATAACTTCCTATTCTAAGACACCATATACTTACCGTACTTTAGTAGTATAAAAAATCTAGCAAGGTTGAGCGTGCAAAGCTAAATCCCTCTGCTAGATTTTTTGTGTCGAACCCTTTGGTTGAATGAACATAGCTTTAGAAAAGTATAGTGGCAGAATAGAAGAGGCGTTAGAATGAAATCAAAATAGATGATTTATTTCAAAATGGAAACAAAGGTTTTAATTTAAATGTGTAAGATGTTGATTGTTATAACGAAAGCGGTTTTGGCATTTTATTGGTCTATAGTAAAGCAAGTTAGCAAGTAACTTAAACAAATAAAAAACTAAAAGTTGAGTTTTATTGGGAAGTAAAATTCAACTCACGATAATAAATTTGGGTTTTAATTGGGGTGATAAGGACTTGAAGAGTCGGGAAGCTTTTCAAGTCCAACTTCCAACAACCAAAGAAAAATTAGTAAATAATTGGAGAATAAAGGTCGGGAAGCCTTACAACTATTCTCAGGGAAACAGTTATTACCAAAAAAATTAACGTTTTAACAAGGAAAAAAATCTAGTAGATCGGGAAATCTGCTAGATTTTTTTTGTGCCTATGTCAGCCATTAAATACGTAAGAAATCTAGCAGGTTAGGAGCACGAAGCATAGTAAGCGGAGTGCAATAAACCTACTAGATTTTTTTTGTGTCTATAAGAAAGGTTCGTTCGGAAAAGCCTACCTTGTATAAAATTTTGATAATACCATATTAATTAGCACTATTACAATGCGTAAAATAACAGCGGACTGGGTTTACCCAATTAATCAAGCCCCTATACAGAATGGAGTGGTTACAGTAGATGAGCATGGGAAAATCGTAGCAATTTCTACGAAGGCAGAACATTCCGAAGCGGAATTGGAATACCATCAAGGAAGTATTATTCCAGGATTTATTAATACACATTGCCACTTAGAGTTGTCTCACATGAAAGGCAAAGTAGATACAGGAACCACGTTGATTCCTTTTATTACGAGTGTTGTTCAAAAGAGAAATGCCGATGAAGCGACCATACAAGCAGCTATTGAGGCGGCAGATCAAGAAATGTATGAAGGCGGGATTGTAGCTGTTGGAGATATTTCTAATGTGCCAGATACCTTTGCCCAAAAATCGCGTTCTTCCTTGAAGTACTACACCTTTATAGAAATGTTTGATTTTTTGCAGGAGCAAAATACAGAAGCAGAGTTTGCCAACTATAAGAGTGTATATGATGGTTTAGAGTTGGCAGGTGGCGACCAAAAAAGCTGTGTGCCTCATGCTCCATATTCTGTTTCGCCTAGTTTGTTCAAGAAAATTAATACAACCAATAAAGCCCAACAATGCACCGTGAGTATTCACAATCAGGAAACTGTTCCTGAGAATGAATTATTCTTAAATAAAGAAGGCGCATTTCTGCCTTTTTATCAAGGGTTTGGTCTATCTCTAGACCATGTAGAAGCAACAGGGCAAACTTCTATTTATTATGCACTCCAGCATTTAGATCCAAGTCAACGAACCTTGTTTGTACACAATACTTTGACGACTAGTAAGGATATTCAAGCTGCACAACAATGGAGCGACCAGGTGTACTGGGCTACTTGTCCTAATGCCAATTTATACATAGAAAACCGTTTGCCCAATTATCAAGCTTTTTTAGATAATCATGCTTGTGTAACGGTAGGAACAGACAGTTTGACCTCCAATTGGCAATTATCTATTTTAGAAGAATTAAAGACCATTGCGAAATATCAGTCGTATGTACCTTTTGAAACGTTGCTAGAATGGGCAACTTTAAATGGAGCCAAAGCTTTGGGGATGGAAGATAGTTTGGGGAGCATTGAAGTTGGAAAAACCTGTGGGCTCAATTTACTGTCTAATTTGGATGAAGAAAATGGTTTTTGTACAGCAACTACTGTAAAACGCTTGGTATAATAGATAATAAGGAGTGTTATAGCTCGCTAAAACAACTGTCATGAAAAAACTTCTCCTACTGGCTGGCTTATTAGGCCACCTTATAACACTAGCCCAAAGCTCTCTCACCACGCCGCTTAATGATGTGAATCATCACTTGCACCAGCGTTTGGAAGTACAAGTAGGTGACTTCAAAGAAGTACACAGCGCCATCCAACCGTTGCTAAGGAAAGATGTAGTCACGTATCAAAAGACTGCTTTTTTGATGGATTATTGGGAAAAAAATGCTCGTAGACAATGGCATTACAATTATGTAAATTATGATTACAACGACATAGATAGTACTATCAAGAGTAAGCGTCCATTTGCTAAGTTTTTGTACCCCAATGGGGATCGTTCTTTCTTGCGTCATTTTTATAGAACGCCTGCTCATTTTTTAGAAGCTAGAACGCCCAAATTCTACGTGAATGTCAATCCCATTATACACCTTAAGGGAAGTGTGGAGCAGTACAATGGTCAAAATCGTCTAACTTTTCTCAATCGTAGGGGAGCTAGTATTCGTGGAAATATTTTGGGCAAAGTGTTTTTTTATACGGATGTTATCGATACACAGGCCGATTTTCCGACCTATGTGGGTGACCGCACTACACGGGATTATGCCGTGCCAGGGGCAGGCTTTTTTAAGCAGTTTGATAGCAGCTTGCAGCCAGGGGAAGACACGTCGGGGGTAGATTACTTGATGGCAGAGGGCTATATTGCTGTCGATTTACTCAAAGATCATATTGGCGTACAATTAGGGCATGGCCAAAATTTTATAGGAGATGGTCATCGTTCGCTTTTTTTGTCTGATCATTCTACCAATTACCTCTATCTAAAAGTTAATACTAGAATTTGGAAGATCCACTATCAGAATATTTTTGCAGAACTCACCCAAAATTATGGCGAGTCACAGCGTGCGTTTGATTTGGCACTCCCCAAAAAGTACATGGCCGCGCATTATTTGAGTATCAATCTCCTAAAAAACCTCAATATTGGGTTGTTTGAAAGTGTCGTCTTTAGTCGTGGTGGACAGTTTGATTTACAATACCTCAATCCACTTATCTTATATCGTTCTGTTGAACAAGCTGTAGGAAGTCCAGATAATATTGTATTGGGATTGAGTTGGAAGTGGAACTTCTTGCAACGCTTTTCTTTTTATGGACAATTCTTATTGGATGAATTATCAGTAGGCGACTTAGTACGTCTTGGAGGAAGCTGGTGGGGCAATAAATTTGCTTTTCAAGCAGGGTTAAAGTACATCAATGCCTTTAAAATTGACCAGTTAGATTTGCAAGTAGAGTATAATATGGCGCGTCCTTATACCTACAGCTTTAGAGACAGTACCGCCAATTATACCCATTATAATCAGGCATTGGCACACCCACTAGGAGCCAATTTTCATGAATTGATCGGTATTGCAACCTATCAATTAGCACCTGGTATGTTTTTGAGAGGGCAAATTAACTACGCTTATTATGGCAGAGATAGTTTGGGCAGCAATTGGGGCAGCAATCCTAGCATCAGTTATTTGAGCAGAAACAGAGAGTTGGGTAATGTCATTGGGCAGGGGGTAACCACTCATTTACTTATGGCACAATTGCGTTGGGAGTATCAAATTCGCCACAATTTAGCCTTGGATGCACAAGTGCTTTTCCGTCGAGAGGATACGACCATAGATGCCTTGGACAATACTACATGGTTGTTTTCATTGGGCTTTCGTTGGAACATCAGCGAAAAAATGCGCGATTGGTAAGAACGTATGGGCGTATTGCAATGCGCCCATACGCCCTTACATTGCAATATGCCCATACTACGACCTTCTTTAGCCATGCGAGCTCGGCAGCCCTCCAAGAGCACGCGCTTTTTCAAAAGCGTCTTGAGCTTCCTTTTCTCGGCTTAGTTTACGCAAAATCCCTCCTTTGGTTTGCCAGTAAACGGCTTTTTGGTCCAGTTTCAAGGCTTGATCGACCCATTTCAAGGCTTTTTCCAATGATTTTTTATCATCGACACGCTTGCCAACTGCTTGAGCATATTTGTGCAGCACCTCTTTTTTGTTTTTGCCATATTTCTTCAAATATTTATCGGCAGCCGTAGTATAAGTTTCCATCTCATTTTTACCTGCTGCATAATTAATATCTGCCAATAGACTATACTCTTTGTAAAAACTTGGATAAGCAGCTTTCATTTTGCTTTTGGCTACATCCACTAAAGACTCTGTATCGTATTGGATGGCTTTTTGAATAACCGCATCACAAGCATCGTGCACCTTGGTATAATAGGCTTCCTTGCCCTTGGCTTTTAGAATGGCTGTTTGATGCTCTATGAACAAATCAAAAATTTTAGAATCTGCATCATTGGCAAAATCATACAAAAAATCAGTGCCTTCCTCATTATCAAAATCTTTTATCTTGCGTAGGTATTCATTGGCAATTTTGGTAGAGGGCTTTCCGCCATTGAGCAAGGCATAAGCATAAGCGCGCAACAATTCAGGCGAGCGATCACCTTGTTCATACTGTTCGGCATATTCATCCGATTTGTCATTTTTGCGCAAAGCCGTTTTGCCCAAACCCAAAAACTGATCGGCAGGACGGCTGCCTTTGGCTGCGTGTACTACTGTTCCTTTTTCATCCAAAAAGAGTAGCGTAGGATAGGAGTTGACTCGATAGCGGCCTGCCAAACGTGGGCCTTCGCCTTTTTCCATATCTACTTTTATATTGATAAAATGCTTATTAAAAAAAGTGCCTACTTCGGCATCTGTAAATACATTGCGTGACATTTGTTTACAGGGGCCACACCAAGACGTATAGGCATCCATGAAAATCAATTTACGTTCTTTTGTTGCTTTTTCTTGTGCTTCGGCCAGCGTGCCCTTAAAAAAAACAATTCCTTCATCACTTGCCCATACTAGTGGCATTAATAAGAAAGAAAAAAGTAGGGAAAATACGGTTCTCATAATTTATAGTAATTTGTTGTTGTGTCAGTTATTATGGTAACGAAATGCAAAAGCTATGCTACTTTATAAGTGCTTCTTCAAAGAATAAACTAGTTTTTGAAGAAGCCAGACGAAAAAAATACAAAGAATGCCCTAGAAAAATATAGACTACTATATCTTTATAAAAAACTTAACAGCCTGAAAGTAAGAATCTATCTTACACCAATACTCCATATAACCTAATGAAACAGCTGGTTGGTCAAGTCTACGCTACTTGATAAGCATGAACTTTTATTCCTTTGTCTACCAAATTTTCTGAATATAATGACCATAAAACTTGTGTTTTTTTTATTGCTATTTTTTTGCTGTACAATTCAACCCTTTGCTCAATGTGATTCTCTAGAGCTAGAAATTGAAGGCAGTACACTGACCAATTCGACTAGTTACCCTAAATTGGCGATCAATGAGGGCTTAGAAATGCCTGTAGTAGCATCAGAAGGAGAGTTGTTTAAATATTTTGAGAAAGAACTTTTTGGAGGCGTTGTTACAGGATGGCTGGGAGTAGGAGTGGTCAAGGTGATTGCGGTAAATAAAGAGGTGGTGAGCTTCAAAATGCTAGAAGAAATGTCGGGAATGACCATCAATGGCAAGAAAGCCAATCATTTTAAGGCAAGAAAAAAAATGAAATTTGTCTGGAAGCAAGCCCCAACCAAAAAAATATCGGAAGCAAAATGGGGCAATGGTAATTTGAAGTATAGTGGATTGGAGTATTGTGATAAAAAAGTTGGTATATGGGATTATTATTATTTTAACGGCCAATTGCGATCAAAAATTAATTATGACAATGCCGACAAACCTTATCCTGATTCTAGTTGGTATGAGAATGGCCAATTAAGAAGTGTAAAAACACTTTTGAAAAGTAGCAAAGAAGGACTTGGAGCTACTTGGTACAAGAATGGCCAATTAAAAACCAAGGGGAATTATCTCAACAATAAAGAAGAAGGGGAATGGTTGCGCTTTACCGAAAATGGCGATACCTCGGAATACTTTTTTTATAAAAAGGGCCAAAAAGATGGCTTGTGCAAACGATGGTATGCTACTGGAGCTTTAGAATCAGAGGTGATGTACAAAAAAGGTAGAATTGATGGAAAATATAAAAAATGGTATCTAAATGGAAATCCAAAATATGCAGTGGATTATAAGGCAGGAGTACCCCACGGCAAGCTCATCAGTTACTACAAAGTAGGCGGAAAAGAATTGGAGGTAAATTACATCGATTCTTTGCCCAACGGCCTATATCAATCTTATTTCCCTGGTGGACAACTCAAAGAACAACGATTGTATGCTCATGGAGAAAAAAGTGGAAAAGGATTTAAGAAAAACAAAGCAGGGGTACTAATTAATAAGTATGAATATCTGGATGGAGAATTGAATGGTTCTTATGTAGAGTATACGCAAACAGGTAAACTCAAACTCAAAGGAGAGTATATCTTGGGCGAAAAAGAAGGTGCTTGGGAAACTTATTATGATAATGGCAAACTTCAACAAAAATGCAATTATGTAAATGGAGTAATTGATGATGGATTTATAGAGTATTACACCAATGGAAAACCCAAAGCCGAAGGTGTTTATGCTCTTGGCAAAAAAGATGGCTATTGGAAATTCTATACCACTCAAGGAACTTTAAAATCAGAAGGCCAATATGCACTCAATGTCAAAGTAGGGGTATGGAAAAGTTATTACGAAAATGGTAATTTAGAAACACAGGGGGCTTACAAAACAGGCAATGCCTCTTACAATGCTTCCATTAAAATCAATCTTTATGATGGTGTTTGGGAAAAATGGTATGAGAATGGAAAGCCCAAATCTAAAACTACCTATGAAAATGGTAAGAAAAATGGGTTATTTGAGGAGTGGTATGACAATGGAAAGAAAAAAACCAAAGGTACTTACAGTTCAGGAGACAAAGCAGGCAAGTGGATTACTTGGGACGAACGCGGCAAACGAAAAGTGGAGAAGTATGGCTTTTAAGAAAATATAAGCATTAAAAAAAATTATATCCAACAAAATGAACTTTTTGCCCCCTCAAACAATTGTGTCATAGGATTTGTTATTTTTGTACTATAAACCAGATAACAACCCAATGTTTAATTTTAACACTCAAAAATTAATAGTAATATGAGTTTGACCAATCGCATCAATGCTGGTATCAAAGATGCAATGAAGGCAAAAGACGCAGCCCGCAAACGCACACTACGTGCAGTAAAAGCACAATTATTGTTGTTGCAAACTAGCGGCGAAGTAGAGGAAATTACAGAAGCGCATGAAATTAAGCTGCTTCAGAAAATGGTCAAAGAACGCCAAGATTCTTATGAAATTTACCAAAAACAAGGCAGAGAGGATCTCGCAACACCTGAAAAGGAAGAAATGGACATCCTAAAGGAGTTCTTGCCTAAGCAAATGAGTAAAGAAGAATTGACCGCAGAACTAAAAGCGATCATCGAACAAACAGGGGCAAGCTCTATGCGCGATATGGGCAAAGTTATGGGCACCGCCAATAAAAAATTTGCTGGCAAAGCAGATGGAAAAACTATTTCTTCTTTAGTTAAAGAACTATTGTCCTAATTTGTATAAGAATACCTACTTGAAAAATTAGTAGATAGGACATGCACCAAGTTGAACCATAACAAAAAACGAATTTACCCACTTTAGGTAAATTCGTTTTTGTACTTTTGAACGCCTAGATAACTCAACAAAAGAAACATGGGAGAAATGCCGATAGACATTATTGATGTGCTCTTTATAGTAATGGCAAGCTTTGGCTTTTACTTTGGCTACACCTTTGGCTTGCTCAAACTAGCTTTGGTACTGTTCTCTTTTTTGTTTGCTACCTTGGCGGCAATGACATTCACCCCCATGACCACGGCCATCATTGTAGAAACCTTTGAGATAGATTCTGTTTTTCTTCCATTTATTGCCTTTGGAATTACACTACTCATTGTATTAATGCTGGCAAGAATTGTAACCAAATTACTAGAAGAAACACTTAGTAGCGATCGTGTTGATGTGTTGAGTCGAAGTGTAGGAGGGGTACTCATGGCTATTTGGTTTAGCCTACTATATAGTGTATTAATCATCTTTTTTGGCAAGGCAGGAATTTTTCCAATGGTATTTAACGAACAAGCCATGCTTCACCCTAGAGATGGGGCAGTGCGTCTGGGAATTCCACCCAAAACGATTCCTGTAGGAACCGATACCCTATATATGAAATATAGTACCGACCAAAACCTCTATGTATTTGGTAATAATTCTACGCAAAACAATGTGGATGTGAGTTTAGGATTAGGATTTGTTCCTGTTGGTAATAACAATTACACGGCATATATCAGCAAAAGAGGCGAAAGTTGGGATATTCTAGAGTCTGATACCGTTACTGTTTGGGGCACGAGCCAACTCATATTACAAAAGGATGAACAAATGATTTGTTTTTGCGATAGCAAATTTCGGGTTCATTTAGAAAGCGGAGAGCTTTTCTTTGATTGTTTGGACAAAGAACTAGCAGCCAAAAGCCCCACTTCTAGGTTTTATTTGTACATAGAACAAATTCCCAAGCACGGAAAGCAGCTCATCAAAGGGTTTAGACCATTTATTGATCGCTTTGTTAAGTACATGGGCTGGGCGGTAGACCGTTTACAACAAGAGGAAGAATCACCCGTTATCAAAACCAATTCTGAAGAAAACAACAAAACAACCGTACAACCAACTATAGAGGAGAATGAATTGCCTGAACCCGTCATGGAAGCACCCGATACCTTTACTTATTCTATTGATACGGCTCAAATGCCTGTTGTTAATCCCACTATACAGGATACAATGGAAGTAGAACTAGTGGAAGAAGATTCTGTCAACTATGAAGGATAAACCAAGTGTATTATTACTGGATAATTATGACTCCTTTACATACAATCTGTATGATTATCTCTGTCAATTAGGGGCTTCTTGTACCGTTTTGAGAAATGATACCTTTTCAACAGCAGCGATTCCTTCATTTATGAAGTATCATGGTATTGTCTTATCGCCAGGGCCAAAACGCCCAGCAGATGCAGGTTTATTAATGACATTAATAGATCAACTACATACCAAAGTGCCTTTGTTGGGAATCTGTTTAGGGATGCAAGCCATAGGGGAATATTTTGGAGCAAAATTAGTACATGCAACTACTCCTATGCACGGCAAAGTCTCTTTGATAAACCATCTTCAGCATGGTCTATTTGAGCAGGTCGAGCAACCGACCACGGTTATGCGGTACCATTCATTAGTATTAGAACAATTACCTCCAGAATTGGAAGCAATAGCATGGACCAATCAAAAAGAAATCATGGCATTGCAACACAAAAAATATCCATTGCAGGGGGTACAGTTTCATCCAGAATCTATATTAACTAAAGCTGGATTACAAATGCTGAAAAATTGGCTGCAAACACTACCCCAAGAAAATAAAACTATTAACAAGAGCTTAAATGTTTAAAATTCTGTCATAACAGCTCGATTTTTGTACAAATAAACTAAAAAATAGACTATTGCGTTATTTTTTTTAACAACTTTAATACCTTGTAAGAAAAGTAAGGGTATAATACTTAAAGTTGCCCAATAGCCTATAGTGATTGAGAATGACAAGATGAAAACCCCACTGGATTCTTGGTTGTGAACCTCCGTAATATATTGCTTATGTATGCATCAACTCTAATATCCTATTCGGTTCCTCCGCTCAAACTGACCGATACAGGAGATAAAGCCTTAGCATGGATGAATGACTTCCATGTTAGACACCTACCAGTGGTAGAGGATGGAGAATTATTAGGTATTTTATCTGAAGATGAAGTGCTTAATTTTGCAGTCGCTGACCAGACTATTCGAGAAAGTGATGTAGTTTTGCTTGAAAAATACGTTCCTGCAAACAAACATCTCTATGACATCATGCGCCTAATTGTGAATGATAACTTAACGGTTATTCCTGTTTTGGATGAGGAGGAGGAATACTTGGGGCTAATTACCGTTGAAAACTTAATTAGAAAATTGGCCGATACAGGTTCTATCACACATCCAGGTGGTGTATTGGTGCTGTCTATGGCACCACGAGATTATTCTTTGTCAGAAATTTCTCGTTTGATTGAAGCTGAAAATACAATTATCCTCAGTAGCTTTATTTCATCTCCTTATGGAACCAACCAGTTAGAATTGACGCTAAAATTAAACAAAGAAGATCTCAAACACGTCATTGCTACCTTAGAGCGGTTTGATTATGAAATCAAATCAGCTTTTTACGAATCAGAGATTATAGACACACTTCAAGATAGATACGAAGGACTTATGCGTTACCTAGATGTATGAAAAACTAACACTGTTTTAATAAAAAAAGAAAAGTTTCTTTGGCCTAGCAGGTTGAGGAAACTTTTTTTTGTATAAATGCCTTCTTTGGAAGGGCATCGTATAAAACCTCCTGCATTTTTCTTTCTACTAAAATTAAGAACCATTGAGACAAAAACAATCATCCAATTACACTAGGCAAACTATTGCTTCTTATTGCAGCATTTTACTATTTTTCTTAACAACAACAGGCTGCACTCCCAAAGAAGAAGTCCCCAAAGAACGACCCGTTGTTTTTATGGATACCACTGCTATACGGATCCCAACACAAAATGGGCAAACCACTGTAGCACGGACTAAGCCCCGAAAAGTAATCTTACTAATTGGAGATGGAATGGGACTTACTCAAATAACAGCAGGAAGTATTGCTAAAAAATCCCCCTTAGCATTAGAACAATTTCACTTTATTGGTTTAGTAAAAACCTATTCTACCAAATTGATTACCGATAGTGCCGCAGGAGCAACGGCTATGGCTACTGGAAGCAAAACATACAATGGAGCTATTGCCATGAATGTGAAGCAAGAAAAATTACCAACCATTCTTGAAAAAGCAGAAAAAAAAGATTGGAGAACAGGAATCGTTACTACAGCTACTGTTACCCATGCTACCCCCGCTTGTTTTTATGGACATCAACCCACTCGCAGCAATGTCAATCAAGCATTAGCCGCCGAATTTTTAACCAAAAACATTGAAGTCTTGATGGGAGGTGGTTGGAATTATTTTAAGAAAGGCCCAGATAAAAGGGATCTCATTGCAGAAGCACAAGACAAAGGCTATTTTGTTACGGACAGCATTCAGACAGTAGGAGCCTATCGCCCTGATAAAATGATTTGTCTTATTGCTCCCAAACTACCACCACCAGTAGAAGAAAGAGGCAACTTTTTGCCGTTGGCAACTAGTAAAGCTATAGACATCTTGAGTTATGGAGATAAAAACTTTTTTTTGATGGTCGAAGGCGCACAAATAGATTGGGGCGGCCACCAGAAAGAATCGGATTATATTATTAGTGAATTATTAGATTTTGACAAAGCAATAGAACAAGCACTAGAATTTGCTAAGAGAGATGGCGAAACACTGGTAATTGTAACAGCCGACCATGAGACTGGAGGCTATAGTATCAATGGGGGGGATTATAAAAAAGGAGAAGTTAAAGGTACATTTACAACAGATTATCATACCGCAACCATGGTTCCTATATTTGCCTATGGCCCAGGAGCAGCTTCATTTACAGGAATAATGGATAATACCGAAATATTTTATAAATTAAAGTATTTAATGGAATTATAACTACCGACCACTTAATAAAGATAAAAACCTATAAAAAAACGATTTTGATTTCTAGCAATACTACTCTTAATATGTGTATCTTGCACGAGCGTTTTTATTGCTAATAAAATATAGGAATAGTTGAGCAACTTTTATAAAAGAAATTCCTACACCATTAAACTAGATAATGGACATAAATAAATACATAGAACACACCCTACTAAAATCAAGTACAAGTAAAGCGGATATAGAACAACTCTGCCAAGAAGCCATAGAGTTTGGTTTTGCAGCGGTTTGTGTTCCTCCTTTTTACGTAAGAACAGCATCTGTAATCCTCAAGGAATACCCCATCAAAGTTGTAACCGTTATTGGATACCCTATGGGCTACCATGCTATTCCTGTTAAGGTAGAAGAAATAAAACGAGCCATTGACGAGGGCGTAGATGAATTAGATATTGTAGTGAATGTAGCAGCGATCAAAGATGCCAATTGGTCACATGTCAAAAATGATATTGATAGTGTGACAACTGCTGCACATCTCAAGAGTAAGAAGGCACGGATTATCGTTGAGGTAGAATTAATCAGCAAGCCAGAACTCAACAAACTTTGTGAAATTTGCCAAGACGTGCAAGTAGACGGTATTAAAAACACAACCAATCAAACAGGAGCTACTATTACAGTAGAAAACCTAAAACTATTACAAGACTATAGTGGTAAAACACCTATTATTGCAGCAGGGGCATTGCACAATCATGCTTTTGCAGCAGAATTACTAGAGGCAGGTGTCAAGCGCATTGGTACAACCAATGCCCTACAACTAATCAAATAAGAAGAGTCATGAAATATTTCTTCCTAATCTTTGTATTACTCTATATAGCAGAGCAGGCACAAAGCCAAACCGCGCCAGGTATTGTTCGTGTAACAGAAGAATCTAGTATTCGCCGAATACTAGATCACAGAAAAGCGTTAAACTTTCAACGAGATCGTCATATTAAAGTATGGAGTGTGCAATTATTTTTAACAAGAGATAAATATTTAGCTACACAGAAGGTAAATGAAATTAAACAACGAACAAAATATCTTCAATCAGCAGTAGATTGGTTTTATGAAGCACCTTATTATAGAGTGTATGCAGGTGGATTTTACACCAAATTAGAAGCAGCATCCTTGTTGAATAAGGTTGTAGAATTGTATCCAGATGCCATTTTGTTTAAGAATGCAGAAGCTAAACCAAGTGATATGCCATAAGAGCGAAGTATAATTGCTCTGATAATTAGAAGCTTATCAACTAACGCTTGAAAAGCCTAGAAAAAAAAATATTTTTTTTAGCAAGAAACTTGCGAGAGTGAAAAAGGTGTCATACATTTGCAACCGCTTCGCACGAAAGGTGAGAGGTAAATAAAGAGAAAAGGGATTAAAAAGAAGATCAAACGATTTTGAAAAAAAGAATAAAATTTTTGCCAAAAAGTTTGTAAA
>JBGCDW010000071.1:0-46084 GCA_045105775.1 Aureispira sp.
ATGCACCCCTGTGTTCCAAAAAAAAACATTAAGAACGTATACTTGAGATACAATTGATGCATCCAAGTTTTGAACGTTCTTAGATGGAGCAACCAGCCCAAGCCTTCTAGGAGTAGCAAGAATAAAACAGAGCATATGTATACTAAATAAGAACTGAGTAGTATGAATGGAAGGTACAAGATGCCTGTAATAATAAGCACTGAACCACCAAAGTAGGGCGACTGGTTTTGGTAAAAGAGCAAAATTATTCCATTAAAAAAACAAAAAATTACAGCAAAAAAAAATAAAACAGATCCTACCAAGGTGCGATTATTAATGGCAATTTTTTTTTAAATGGCTGATCTAGTGGTTTTTCCATGATTTAGGAGATTATTAATTGATAAAAAATATAACAAGAAATGATAACTTGATAGCTGATTAATACGACCCAGTAGGTGCATTGTTGTTGCCAATTGTTGAGTCGAAGCCACCAACCTTTGCCCTGCTCCCAAAAAGGTAAGGCGTTTATCCAGTACAGCAAAATTTGTACAATAGCCAAAATAAAAACAGGCAGCAGGAAATAGACCGCTAGGAACGGTAGTACAACAAACACGAGCACCAATCCCCATTCCTCTTTTCTAATCCATGATAGTTGATCCAGCAACATTCCTTGTAGGAACAGAAGGCCAAAGGTTATAATATAGTATTTGGTAGTAGAAGTAGTGGTTGAGGCTGCTTGAAAATGTGGATCGTCTAAGGATTCGAGCATGTTTTTAGCGGCTTTATTCTATTAAATGTTGTGATAAATCATGGTTTAGGAAGGATGGATATTGTTGCATTTGTTGCAAAACAGATTGAAGGGCATCAATTATAAATTCTTGACGTTTTTGGGGAAGCGATTCCCCAATTTCCAAATGGTGAACAGTATTACCAATAACAATATACGGATTTTGTAATTTAATAGCAGTGATGGTTGGGGTATTTAGTACATCCTCTTTGCCCTTGCCAAACACACCTTGTACATGATATAAGTGTTGTTGGTCAATGGTTAGAGTAACTCTTTCAAAAATTACTGCAAAGGAAAACCAGCATAAGAAAACAGCAGGAATACCATGAGAGAAGAAGAAGATAAGGTTAAACCACTCAAAAGCATTGTTTCCAGTAAGAATATCTTGAATGGTACTGTAAGCAAAAATGATAAATGCTGCTGTCCAGATAACGGTAAATGCAATAATAAACCAAGAACCTGCATCAAAAGTAGAGGCGCTAATAACATACTGTTGCTTTTCAGAAACAAGATCATGTCGAACGCCCCAAGGTGCTTTGCGCAGTGCTAGTTTTTTAGTCATGGCTATGGATATACTGATGGATATAGTATATTTATAACTCCAAAATTGCTCAAAAAGTGTCCCAGAATCCCTATAAGTTTATTCTGCCCAGCGAAAACTTTCTAACTGAAAACCAGCCAAATCTAATACACGATCAACAACCGTAGCAGCTACCTGCTCAATGGTTTGGGGTTTGCTATAAAAGGAGGGGACAGCAGGGCAGATGATAGCCCCTGCTTCGGTCAGTGTTTTCATATGGTTGATGTGCAATAAACTCAAGGGCGTTTCTCTAGGTACAATAATTAATCGACGACGCTCTTTGAGGGCGACATCGGCGGCTCTAGTAACCAAGTCATTGGAGATGCCGCCTGCCATACGTGCCAGTAAGCCCATAGAGCAAGGGCAAACCAACATTACTCCATATTGGGCAGAGCCAGAGGCAAAAGGGGCAAAAAAATCATTCTTGGCATAAAAATCAAAAGGATAGTGCTCATAGTCGGTATTTTCTATTTCTAATTTCCAATTGAGCTTGGCATTATCACTCATTACCACTCCTACTTTTTCGATTTGTGCAGACAAATTTTGCAATTTATCTAGGAGAATTTTGGCATAAATAGCACCACTTGATCCACCTATTGCGACTACAACTTTCTTCTTATTCATTTCTTGGAATCATTTTTGAATTTTGGACAACAAGACATTTATTGTTACTCATAAATACAGCAAATTAGACACTTAGTTCATTTGATGTTGGGAGCGGATAATTAGCTTTGATAACTTGTCCATTTTGAAGGAGAGAAGCTTTGAAATATACACGACAAGTTGGCTGTAGCAATTTTTTTTTAATAACTTACACAAAGGTAAACCAATAATTTCCCCAAATTTGAAATAACTTCAATAGATACATCAACGAAGTATTAATTGTTAAGGAGTAATAAATAAATCTTAAACTACTTAACAGAGACTAAAAGAGTGGTTTATGGAGTTTAATTTGCAGTTTACAAAAGACAAAGAAGCGCAAACTGTGCTGTCAATGACTTAATTAATTTAAACGTATGAAAAATAATTTACTATTAATTGGGCTTTTAAGTATTTGTTGTATTGTCCTAGCTTTTACAACAGTACCCACTCAAGAGGCTCCTATGACCACTGAGACTATAGCAGGTAAAAATGTGCAATGGATGACTTGGGAAGAAGCCGTAGAAGCGACCAACGAGGCTCTTAAACGAGGAGAGACACCCAAGAAAATGTTTATTGATATTTATACCGATTGGTGTGGTTGGTGCAAGAAAATGGACCAACAAACGTTTGAACATCAAAAAATTTCTAAGTACTTGAATGATAATTTTTATCCTGTAAAGTTTAATGCAGAGCAACGTACATCTATTACTTTTCAAGGGCATGAATTTAAATTTGTATCGCAAGGACGCAGAGGCTATCATGAGTTGGCGGCTGCTTTATTGGATGGCAAGATGAGTTATCCAACAGTAGTATTTCTCAATGAGGATTTTCAGTTGTTGCAGCGTATTCCAGGCTATCTTGATGTGAATGTTTTTGATACCATTATGCACTATTTGGCAGAGGAACACTATAAGCAAACACCTTGGGCAGATTATCAAAAGAGCTACAAGGTAGAAAATTAATTACTATAGAAGTTGTTTAAGAATACCCAAATAGTTGCTAAACAAGCCATTGAAAGCCAAGTACTTCAGCTACTTTTGCTCCCGTAGCTTCCAGCTACGAAACCAAAACCGAGCTTTGTCTTGACTTCCAAGCACTTATTTATCATCCTACCTCGAATTTTTAAACAACTTCATACACAAGAAATAGGAAAGGAATAGCAGTTACTTTCTTACTACACCAATAGTTATGAAAAAGAAGCTGTTAATAACAGGTGCTTCTGGCTTTTTGGGTCATGCTTTATGCGCTGTTTTGGCATCAAAATATGAATTAATTGGAACCTATTTTAGGAATTTGCCAGATCAAGAAGCTGTAAAATGGGTCTGTATCAACTTGCTGGAAACCAATAAAATTGAGAAGTTGGTAGCGGAATACAAACCCGATGCTATTCTTCATTTAGCCGCAATTAGCAATACTACCTTTTGTGAGCAACACCCTGCTCTGAGCCATCATATCAATGTTTATACCACGGTAGCCTTGGCAGAAGCCGCTGCAACACTCCAAATCCCACTCTTGTACACGTCTACAGATTTGGTATTTAATGGGCATTCTGCACCTTATGAGGAAGATGACTTTACGTATCCCATTTCTCAGTATGGGGAGCAAAAACAAATGGCTGAAGAACTATTATTAACTGAATTTGAACGTACCCTTATCATACGATTGCCGTTGTTGTTTGGACTAGGGCCAGCCTACACCAATAATTTTTATCAATCTAGCGTAGCAGCATTAAAGGAAGGGGGAGCAGTAGTCGCTTTTACTGATGAGTACCGTTCTATGCTCCATACACAGGTAGCCAGCCAAGGAATTGCACTAGCGTTGGCTTATGCTTTGGCTCCCACACCTAGTTGGGGAGACAAAGAACGGTTGTTTCATTTGGGAGCCGATCAAGCCTATTCGAGGTATGATTTTATGGTGGCTGTAGCCAAATCGCTAGGCATATCAACAAAATTGATTACCCCTAGTTTGCAAGAACAAGCTCCTCATGCTCATACTCGCCCTGCTAATGTTGCACTAAACAATACTTTGGCCAAAGAAATTTTAGGCTTTTCTCCTCCTAGTTTGGAAATACAATTGCAGATGATAATAGAATAAGAATTTCTGACGTTAGTATTAGACCAACAAATTTAATTGCTCCATCAACTTTATACGAATTATTAGCGTGCATTCTTTTTCATTACTACTACTTTTTGGGATTTTTGGATGGATAGGAATAGACTCCTTGTGTGCACAGTCCTTGCGACTTGGAGTTCATGCAGGGCCTACCACCACAGATTTTTATGACCAACACCATTCACTTGCCGAAAATTTCTGGGGTATTCCAACACTAGGAGCCACTTTTGGTATGACCGAACAATTGGTTATATCTAATTGGGGGCAGTTGCAATTGGAGCAAAATGTAAGTTGGGAGGGAAATAAAGGACATTTTTGGACGGATAACAACCTAAACCTATGGTACATCACCATGCCTGTACTGATGAAGTTTAAACTTTCTCCTAGCTTTTGGGTAGGAGGAGGTTTAGAAGCCAACTATTTGTTGGAGGTAACAGGCTCCTCCGATTTGTATGGTGGCAACTACTGGAATGGAGCGGCTATTTTTCAGGCCGAACATACATTTCTACAGCATTTCTCTTGCACCATTCGATACCTACATGGTTTTACGCCCACCTCTATTATTAATTATGTGAATTATGAGGGAGAAAATAGTACCTTGTCTACCTATTCTGGTAGACGCTTACACTTGTCTCTTTCCTATTTTTTTTATACCATCCAAATGGAGCCTAAATGGGTAGAAGGAGAGACTTATTTTTATTAACAGTTTCAAGAAATCGAATAACGCTTTATGAAATTCTATTTGGGTGCTTTGTTATGGTCATGTATTTTTTTGTGGACTTCTTGTGCTAAGAGTATTTATAATCCAAAATCACCTGAATATTCTCCTATTGTGGAGTTGATAACAGATTATGGAACGATGGAACTGCAATTGTATGCGAGTACGCCCAAGCACCGTGATAACTTTGTGAAATTAGTAAAAGAAGGGTTTTACGACAGTTTATTGTTTCATAGAGTAATTGATAATTTTATGATTCAAGGGGGTGATCCCATATCTAAGGGGGTGGCACCCAATATCATGTTGGGCAATGGCGGCCCAGGATACACCATTCCACCAGAATTTGTAGACTCCTTGATTCACCTCAAAGGTGCCTTAGCGGCTGCTCGTCAAGGAGATATGGTCAATCCCAAAAAAGTCTCTTCGGGTTCTCAATTTTATATTGTAGAAGGACAACCTGTAAAACCCAATATGTTGAGCCAAATGCAAGAGAGAAGTGGTATTCGGTATACCGAAGCACAAAAGAAAGCCTATGCTACAGAAGGCGGTACGCCCCACTTAGATGGTGCGTATACGGTTTTTGGACGCGTAATTTCTGGTATGGATGTGCTCGAAAAAATTGCAGCAGTCCCTGTCAGGGGATCTAGACCAACGAACAATGTAATAATGAAAATGAGAATGAAAAAGGGTTAATTAACGCTTGTGTAGATAGATAATACAGCTTGGAGCACAATGATCCTCTATCTACTTACCTTTCTTTTTTTTGCTTTTGGTGCGATACTGATAAATGATGGCCAAAATCCCTGTATGCTCTATATAGGCAAGCCCCAATGTGCGCTGGTACATTAATTTGAATTTGAGAGAATGCCGTTTATTGATGTGGTATTGTGTGCCCAAGCCCAAACGCAAAAGATTAAACCCTGTGATTGCTGTTTGCTGAAAAGGATAAAAAATTTCTACTCTAAATTCAGGATCCAATTTCCAATTCTTGATATTATACTCAATGGCCAGTCGATTGCGTAAGGTTTGTGCTTGATCCCATGTTTCTACCCCACTTGGCAGAATGTTCTGATCTTGATAAAACAGTCGATAACCAAATTGCCAGCGTTTCCATTTTTTATTCAAGGATACAAAACCATAAACTCTATAGCCCCACCGATGCCCCATCTCTCGACCTCTAATGTCATTGACTCCCAATCCTCGAACACCTGCGCCAAATTTCAGCAATTTCAAAAATTTGCCTTTGGGCGGCTGATAAGTAGCTTCTAATTCTACCAAATTTTTATCGAACAAACTAAACGTTTGTTCTAAGCGGGTTTGGAAATTCAATTGCAGTTTCCAAGCTTTACTAAAACTATGTCGATATTGGATACCCAACCAAGTTTTTAAATCATTATGTCCACTGGTTTGGCGTACATTGAGTTGTGCGTCCAAAGAAGGAGCCGTTAAGAACAGTATTAAAATAAGTGTTAGTATTCTTAAAGGTAGAACCATTAGTAGAATATGGAAGATAAGGGAAATTAGAGTCGTAGCAAGATTTGAAATCTCAAGATACATCCCCCAATAACAAGACCAAATTAATCTTCAAAGATAAAAACATTCATAGTGCTACACAATGGAATTATTCAAAATGTGATAATAGGCTATTTTAGGATAAGCAATAAATAATCCTTCTCGTAGGGGCAAAAAAAAGACCCGAACAACTTCCCAATTGTTCAAGTCTTGAATACCGCTCTATAATTTGTGTGAGAGATAAATCATTATCTAAAACCCAAATTTATTATCGTTGATGTGTTTTAGTGTAGGAAGTTGGACTTGAAAAGGTTATTTCGCTTTGCTTCATGTGCTTCGCGCTCCCGACTCTTCAAGTCCTTAATCACCCCAATTAAAACCCAAATTTATTATCGTTGGTATTGAATCTCTTTTATTTGGTTGGAGTAGTGAGAGACTCAATTTTTATTTTTTAATTTTGTTGTTGTCACTTGTTGACTTGCTTATTACAAGGCTAATAAGATGCCAGAAGTTGTTGTGTTCTATTTTTCAGCTTTTTATGTATTTTTATTTAACACTTATGTTTTCATAATGAATCAAGGGTTCTAATTGGAATGTCTATACACTTAATATTCTTAAGTAAGAAAGGAATTGCTTAGAGAGGGTAGGATTAATACTTGTTGACAAGGCGTTGTTGCAAATCGGCAATAATAGCTTCTGTTAATGCTTCGGAGAAAAGTTGTTGGGGAGCAGTTCTATGGACTTGTTGGGTGCGACTGTAGCGAGATTGGTAGAGGCGTTCTTCTGCCAACCGAGTAACATTGGGGAAATACTGAGCGGTGTAAGGTATTTCTACACGGCTGTAGGGATAACTTCCTTTGGTTAAGTGGCAAAGTTCAGTGATGTCTTTTTGCAGTACCAAAAGTGCATCTTTGGCAAGACGTTCAGGACTAGTAATAAAGATTCCTTCTACCCATAATTCTTCGGATAAGCTGTCTTGCAAAAACTGCTCGTAATGCTTTTCCATATTTTGTAGAGATTTTGCTGCCAAAGCAGCTCGACGGCGTGTATGAGCACTAGCAACAATTGCAATTACTACCACTACACCCATTACTATCAATAAAATGTATAACAGCATGTTAAATATTTGATAATAGTAAAAATTCAACAAAAGAAAGGGATATGAATAATGCAGCAGAAGGTACAACGCTTTGGTCGATTCCTTCTACCTTAACCTCAAAATTGCTAGAATAATAAAATTTATTTTATAGAGTACTAAGCCTCTTCCCAGCCTTTGGTACGTTCTACCGCTTTTTGCCATTGTTGGTACAAGTGTTGGCGCTCTTCTTCGGCCATAACAGGCTGAAAACCGCGATCCAATTGCCAACGTTTTTCCAAGCTATCTCTATCCCAAAAACCTACGGCTAAACCAGCCAAATAAGCAGCTCCCAAGGCTGTGGTTTCAATGACAGCAGGGCGTTCTACAGTGGTATTGAGCAAATCTGCTTGAAACTGCATCAAAAAATTATTGGCACAAGCACCACCATCTACTCTCAAACTGTGCAAATTAACGGCGGCATCTTTTTCCATGGCTTCTAGTACATCTCTGGTTTGATAGGCCAAGGACTCCAATGTAGCGCGGATAATATGATATTTGTTAGAACCCCGTGTCAGACCAAAAATAGCTCCTCTGGCATACATATCCCAATAAGGGGCACCAAGCCCAGCAAAAGCAGGTACCACATAAACCCCTCCATTGTCATCGACTTTGCTAGTAAAATACTCAGAATCAGGTGCTTCATCCAATATTTTTAGTTCATCTCTAAGCCATTGTACGGCTGCTCCTGCAATAAAAACAGATCCTTCTAGGGCATAGGTTACTTGGCCATCTAGTCCCCAAGCAATGGTTGTTAGTAAGCCAGCTTTGGATGGAATGCGATTTTGACCTGTATTCATCAACATAAAACAGCCTGTACCATAGGTGTTTTTGGCCATCCCTACTTGGGTGCATCCTTGACCAAACAAGGCCGCTTGTTGGTCGCCTGCCATCCCCCCAATAGGAAAGGAATAGCCCAGAAGTTCGGAGGCACTGTGTCCATAAACTTCACTCGAAGGACGTACTTTGGGCAACATATCAATAGGAATATTAAACTCTTTTAGTAATTTTTCGTCCCATTGAAGAGTTTGTATATTAAAGAGCATGGTTCTTGAGGCATTACTATAATCCGTGGCATGTACGGCTCCATTGGTCAATTTCCATAAAAGCCAAGTATCAATAGTACCAAAAAGCAAGTCGCCAGCCTCAGCGGCGGCGCGTGCTCCTTCTACATGGTTGAGTATCCACTCCAACTTTGTACCAGAGAAATAAGCATCTAGAACTAAACCTGTTTGATCATAAACATACTCTTTCCAGCCTGCATCGCGCAAGGCATCACAACGTTCAGCTGTACGACGATCTTGCCAAACGATGGCATTGTATATCGGCTCACCAGTATGTTTATTCCATACTACTGTCGTTTCTCGTTGGTTGGTAATACCAATAGCCTTGATCGTAGTAGGATCTACATCGGCTTGTTTTAAGACATTTTTGGCAACGCTGAGTTGAGTCCTCCAAATTTCCAAAGCATTGTGCTCAACCCAAGCCGTTTGAGGATAATGTTGTTGAAATTCCCGTTGGGCTGTAGCGACAATAGTGCCGTCTTGGTCAAAAACAATTGCACGGGAGCTAGTGGTACCCTGATCTAAAGCAAGTATCATAATTAAGATAGAATGGTGTTCAAAAACTAGAAAATAAGTTGTGTATCACGAATTTTAATTAAATTAAGGGTAAATCCTATTTTTACAAAAAAAGACTCTAAAATTTTATTGCTAATGTTAAATCCTATAACCTCCCATGACTCGTTATATTACTATAAAATAAAGTATAAAATGATTTTAACTTTATTTTTATTTGGACAATTAAATCTCTATGCCCAAAAAAACGATAATGAGAACAATCCCTCTTGTCAACATACTAAGTCTATGTTACTATTGGCACAGCAGCAATGGGACAGCTTGCCTTACAGCATCAACACGAATGCGCGATCAGAGCAGTTTGATATACTACATTACACGGTAGTATTAAATATGGCCGCGCATGAAAAACAACAAATTCAAGGCTGGTGTACGATAAATTTTGTGCCTCAAGAGGCTAATTTACAAGAATTGCCCTTAGATTTATTACAATTGAAAGTGGATTCTGTGTATTGGAAAGATACTTTAGTCACTTTTTCTTACAATGATACCTTGCTCAAGGTACAATTTGGAAAAGCATTACCACTAAAAACACCACAACAAGTACGGGTTTATTATCGTGGAAAGCCACAACGGGATGGCAGTTGGGGTGGTTTTTATTACCAAGAGGAATATGCCTATAATTTGGGCGTAGGCTTTGCTTCCAATCCGCACAATTATGGCCGTGTATGGCATCCTTGTTTTGATAACTTTAAGGAGCGTGCAAGTTACACTTTCAAAATTACTACCAAAGGGGAACAACGTGCCCACTGCAATGGCTATTTGCAATCTGAACAAACCAAAGATAATTTGACTACGCGTATTTGGCAGCAAAAAGAGCCTATTCCTAGTTATTTGGCGGCTATTGCAGTGGCTAATTATACAGTAGTAGAGCAAGAATATGTAGGGGTAGAAGATACGATCCCGATTCGATTGGTGGCCAATGCTAATGATACTGCTGCTTTGGTGCAATCCTTTGTTCATCTCAAACAGGCTATTGCAGCCTATGAATATTGGTTTGGGCCGCACCGATGGCAAAAAGTGGGGTATAGTTTGGTGCCGTTTCGTTCGGGAGCTATGGAGCACGCCAGCAATATTGCCTATCCGATTTTTGCGGCTGATGGCACGCTTAAGCGAGAAAGCTTAATGGCGCACGAATTGGGGCACAGTTGGTGGGGCAATTTGGTGACTTGTGCAACAGCTAAAGATATGTGGATCAATGAAGGCATGGCTTCCTATTGTGAGCAACTGTTTGTAGAACGAGCCTATGGAAAAGATGCCTATGTACAAGTAGTGCGCGACAACCATTACAGTGTGCTTGCTACTGCACACCAACGAGAAGGGGGCTATCGACCTGTCGCCAATGTGCCGCATAAGTACACTTATGGCAAACATGTATATGACAAAGGGGCGGTTGTAGCGCATAATCTGCGGTGGTATATGGGGGATGAAGCGTTTCGAAAGGGAATGCAAGCGGTAATGAAAGAGTATGCTTTTAAGAATATTAGTTCAGGAGAATTTCGAGATGCGTTGATGGCCACTACGGGACAAGATTTGAATCCTTTTTTTGACGATTGGGTTTTTCAGGCAGGGTTCCCTCATTTTGAGGTGCAGCATTATAATTATAAAAATAAGACTGTAAAGGTGTATATTGCTCAACAATTGGTAGGGCGTAGTACTTATTGTAAGCAAGTACCTTTATCGTTGAAGTTGATAGGAGCAGCATCCGAAGTGCATTATGCACGGGTATGGGTATCTGGAGCATTGGATAGTGTGGTGGTTGATTTGCCCTTTGAGCCAGTAGAAATCGTACTTAACGATGCTCAACAGCTCAACCAAGCACGTTTTGATGAAGTAATTGCTATTAAAGATAGTAGCCAAACTTTGGTGAATTTGAAGTATAATTTGCTGTATTGGGAAGCCTTAGAAATTCTTAATTTAGGAGATAGTGCCCAATTGCACTTACAACGTCATCCTGTGCCACCAAGCCAATTGCCAACGGCAGATTATGAAGCGGCACAAATAGGTTATTGGACCGTAGGAGGTAGTTGGAATCCTGTATTTGAAGCCGAAGCCAGTATTCGGTTGTCAAAGAGTCGTTTGGGGCATTTGTGGCATAAGTCGGCCAGTGCAGATAGTATGGTATTGTTGTACCGTCCCCATCCCAATAGCCCTTGGCAAATACATCCTAGCAGTAGAAGTGCGTTATTTTTTAATTCTAAAGTATTGATCTTTAAATTACTAAAAGGGGATTATTTGCTGGCGAAAGCTCGACCAGATGCCATGATACAGGAAGCTAAAGGTTATTCCAAGGCTTTTATTAAAAAAACAAGTTATCAAAAGAAACAATTAAAAATAGAACTAGAATTGGAGCAGAGCCAGCAAGGCTGTTTGAAACTATTGGATCAATACGGAACGATGGTGTATAAACGTCATGGAAAATGGAGCACCAGAAAACAGGTACAGACAATTCCAGTGCAGAAAGGCGGTATTTATTTCTTGAAATTATTCAACAAAAAAGGGCATATAGTTTTTAGTAAGCAACTTGCTTTGTGAAATAGAATTGTATACCCCAAAAAAACATTTTCATAAAAAAACAATGAAGTATTTAATTTTTACGATAGTCATTTGCTGTATCTTGTGCAGTAGTTGTGGCAGCACTAAGTATACGAGTACCATCAAGCAATTGGAAGAGCAGGTCACTCAATTGGAGGAAGAAAACAAGGTATTGAAAGGGGATATGAAACAACTACAACTACAGTTGAGTCAAATTAGAGATGAATTTTTTCCAAAACCCTCTCGTGGTACTCAAGGGGGCGCACCTCTTCCAAAGGAAGACGTGGTCGCACAACAACTGCCCGATAACTTGACGGCTATTCAATTGCCAGAGGTGCAACATGATTTTGGGGTTATTGCCAAGAACAGCAAAGTGAGCCATGAATTCAAAATTAAAAATGTAGGAGAAAATCCCTTGAAAATCGAAAATGTAAAGGCTAGTTGTGGTTGTACGGTACCAGAGTGGCCCAAAGAACCTATTCCTATTGGGGGAGAAGGCATTATTAAAGTCACCTTTAATTCAGCAGGAAAAGCAGGAGCCCAAAACAAGGCCATTACCATTACAGCGAATACAGAACCCATTAATACACGCGTTTATATCAGGGCGAATGTCCCTAGGTAACGCCATTTATTTCACCTTCCTATATTCTTCCTTGTATGGCCAAGCGACATTTTGTAAATCCTATTAAGAAGCGGACGCATGAAAAAAAGCCAAAAGAAACATTTTATGATTTGGGCTTTAGTAGTTTTGCTTCTAAGAAAACGAAGCGTTTTATCAATAAGGATGGCAGCTTTAATGTGTATAGAGTGTCCAAGAGTTTTCATGATTTGCACTTATACCAATGGGTAATTTCTGTGAGTTGGTGGAAATTTGGAATCGCTACACTAGTGGTTTACTTTTGTATGAATTGCTTTTTTGCTGGTCTTTATTTGCTCAATGGAATTGAACATTTATCAGGAGCAGAAGGGGATGGCTTGTCGCCTTTCTGGACCGCTTTCTTTTTTAGTGTACAAACCATTACCACGGTTGGCTATGGAAGCATTAGTCCCGAAGGATTTGGGGCCAATTTTATTGCAGCCTTGGGAGCTTTTTCAGGATTATTGGCCTTTGCATTGGCTACAGGATTGCTCTTTGCACGTTTTTCCAAGCCCAATGTGCGTATTTTATTTTCGGAGAATGCCATTGTAGGGAGTTATCGAGATGGGGAGGCTTTTATGTTTCGGTTGGCCAATGAGCGCAAAAATATGTTGACCAACCTGAGAGTTGAGGTCATTGCCGCTTGGATTGCCAAGAACAAAGAAGGCAAAGAACGCCGTATGTATCAACCTTTGGAATTGGAGCGGAGTACGCTTACTATGTTGCCCTTGAGTTGGACGGTCGTACACCCATTATCTGCCGAGAGCCCTGTGCAAATTTGCAAAACGATGGACGATCAATCGGACTTGGAAATTATGGTTATCTTGGAATCCTATGACGATACTTTTGCCAATATTGTGCGGACACATTACTCGTACAAATTTGATGAAATTGTTTGGAATGCTCGCTTTGAACCTGCTTTTGAGTTTGATGAAAATGGTGCTACCATTTTGGATCTCAATAAAATTCCTGTTTATGTAAAAAAGGAAAAAAAATTACCACCTAGCGAGTAGCGACACCAAATTTGGTGTCGCCACTCGCCTGCCCCCACAAAAAAGAGCCACCCCAAACAAATAGGATGACTCCAGACACAAACAGGTGAAATGTTGTAAAGTACTTCTTAGTGTATTGTGTGTATTTAACGATCAGTGGATTCCAGTGTAGGATCGAGCATTAGGGGTATTTGTCCATTATAAAAAAGAATTTTACTGTTCGGAGAATTGGACAACTCCTTGAATGTTTCCAATGCCTTGAATTGCAAAACGCCTTGAGTCAATCCCTCGTCCAATATTTTTTGAGCATCGCGAACCCCTGTGGCTTCAATGCGTTTGCGTTCCGCTTCTTGTTTTTCGCGTAGTAGGATAAATTCCATGCGCTGGGCATCTTGCTCGGCGGCTAGTTTGCTCTCAATAGCCGTAGACAAAGACTGAGGCAATACGATGCGTTTCATCAGGACAGATTCTATAATAAAACCACGTGAGCCTACCACTTCCATCATTCTTTCCTGCACCTCTTTTTCAATGATAGAGCGTTGGCCTGTGTGCATATCTTTGGCCATAAATCGAGCACTTACATCGGCCAATGCTGATCTAAAAACAGGCGCGATTAAATCATTTTCATAATTCAAACCAATTTCACGGATCACATCAATGGCTTTTTCCTTTTCAATTCTGTATAAAATAGCCATCTCAGAACGAATGGTCAACCCTTCTTTGGATGGAATATCCAGATTGATTTTCATATTAATGGTACGAACGGGAATTTTGAGATAAGTGGAAAAAAAAGGATTGTAAGGACGCAAGCCTTCTCCCACAACTTTACCTTTTAGTTTACCTAATTTCTGTTTGACAGCAACTTCGCCAGGGCGGACAATAGCGCAGCTCGTTAGAAAACTGAGGGCGCACAAAATGAGTAATAGACGCATATTTATTAATTTATCGTAAAAAAACAGCTTATAATATAGTAGTTAAGCTACCTGTAACAGAAGCAAGATGTAACTATGTAATAGTAAAACTATTTTTTTGTTTAAGCAAAGCTTTATTTTTTTGAAAAAAAGGTTGTTTTTTTTAATTTTATGCTTCGTTCATGAGTAAAACTATTTTTTAAAATAGTTTAATGCACTGATTATTAGTTTTTTATGTTTTAAGTCTTAAAAAAGAAAAAATAGCTCAAAAAAATAATTTTTGCATGTTGGTGGCCGATGCTGTAGCATAGTTAGTTATTGGCAAATAGATGTTTGTATGGTAGGAACAATACGGAATAGGGTGGAGGCTGTTGTCTATATTTATAGACAACAGGAGGCTTGGTAGCAGAAAAGAGATGTGCAGCGCCTTATGGATTTTGTGGTTGAGGAGGATTAGAACGCCCCCCTAAGAGTAGTGCAATAGGAAACAGAAGAGCATCCAATAGAGGTTTGCTCAAGGCAATTAATAGACAGAGTAGTGTAGCCCAAAAGTGAAAGACAAATGCAGGTGCGGCAGGAACATGGCTAACGGTACAAATAAGCTGAGGCACTTGTTTAAAAAAGCCAATCACAGAATGTCCTCTATAGGTGTTGATATGGTTGCGAAAAATGCCTTCGTGCCAGTAGGCCGTTCGCTCCATAGGATGCTGGCGATAGGCGTATTGTTTGGCTTCTTTCCAGGTCAATCCCTCTTTAAAAAAGCCCTCATAAAGCATTTGGAAATACCAACCCAAATAATAGCGCATAAACCGTCTATTGTAACCCCAGCCCCAACTGCCCTTGGTCATACTTTCCAAATCGTGGTATTGTTGTATGTGAAAGGCTTCATGAACCATAATAGCCAAGCGTTCATTGAGTGAGCGTTGATCTTTGTCTTTGAGGTGTATGTGTACTTTTTCTCCATTATATGAAGCAGGCAGGGCAGAGCCAATAGCAAAGGTGAAGTGCATAAACCAAGGCATACAGGTGTTGAATTCTACCTTTTTCCAGTCAATGTTGGGGTACATTTGATGCAATAGGCGTTGTTCCTTGGGCAGCAACTCAAAGGCAGGTGGAAATATGCTATTGTATAACTTTTGACCTGTGGACATAGCGAAGCGTAAAAATGACAAAGAAGAGTTAGAAGAACCTACTAATTGCAAATAAAGATAGTACTTACAGGCTTTTGTTAGCTATTCGAAGAAAATTTTTTAACTACTTTTGACAAACATAATCTCTTGTTCCTGTATCTTTGGAGATACTTCTTAGACATTTCAAAGAAAAACAAGAAAGCATGGCAACAAAAGAGCAAATTACAACTTGGTTTAAACAATTGCAAGACAACATTTGTTCAGGGCTGGAAGAATTGGACGGTGTTGCTTCCTTTGAGCAAGATTTGTGGCAACATGAACACGAAGGGGGGGGAAGAACACGCCTTATTCAAGAAGGGGGTGTTGTGGAGAAAGGTGGGGTTAATTTTTCGGGATTGGGTAGCCAAATGCCTCCCAAACTATTAAAATTGCTCAAAATGGAACCCCAAGAAGAGGAAGCTATTACTTTTTGGGCTACAGGCGTATCTATTGTACTGCATCCACGCTCCCCACGCACGCCCATTATTCACATGAATGTGCGTTACTTTGAAATGAGCAATGGGGTTTGGTGGTTTGGTGGAGGTATAGATTTGACCCCACATTATGTGGATGAGCGTTTAGCCGCTGATTTTCATCAGCAGCTCAAAGCCGTATGTGATCGCCACCATCCAACCTATTACAATACATTCAAACCTTGGGCAGATGATTACTTTTATCTCAAACATCGCGATGAGACACGTGGAATAGGAGGAATCTTTTTTGATCGTTTGCAAGCAGATGAAAACATGAACAAAGAACAGTTGTGGGCATTTGTGCAAGATGTAGGCAATGCTTTTGTGCCGTTGTATCGCCACCAAGTAGAGCAGACGCGTCATTTGGAGTATGGCGAAAATGAATTGAATTGGCAACGTTTGCGTCGTGGACGTTATGTAGAATTTAATTTAGTTTGGGATCGTGGAACCAAGTTTGGATTAGAAACCAATGGTCGTACAGAATCTATTCTGATGAGTTTGCCACCTAGAGCAGAGTGGGCCTATTGTTATGAGCCAGCCGCCCATTCTGAAGAAGAAAAAACACTGCAATTGCTCAAAAAGGGAGTCAATTGGTTGGAAACTGCTTCGTTGATGTAGGGGGTTATTCTTGGTTGGCTACTCCATCATAATAAACAAAGGCACGTTTTGTCGCTTCTACGACTTCATCCCCTTTGTAATGAATGCGAGTTGTCCAGTTGCCCTTGTCATCATAGTGGTATTGATAAGAGTAACTTTCCTCTGTGCCATTAAAGTACACAACTTTTTCTCTTAGAACGTGTCCCTGCTCGTTGTAGGTGTAGGTATAGATAGTGGGGTTTGGGCTACATTGTTGATTGGCCTCATCATAAACATACATCGTTTCTTGTACAATTTGCTGCTGTTCGTTGTAGCTTTTTTGAGTTTGACAAGGGATGATAGCTGGATTTTTTTTGTTAGAATAATCTAGTGTAACGGGAAGGTGCTGTTCGTTAAAACTGATGTTAATTTTGTAAAAAACACTGGTGTCCAATAAAAGAGAAGTGAGCGTTTTTTGTTGTCCATATGCATTGAGTTCGTACAACCAGTAATTCTGGTTTTGTTCTATGCCACCATCTACTTGCAGGGTTCTTCGAATCCAAACACTATCGGCACTATACGTGTAATGGGTCCAATGCAGTCGATTATTATGCTCATAAAAGACCCCTTTGGTAAGCATTCCTTGGTCTGAAAACCAATTGATTTGGCGCGAAGTATGTTGCTCGTTATTAAAAGCATTATAACTACTATAATTCCATTCTTCAAACTGCTGTACCTTGCCTTTGAGTTGTAGGCGTTCCCAGTCATTGGAGTCAGGAATATTTGTTGAACAAGCACTGAATAAGAATAAGCTCATCAAGCAATAATAAAAACTAGGATGGAATCCATTTCCTAAAAATTGTTTCTGCATCATTGTAATGGCATTTGATGAATAAATTTACGTTCTTACAAAAAATAAACAAACCCCAAAATACCTTTTTGTTGTATGTTCTTAAAATTGCCTTTTCATTTTTTTTTCTTGTGGTTGTCTGTAGGACTATCCACTACCAATATATATGCCTGTGCTACAGGAGAGCATCATTCTGTTACATATCATTATAACAATGCTCAACAGGTATTTGTAGGGGTATTATTACAACAAAAAAGACAAGCACCGTCGGATACCAGTTGGTTAACTTTTAAAATACGCAAAGCGTATAAGAACTGCAAGGCTGGACAATTGGTACAAATACAAGCCAACGCTTACACGGCCACATTCTTAAAACGCAAAAGTTGTCATTTGGTCTATGCCGAAGCTACACTTTCTGAGGGACTTTATTGTCCCAAATTGGAAGCATTAAAAACAGACAACACCAGACGGCAATTGAAGGTGCTGGATCAATTGATTCAGCATCCTTCGGGAGAAGAATTTGTGGAGTATTCGCCTTATGGTAAAATATGGTCCAAAGGGTACTATCAAGAGGGTATACCTTATGGTAGTTGGCAGTATTTTGCTTATAGTGGGGAGCTAAAAATTAGCGCGCAGTATGTGCGTGGGCTTCGATCGAGCCAATGGAAGATTTATGCACACACCCAAGATGAAGAGTACAAAATTTTGCAAGATATTATAACGGGCGTTTATGCCCAACAATGGGATGATTATGCTGTCTTGGGCATAGATACCAATGCAACTACAGAATTTCGCTACACTTTGCGTTATTTGGTCAATGGGGATACGATGGTAGAGCGGTTTTATTATAATCAACCTTACTTAACACAATACCGATTTTATAGAGCGGGCAAGAAGCATGGTTTGGAAAATTCTTTTAAGGAAGATGGAACAGCTTTTCGTACCTATACCTTTCAGGATGGGCGTTTGCATGGCGTATACAGAGAGGTGTTGCCTTGGGCACAAGAGCAAGGAGCTTATGTAGAAGTAAAAGGCCAGTATATTGCTGATCGAAGAGAAGAAGAAATTCATTATTATTACAATGCTCAAGGGCACTTTTTGTATAAAAAAGTGCTTGTTAAAGCAGGAAAAGTATTGTAATAGGGCAACTATCCCAATCATGGTTATGAAAAAAAGAGATATTAGGACAAGGGCAGATATTGAGCAATTGTTGCAGTTGTTTTATGAAACCCTATTGTTGGAATCGGAGATGCAGCATATTTTTTTGGAAGTGGCTCAATTAGACTTGGCAGCACATTTACCCTTGTTGACAGACTTTTGGGAGCAAGCTTTGCTACAGGCCAATGGTTATAAGCGCAATGTGTTAAAAATTCATAAAGATTTGCATCAAAAAGTACCACTTACAACAGCCCATTTTCAGCAATGGCTACAAACATTTGAGGCAAGTGTGGATCAATTGTTTGAGGGAGTTACTGCCCAGAAAGCAAAAAATAGAGCACAATCCATCGCATTGGTCTTGCAGAGTAAATTGATGTAAAAACACTTTATTAAAACATTTTAAATAAAAAACAATGAGCCTTAATTTATTAGATGACAATAGTTTAGAACAGGTAGATGCGCCCAAGATTTACCCAAGCAAGGGAGAGCGTTTTGGAGCTGCTTTTATAGACAATATTGTTATTACGATTATTACTAGTATTCTTGGATTGCTCTTAGGTGGGGATGGATCGATAGTGTCGATTTTTGTTACTAGTTTAACTTATCCGATCTACAAAATTTTGATGGAAGGCAACAGTGGTCAAACCATTGGAAAGCAATTTACAAGTATTCGAGTGGTCAAAGATGATGGTCAATTTACACCGATTACCATAGCAGATGCTATCAGTAGATTTATGCTTTGGATGCCGATGTATTTGGGTTTATTAGCAGTTAATGTACTAAACATAGCAGGGCTAGAAGGTATGTTACTTATGTTGGCTAGTGTGTTTATGCTGGCAGGGTTGTGCTTGTATTTGGGCTCGGTTCTTAGTATTTTTGCGAGTGATCGAGGCAAGACATGGCATGATAGAGTCGGAAAAACAATCTGTGTAAAAATGGATACTTTGAAGCAATAACTCAACCAATGACAAATATTATACTAGACGAACCTACCCAAAATCAAGACACTATTCGAGAATTGTCTGCTATTTATGCAACCCGAGGCGAGCGATTAGGGGCTTTTGTAATTGATAGTATTGTGATCAACTTTATCTTGTTGATAGCGGATATTTTTCTCGATTTTAAAGGCCCAATAATGGGTGTAGTAACGTTTATGAGTTTTCCTATTTATAAAATTGTAACAGAGGGGGGCTGGAGCCGAACAGTGGGTAAATTGTTTTTAAATTTACAAGTAGTAAAGGATGCTAGTGCTCTTCCGCGCATCAATTTCCTTACGGCTAATATTCGCTTTTTATTAAATTGGCCCTTATACCTTGCTTTTTCCCTTTATGTCCTATTTCCAAAAGAAACCAGCAATACTACAACAGAATTATTACTTGCTGGTGGGCTAATTATAGGAATAATCTGTTTCTTTTTGGCAAATGGTACCATTCTCTTTGATCGTCACAATAGAACTTGGTCGGATAAATTGGGCAAAACATCCTGTATTCATAAAGGAAGAGTACAAAAACACTTAAAAGCTATAAAGTAACAACTAAAACAACTGCCGATGTCTCTTCCAATATTGGATAGCCCTGTATCTGATTTTCTGACTGTAGATTCAGCAAGACTGCCATCCGTAGGCTGCCGTTTCTTCGTTGGTTTATTGGATGTTATAGTGGCTCCTGTTTTGACCGTATGGCCAACACCATTTGTATAGTAGATAAGTAGTTAATAAAAATTTGTCGAATATAGTAGGGATGGTTGAATGATTAGGAATACTTTTTTCTTCTATACCAATACCCTCCAGCAACGGCCAATACGCCCAATGCTACCAACCACATCCACCAAGAGGAGAACCATGTTTTGGGAGTGAGTTGAATGGGGCTGGTACTTCCCATCTGAATGAAAGGCGACCAGAATGTAGGATGTCCCAAATAGCCCTTAACGGATTTTAGATAGCTGATTTTGGCCTGACGCAAGGCGGCATCTTTTTTCATTCCTGTGGATAAATTATGATAGAAATATTTCATGATTTCCGACGTGGTATAATCATTTACTTGCCACAGGGAAACCACCAACGAAGGCGCACCTGCATACATAAAAGAACGCGCCAAAGAAGCAATACCATTGCCTTGCTCAAACTTACCAAAACCTGTTTCACAAGCCGATAATACGACCAAATCGGCCTTTAAATCTATTTTAGAAATCTCGTATGCCTGCCAAAAATTAGACTCTACACTATCACCATCTTCGGTTAAAGCCAAGGAAGACAAGGTTGGTGTTTGCTCGTTGAGTACCCCATGGGTAGCAAAGTGCAGCACGGCATAATCTGCTACTTTATTTTTGATCATACGTTCAGAAGCTTGTTGGTCAAACACAAAGAAGCCTTCAAAATGATTGGCCAAATTTTTGATCTCTTGTCGAGCATTGGGTAGTGCAATAAGTGTTTTACGCAATTGCTTATTAGAAGCTGTTCTAGTGGCCAAAAGAGAAGAATCCAGGTGGTTATCATAATTGGCGGCTACACCAAAAATTTGACCATTGTTTTGATCTTTGGATAGGCTTATATTTTCTTTCCACAAGGCTGCCGAATAACTATAAGAAACATTAAAATCATACAGTAAGTAAGGCAAGGTATTAAATGGCGTAAAGTGTTGTGGGGCTTCCTCTAACAAGAATGTTTCAAAGGGAAGATGTCCCAGTTCACCATCCGTCACAATAATTAGGTTGTGTATATGGGTTTTGTCATTGAGGACAGGAGTGAGCAATTGTTGAAAGAACCAGTGTGCATGCTTCGTATAGTTAGAATAAGCGCCCTGTTCGTCTTTTTCCAGCAATTGATAATTGCACAATGCCTTTCGGAAGGATTTAATACGCCTATGGAGTAGTTTTTTACGAATAGGAATGGTTACCCAATCGACAGATTGTTGTTCTACACAAAAAATGTGAAGCACCGAATCACCAATTACATATTCTATCAGTGCCGTTTCTGTATCGAGGCTAGATTGAATATCTTGAAGGCTGATAGCATTATCCTGATACTTGAGTTGGTAGTATTTAGGGTAATTTTCCTTAACATACTGTTCAAAACGATTGATACGATTATCTATTTCAATCAATTGTGTATTGAGTTGTTTTTTTTCTTCTGCTGGACGATCTTCTAGTAGTTGTGCTTGTAACTCTGTTCGTCTTTTATGCAGCTCTTTATCCTTTTTTACCAATTTATCGGGCAAATTACCAATCTGATAAGCTTCTTCGGATTGTAGGGCTTGAAGCAGTAAAGCAGATTTGCTCCAATCACTCATAGCAAAAGCTTGAGCGTTATCAAAAGGAGCTTGAAGCAGTGATAAGTGGGTTTTGAGCCATTGATGACCGTGTTTTAAGGCACGCAATTTATCTTTATCATCATAACGAATATTTTTTAGCTCATTACACAAGTGAAAGATAAGTTCAGACACTAGCAATTGTTGTTGTTGTGTCGATGCAGTAGAATTACTCAAAGGAAGAAACTCATACACCGTCTCCAAAATATAGATAGCACTTGAAATATGCTGTGCAGAGGCATATTTTGTTTCTAATAATTGATCTTTCCAAACGGCATCAATAGTTAGTGGTATATTGATGTTAGCACAGGTAGCAAGAGCCTTTTGCAAATGCTCATGCAAGAGTTGCTCCTTGCCCAAGGCTTCGTAATCATACGCCAAGTTGCAAAAAGAGATGGCTAAATCAGGATGATTCTCATTTAATATCCTTGTATAAATGGCATGTGTTTTTTTATGAAAATAAAGCGTACGTTCAAAATCCTGCTCGTGCTGGTAGAAAAAAGCTAAATTATTATAAGAAAGAGCCAACTCTGGATGATAAGTTCCCAGAAGCCTTTCCTCAATTTTATGCGCATCCAATAGCATGTTCAAGGACTTTTTATAATGCCCCAAATCTTGATAAATTACGGCTAAATTATTGAGCAAGGAAGCAAAATCAAGTGAGTTTTGATGGCCATTTTTTTCATCAATGGCCTTGATTTCCAAATATATCGTGAGTGCTTTCTGAATGTCATCCAATTGATAATAAACAATCGCTAAATTATTAAGAATTAAAGTGGTTTCTGGATGCTCCTTGCCCAATATCTTTTCTTTAATATTTCTGGTCTCTAGGTATAAGCTCAGTGCTTTTTCATAGTCGCCCAAATCTGTGTAAACCCTTGCCAAAAGATTAAGAGAGCTGGCAAACTCCTTATGTTCCCGTCCATACACTTTTTCTTCAATCACCAATGCTTTTTGAATGAACAACAAAGCCTCCTCATAATAGCCCATTCGATAACGCAAATCTCCCAAATTGGCCAACGTCCCACTTCGTACCGTAGAATCTGCATAGGGGATTTGATCCAATACATCTAGTGCCTCTCGAAACAAATCAACCGCTTTGGAGTAGGCTCCCAAATCTGTGTAGGCATCAGCAACACAAGAAATGGCCTCTACATAATTGATATGTTGTTGGCCGTAAGCACTTGTGGCCAAGTCAACTGCCTTCAAGGCCAGTTGCAATGCTTGATCAGCATTTCCTATTTTTAAGTGAACCATAGCGGTTTCTATAGTCAAAATAATAAAGAGAGAATCCTGTTCCCCTTCATTGGCCTTGACCAATTGTTGAAAATCCTCAAGAACAGATAAATGCTTTTCAGGATTACCAGCCTTGTAAGCAGCATCTTTGAGTTGGTTGAATTTGGTGTAGCATGGAAGTTCCCCATTTGAAGGGGGTTGAGCATACAATGGCTGGACACACAAAAAACTTAAAATAAAGCTGTAAACAAGCAATTTCATGAAAAATAATAGTTGAAACCAAAGAATACATATATTAATAAAACTAAAGTTTTTGGCGCAACTTCAGTGCCAATAACTATGCAAGTTACGGAAAATAAATCAATAAAACCAACGATAAAAGTGGACTATCTAAGTAACTGTTTATACGTTTATAATATAAATATGAAGTTGTATAAGGCTGTTTTTAAATTTGCCATAATAAAAAAATATAGATGGTTGTGAGAATGGTTATAATACAGATAAATATTTTGATATATTGCTTATGGTAATACTATTGGTGGTTGATAATAAGGAGTGTATGAGAGGTGTAAGAAAACTTGATACAGTTATAGAACAACAAAGGCCATCGAAAAAGGACTTTTTACCTTTTCGATGGCCTCTATATGTTTGTGCGGAAGCTGCTACAACTGTAGTTTAAAATTTATTTTTTCTTGTAAAGAGGAACCATAGAACAAGGTTCTCCATACATGATTTTTTTGGCAATAGGGGTTAGTAAATGCGCCAATTCCATATAGGCAGCAGCAGGAACAGGTCGATCACTGCATCCTTTTATTACAATTCTTTGGTCTTCGTATTGTCGCAAATCCAATGCCTGCAAGGCACTGTAATAATGAGCGACAACAAAGTCTTCGGCATTGCCATGTACAATTTTCTTGGCATAGGGAGTTGCCTCAATGGTTGCCAATTGATAGGCCCAAATAGGCACAATAGCATCTGCCGAACAGTAAATTGCCAAATTTTTATCTTGATACTGTGTCCAATCATGTTCAGCAACAGCCGCTCTAAAATCTTTTTCTCGTAGAATTAATCCTCTAAAAAGATAATCCTTTACATCAAATACCAAAATCTCCTCTTTGGGATAATAATCTTCCAAATTAAGGGTAATAATACCACTTTTGGCTACTCTATTTACTAATGGTTTATTGCTCATATTATTATGATTAAGGTATCTTGTTTTTTTATTCTCTCTAATAAAAAACAACTTCTAAGAATAAGTGAGTATATACGTCAACAATACTATAGTACCCCCAATACGCAAAATAGTTGCTTGTTGTTTGTTTTTTAAGAAAAAACTAACAATCAAGGGCAGAGATGCTTCTACAAAGATAGAGAAATCATAAACTACTTCCAACCAACTAGGATAAGAGAAGAATTCTAATAGTAAAGGAATGACCAAAATAACACAAATAATTAAACCAATCCCAAACAGGAGTTTTTCCAAGATACCCGTAGGGCGCTCTTGCTCTAGTGCTTGGGTGACACGCTCTACAGCTTGTTCATAATTTTTAGGGGTTGCTTGAGAATTAGAAAGGGAACCTTCAGAAGAATCTATAAATTCTTCTGAATGAGGGGAATTGGAAACGTTTTTCATAAGATGAGGTGATTTAGATAGTGTTAAATACTGCATACTCGCTCAAAATAGCAGCGTTATATAGATAGCAAGAACAAAATACAAGCATCTTGTTAGATTTTCAAACAACTTTAGTGCTAGACACACAAATATTCCAAAATAGCTTCATTCCAAGCAATCAATTTTTCTATCTTGTTGTATGGATAACAACTTCAGTATTTTTAACAAACAGAGCAGTATGATAGGGGTAGAAGAAGCTAAAAAACTGGTAGACGGTTTGAAGCCTGTTTTGCGTACACAATACCTTGATTTGGCAGAGGCAAAAGGCTGTGTATTAGCGCAAGCAATACACGCCCCATTGGCTTTACCTCCTTTTGATCAGTCGGCTATGGATGGCTATGCCCTGTGTTTGGGTGCCGAAGAACGCTACCAAATAGTGGGCGAAGTGGCGGCAGGAAGTGCTTGGAACTCCAGTCTCAAAGCTGGACAAGCCGTAAGAATTTTTACAGGTGCGCCTGTCCCTAGTGCTGCACAAGCGGTTATACAGCAAGAAAAAGTAGTGGTAGAGGGCAATGAACTAGTAGTTCCCGTAGATATTAAGCTCGGACTCAATATTCGCCCCAAAGGTGAGCAAATCCAAGAAGGAGCCTTGGCGCTAAAAACAGGCTCGATCCTTACACCAGCTACTATAGGTTTTTTGGCAAGCATGGGCATGACTAGGGTATTGGTGTTTTGCAAGCCCAAAGTGGGAATTGTAGTGACGGGCAGTGAATTGGTAGCACCAGGTCAAGCCTTGCAATTGGGGCAGATTTATGAGAGCAATGGACAGATGCTACAGGCTGCTTTAGAGCAAACAGGCTTTGGCAGGGCAACAATGAAGGTGATTGAAGACAACTACTTAGCAACCTTAGCTTTATTAAAAGAACAATTGCAAGAAGTAGATGTTTTAATTATTTCAGGAGGCATTTCTGTAGGGGATTATGATTTTGTGGGGCAAGTGTTGCCCAAATTAGGAGTAGAAACACTGTTTTACAAAGTGCGCCAAAAACCAGGCAAACCCTTGTATTTAGGCACCAAAAATAATTGCATTGTATTTGCCTTGCCAGGGAATCCAGCCGCCGCTTTGAGTTGTTATTATGAATATGTCCTAACCGCGCTCAAAAAATGCCAAGGATATGCCCATTATAGCCTACCAACAAGTCATTTGCCTTTGGCACACAATTATCAAAGAAAGGGCAATCGAGCACAATTCCTAAAGGCTTATGCGACTAGTCAAGGCGTTGAAATACTAGAACAACAAAGCTCGGCTATGTTACAATCCTTTGCTTGGGCCAATGCCTTGGTCTATGTGCCAGAAACGGTCAGCGATTTAGCCAAAGGTGAGCCAGTAGAAGTGCATTGGTTGCCACAATAAGATAAAATTATGTTTGTTTATTATAATAATGCCCTAAAAAATAGCTTTAAATATGCGTGCTATGCCTTGTTTTTTATGGCAATGAATGCCTGCAACACCGCACCTTCTAAGGTGGCCACCCAGCCGAGCATAAAAGTAGCTGCCGCTGCTTCTACCCAGCCTGTGCTAAAAGCACTGCAAGTCCAATACCAGCAAGAGCACGCCGTTTTGTTTGAGAATTATGTGCAAGCATCGGGCAAACTAACTGCCCAAATAGAACAAGGGGCAGCCATTGATGTTTTTCTATCGGCCGATAGTTCCTATCCTGCTTATTTGGCACAGCAAGGCCGAACGGCCTTACCACCCGTGATTTATGCCAAAGGCAGTCTCGCGTTATGGAGCCGCAAACAGCTCTTGGGACTCTCCTTACCGGCTATCCAACTACAGCCCAAACAGCGTTTGGTATTGGCCGACCCCAAAGCAGCACCTTACGGCAAATTGGCACAACGCGCCTTGCAAGAAGAAGGCTTGGAACAAGCTTGGAAAGAGCAATTGGTCTATGGGCAAAATATAGAGCAAGTCAATTTATATTTGTACAATGAAGTGGCTGATTTTGGTTTGACCGCCTATTCAAGTGTACTGCATCCCAAATTGCAAGACAGAGGCCACTTCTTGGTATTGGCTGCGTATCAATTGCCCCAAGCGGTGGCACTCATTCAGCCCTTGGATGGAACCGTATCCGCTGAAGCACGAGCGTTTTATGAATTTTTGCAATCAGAAGCAGCACAAGCTATCTTCTTGGAATATGGCTATGCTTTGCCTTAAAAAACCGTAGCCAGCAATTTTTACTAGAAGCATGGAAGCAATAAATTGGCAGCCCTTGTGGTTGTCCTTACAATTGGCGGTAGTAACCACCATCGGCTTATTGTTGGTGGGCTTGCCCTTGGCAGCTTATTTGGCACAGAGCAAGGCACGATTCAAATTCTTATTAGAAGCTTTGGTAGGCTTGCCTTTGGTCTTGCCACCTACCGTATTGGGGTTTTATTTGTTGCTCTTGTGGTCTAGGCGAGGAACCGTAGGGGGGTGGTTGTACGAATACTTGGGCGTAGAATTGATTTTTTCTTTTTGGGGGCTGGTTATTGGCTCTATGTGCTACAGCCTGCCGTTTATGGTGCAACCCGTGCAAGCGGGTTTGCAAAATTTGCCCACTTCTTTGCGCGAAGCGGCTTACACCATGGGCAAAGGGCATTGGGCAGTTTTTTGGAAAGTATTGTTGCCCAATATTCGGCCGGCCTTGCTGACGGGAATTGTCTTGAGTTTTGCACATACCATTGGCGAATTTGGAGTGGTGTTGATGATAGGAGGCAAGATACCGGGGCAAACACTGGTGGCTTCTGTTGCGGTTTATGACCATGTAGAAGCCTTGGAGTACGACAAAGCCAATTTTTATGCCTTGGTGTTGCTGTTGCTTAGTTTTATTATTTTGGCTATTACTTATAAATTAAATGGCGGTACTAGATTCAAATTTAAATAGCCCTCTCTATGTTAGATTTTTATTTTTACAAACAACTACACACAGCTCAAGGCTGGCAAGATTGGGAAGTTAGTGGCCAACTCCCCAAAGGAGCTATACTGGGCGTATATGGCGCATCGGGAGCAGGCAAAACTACCTTTTTGCGCTTATTGGCAGGGTTAGACAAGGCACAAGATGGGTATCTTAAAGTAGGAACACCATACTGGTATGATGCCCGTCAAAAACTCCATTGGTCGCCTCAAAAAAGGAAAGTAGGCTTTGTCTTTCAAGATTATGCCTTGTTTCCGAATATGACTGTACAAGCACATTTAGAGTTTGCCACTGCTAACCAATCCTTGATACAACAATTATTAGAAGCAACAGGGTTATCAAACTTAAAAAAACAATACCCTGCTCAATTATCGGGAGGGCAACAGCAGCGGTTAGCTTTGGCACGAGCCTTGGCTTTGGAGCCTGCTTTGTTATTATTAGACGAGCCTTTGTCGGCTTTGGATGGGGCCATGCGTCAACAATTGCAGGGATTACTGGCCGAATTGCACCAAACTTGGCAATGCACTACTGTTTTGGTGAGTCATAATGTGGATGAATTGCTAAAATTGGCCGATTATTTATTGGTTATTGAGCAGGGCAAATCCCAGTGGTATGAGCAGCCACGGGCTTACTTTGAGGAGCAAGGTTTAGTGGTGCAATTTAAAGCCCAAGTAGTCGCTGTACACACCACAACAGTGGTTGTACAAATTGGACAAAAGCAACTTACATTGCCGATTACCTCCCCGCAAGCCCAGCAATTAGAAGTAGGGCAAACCTTGGAATTGGGAACCAGCCATGCTTTTCAAATTTTAAAGTAAATGATCAACCCAAATGAACTAACAGCCGTCATTCTAACAGGGGGACAAAGCCGAAGAATGGGGCAATCGAAAGCCTTATTGACCTTAGAAGGGGTCTCTTTTGTGGAGCGCATTGCTGCCGTAGCTAGCCCCTTGGTACAAGAAGTTGTTGTTGTAGATAATGGAGCTTTGGGAGCAGCATGGAAGGGAGCGGCTTGGTCTGATCGTTACCAAGGCCAAGGCCCTGTAGCTGGCATTGAAACGGCATTGTGGAACATTAAGACCCCTTATGCACTGGTTTTGAGCTGTGATATTCCATTGATGGCTACTTTTGTATTAGAATATTTAATAACCAACCATATTCCAACCAAAACTGCTATTTTTGTCGTGCAAGAGCGTTGGCAGCCCCTTATAGGTATTTATGCCAAGGCACAGCAGCCCATTTTTGAACGGGCCTTGCAACAACAGCAATACCGCCTAATGGATGTTTTGCAGCACATTCCTCTACAATTGTGCCCTTGTCCTGCACCGTGGGGGCATTATTTAAGCAATATCAATACTCCAAAAGCCTATCAACAATTAGTACATGATTTTGAACATTAATTATTTTGGTTTAGTGGCCGAGGCCACCCAATGCCAGCAAGAACAGCTCACCGTAGCAGCCAATTGTACCGTAGCTGCTTTGCAACAACAGTTGTGTCAATTGCATCCTGCCCTAAAAGGTAAGCCCTTTAGGGTGGCGGTGAATCGCGCCTTTGTGCCAGCCGAACAGCCGCTACAAGCCGCCGATGAAATTGCCTTGTTGCCGCCCTTTGCTGGGGGGTGATGAGGTTATAAGAAATCGGAGAGGATCGAGTCATCCTGTCCTGCTTGTTGTGCTATGATTGTCATGGAATAAGCGGTGGGAAATTGGCCTTCATACAGGATTTCAGAACTTGTAAGGTCTTGATTTTTTTTTAAGGCATATTTTAGTATTTCGCGCCTTTTTCTGATCACAGGGCCAAAATTCAAGCCCAAGGTTTTAATCATAAATTTTACTCGTTGATGATCTTGTGGGCTTAGGTCAGTATGCGGTGAATAACGATGCGTAGCAGGATTGTAGGCGAGCTTAGTAAGAGGATCATAATTAACTGCATCAGGTTTGAGAATGTTATCTACTGCTTTTGTTCCTTTTACCTTGGTATTAATAACATCTGCTACTAGGAAAAAATTATCCCATTCCCAGTCAGCAATACCGTGTTTATCTGCTTTTTTGGCCTTTTTACTTTCGTCAAAATGCTCTAATTGCCCTTCAAATTCTGGTTTGGGCGATTGGTAACGGCCTTTTGCCCAATGTGAAGGGTTATAAACTTCTTTCTCGGCCAAAAATTGTTCGGTATACGCACACAAACCCCTCTGACAATACAGCAATTGAGTAACAATATCAAGGTAGTATTCGTTGTTAGAACTGTTGTACTTTGGGTAGGGGGCTGTTTTGCCCAAGTTGGCTTGCCATTTCAAATAAGCCGTAGATAAGGCACAAGTTTTATCTATTTTTCGCATGTCAATTCTACTTATTTAGTGTCCCAGCCTAATTTTTTGCCCATTTTTAGCAACTGTTTCACCTCTGGATCTTCTTTAGAGAGCTGCTCTCCTTTGGCTTTTCTAGCTTTGAGTCGGATGTCTAAATCAGAGAAGTCCTGTAGCATTTCTTGACGTGCCTCACTACCATCATTTTCCAAGTCAAAGATGTTTTGCAAAATGGCATCCCAACGCAAGTATTGAGGGTAGTATTTGTAATTATCTACATGGTTTTCGCCTTCATAATACACATCTCTATACACATAGCCCTCTTCATTAAATTTCAATTCCACAATTTCCCAAGGCTCAAAACTAGAGGCAATAATAGGGGAGTGGGTGGCAAAAAAGAATTGAGAATCGGGAGCCAGTTTGGTATAGATGTCTATTATTTTTCTTTGAATGTCTGGATAAAGGGAGTTTTCGGGCTCGTCTACGCAGATGATGGCGTTTTTGAATTGGTGGGTGTATAAAGGAATTGTTCGGGCAATGATATTTTTAACACCACTGCTCCAACTTTCCATGGGGATGGTATATTTGGTTGTTTTATTAGCAAGGAGTAATTTGGTGATATTACTGGTTTCAGGAAATTCAGTTTGAACTTCCATATTAAACGCATCAAGTATGGTATTTAGATAATTTTCTGCCAAATCATGGAGTGCTGTTTGGTTGTTTTCTTGCCATGCTTTGAATGCTGCTACTTGTCGATTGGCTTCTTCAATATTTCCTTTTATATAGGCATCACCAATTAGTAATTTATATCTTAGTCTTGTATTGTGGTGTTCATTTAATTCCTTCCCAATTTTGCCCCATCCGCCCTTAATATCTGTCTCATAATTGTTGATTCCAAAACTTAAAAATTGAAACTTATTTCCATTTTTTTCTCCTGAAAAACCTTTGGAGTAAGGGTTGTCAGGTATCACGCGATTATAATTAGGATCAGGTGATGTATCAGGTGTATTATAGGCAAGCCCAAATAGTACAGTATAATCAAAATCATTTTTGAACTCTAATTTGCAACGGTCAAAAAGAACACGTTCTGTACTTCGGCCAGGTGGATCACTATTCATTGACCAAACCTCCTCCAACAAAGTAGTCTTCCCCGTTCCACTCTGTCCAATAAAGCACACTTTCCTAAGTGGATCTCCTGCGAAATCATGCCCTTTGGGATACGTCAAATCCAGCTTAAAATCCTTAAACTGATTGTGATTAGATATTTCTATACCACGTACAAACATGCCTTTTAATTTAGCTCCATCAAGAATTATAATTCTAATAAAGATAACAAAGCTCCCTTAAAACGGTCATAATTCCAAAGGGATTCCTCGCATCTATGCAACAATTCTTACCTTCACAAAAAAGAATAAGACATGAGCAAACTCAAAATACCCAAAAAAGTATTTATGCAGGGCGGCATTCCTGCGGCTTTTATTGCCAGCTCTATTGCCAAGCACCAGAGCAAGACCGATATTGGAGCGCACAATATCTTCTTGGGGCAAGTGCGTGCCGATGTAATAGAAGGCAAGACCGTGAAGGCCATAGAATACACGGCTTATGAAGAAATGGCCAAAGAGAAACTGCACGAGATTCGAGAAAGCACCTTTGAGCAGTTTGATATTACTTGTATGCACATTCATCACAGTTTGGGAGCAGTAGCCGCAGGCGAAATTTGTTTGTTTGTCTTTGTATCTTCGCGGCATAGAGACCTTTGTTACCGCGCTTCGCGGCATATTGTAGAGGCCATCAAGCAGGAAGTGCCGATTTTTGGCAAAGAAATATTTGAGGATGAGAGCCACCAATGGAAAAAAAATAGTAGTAGGGGGCAATAGTATACTAAATTGTCACAAAGCATCAAAATTAAAACCAATGGTAGACATTACACACAAAAGCAACACGTTAAGAATCGCTACAGCAGAGGCAAGGGTCTGTGTGAGCAAGGCGGCAACGATTGCCGCCATTCAGAACAAGACCGTGCCCAAGGGAGATGTCTTGGAAATGGCAAAAGTAGCAGGCTTGTTTGGGGTAAAAAAGACGGCGGAGTTGATCCCAGATTGTCACCCTTTGCCCATAGAATATACCGATGTGGCCTACACCATTGAGGATTTGACCATTATCATTCAGGTAACCGTCAAAACCATTTACAAAACAGGAGTAGAAGTAGAAGCCATGCACGGGGCTTCTTTGGTAGCGTTGACCATGTACGACATGCTCAAACCGATTGATAAGGGCATTGAAATTGGCACCATCAAACTCTTAAAAAAGAAGGGAGGAAAATCCGATTACAAAGGGAAGCACCCCCAAAATTTGCGAGCGGCGGTTGTGGTTTGTTCAGATTCTATTGCAGCAGGCAAAAAACAAGACAAAGCAGGCAAGGCTATTATTGAGAAATTGGAAACTACCGCTACGAGTATTGCCGCTTATACCATTATTCCAGACGAGCCCGAAGCCATTGCTAGAGCAGTCAACCACTGGTGTACCGCAGGGATTGATTTGTTGATTTTTACAGGAGGAACAGGCTTGTCGCCTAGAGATGTCACACCCGACACGGTACAGCCCTTGCTGGATAGAGAAATCCCTGGCATTGTGGAGGCTATGCGGAATTATGGACAAGATCGAACGCCTTATGCTATGCTATCGCGCTCTGTGGCAGGGGTCAAAGGCCAAACCCTAGTGTTGACCTTACCGGGGTCTACCAAAGGAGCTGCTGAGTCTATGGAGGCCGTTTTTCCTGCGGTATTGCATGTTTTTGGGATTATGAAAGGAGCTAGACATTAATTTACAACAAAAAACAAATACCTATGCTTTGGGGATACTTAGTGCCCGTATTATTGGTGATTATGATATGGAGATGGTGGCAACTCAAACGCTCTATTCGTCGGGGCGATTATGATTACAGATATTATGAAGAGGGGCCTTATGGCGAGAAAAAGAAACAAACGCTTTGGGAAAAAATTAGAGAAAATTTAGGAATCTGATGAATAGAAGAACCGTAATTCTAATACTAGTAAGTTGGTTGTTGTGGGTGGCCTGCGACAAACCTGAACCTTTGCCTAATTCTGTAGGGCAATACAGTGCAGGAGTGTTTGCAATCAATGAGGGAATGTTTGGCAATACTTCTGGAACGATTACACATTTTGACAGAGAGCACAACACGACTACTCAACGTATTTTTGGACAAAAGAATCAGCGCGATTTGGGCGATGTGGTGCAGTCCTTGGTTTTTGAGGCCGACAAGGGCTATATAGTGGTCAATAATTCTAATAAAATAGAAGTGGTGGACGCGGCTACTTTTGAAGAAAAAGCTCAAATTACAGGTTTGAGGCTGCCCCGTTATTGTTTGCCTATTTCTAGCACAGAGGCGTATGTAACAGAGTGGGGCGTAGATGGTTTGACAGGCAGTTTGGCGCGTATTGATTTGGTGACTAATACGGTGTTAGAACGCATTCCAGTAGAGCAAGGGCCAGAGCGTTTGTTGTTGAAGAATGGTTTGTTGTACCTGACACATATTGGTGGTTTTGGTACGAATAATAAAGTAACTGTTTTTGATGTGCAGCAACGACAAGTTGTTCGTGTAATTACTGTAGCCGACAAACCCAGTGGTATCGTAGAGGACCAACAAGGCATGTTATGGGTCGCTTGTGCAGGAGCCGTCAATTATTTGACCTACCCCAATATTGATACCGCCAACAGCACCGAAAGCAAGCTCCTTGCTATTGATCCTGTTACCAATCTTATTGCACAGGAAATCAACTTTGGAAAGGGTAATCCTATTGGAAATTTGATTATTAATAGCCGTTCCAACGAGCAATTATTTTATACCAAAGCAGGACAAGTATGGAGCTACAATATTGCGACAGCCACAGAAGAAGCTTTGTTTACAGGTAATTATTATGGCTTGGGGTATGATCCCACTACCCAATACTTGTATGCGGCAACATCTTCGGGGATTGATCCAGCAGAAGTGCAGCGTTTTCGCGTAGATGGAACGCCCGTAGATACTTATACCGCAGGTGTTTTTGCCAATGGCTTTGTTTTTAAATAAGGCGCAACCTATGAAAATAAACCTGTAGATACACAAGGTTTGTTGTATATCTACAGGTCTATATTTTTGATGAAAGGGATGCTTAAGAACCAATGGTATACTGGAAACTGATATTAGCACCTAACATAGCATTCCAAGAAGGATCGCGATAAGAAGGCCCGCCCCCTAAAAAGGCACTATGCAAGTATCCTACTGCATCTGCTCCCTCTGGATTGGTCAAGGAAGAATTGACGTGGAACAAGAGCAACAAACCCATCTTGTCATTTAATTTGAAACGACCACCAACTTCTAGGGTTGCTCCCAAAACAGCAGATTTGTAGACTTCTTCTGTTTCGCCACGGTCATCTTTTTGGTCAAGGTAGTTGATTACATTATCCTGTAGATGAATAACAGTCCCAAGATTGGTATAAGTGCTTTTTGCACTGGTTAATATATCTAGGTGAGGGCCAAAACGCAAGAAAAAGCTAACAGGCGCGCTCGCATCGCCTCCTACCCGAAACAGTACAGGAATTCTTAAATAAGCCAAACTGCGTTGAGAATTATAGCGTTGAGGACTATCATTAAGCGTATAATCATAAGAAAAGTGCTGATTGATAAAACTCATACCAACTCCTGTAGCCAGACCCAATTGCTCTGTGAAATTTACCCCGACAGTAATACCAGAGTGAGAACCGTAGTTGACGGCGTGGTATTCCTTGCCATTGTCATTAAAGTCTTGGTTGTTGAGAACCGCAGAAAACCCAGGGGTATACCCTGCTGTAAATTCAAAGGAAGCTTGTGCAAATACTTGTTGAGTAAGTAAAAGGGCAAGTACCCCTATAAATAATGATTTCATACTTTTAGTTTTAGTTAAGGAAAAGAACAACTTCCCTAAACATAAAACCTGCCAAACTCCATAAAATGGTAACTGTGCTTCAATAAAAAAAGAGCAATATCCACAAGGACATTGCTCTTCATGTATCTAAACAATTAGATACTATATATAAGCTGTAATTTTAGTTGAAACTTAGCACATACTGGAAGCTCACATTGATGCCAGGCATTACACTCCAAGATTGAGCGCGTTCTTGAGCACTGTTGCTTTCAAAGATTTTCCAAGCATCTTCTCCTTCAGGATTGGTTAGTGAAGACTCCAAGTGGAACAACAATAGTACACCCATTACATCACTAATGCGTATACGGCCACCAACTTCCATGGTCAAACCAACCACCATATTGCTAAAAATATCTTCATCATCGGTAGAGAAAAGTGTACGGTAGTTGCGATAATTGTCCGTATTGGTCAAACGAGTAATACCAATATTTACATCTTGGTAACCTGTGGCACCAGCCAAGAAATCTAGGTGAGGCCCAAAACGGAAGAATGCACTGGTTGGAGCAGTTGGATCGCCTCCAAGACGTATCATCAAAGGAATACGAATGTAAGTTAGACGGCGATTGGCCATGTCTTGCTCATCTCTTGTACGATTGTCATAATCGGTAACATAATTTTGGTTAATAGAAGATAACCCAAATCCAGTGGTAACACCTACTTTTTCTGAAAAGTTGTAACCAAGCGTTAACCCTACATGCGAACCATAGGTAACTTGATAGTTCAACTGTTCACCTGCTGCAAAATCATCATCATTAAGGATAAAAGAGATACCAGGAGTGTAACCAGCTGTCAATTCTAAACCTGACTGGGCAAATGTCTGTCCTGCCAACAATAATGCAGCTATTAATAAAGTTAAGTTTTTCATTGTGTAAATTTTAAATGTACCATAAAAATGAATGCGTCAAAGGTATAAATAATTTCTAGTAACTTATCTAAAAAAACGGACAAGGTATATAAAATAACTCATTGAAATTAGATAGCTATATTACCCTTTCGATGTAAAATTACGAATATTTTTAATATTAACCAAAAGGTTTAAATAAAAGGTTAATCATTTTTGTGAGTGTATACAATTCCCAATTGAAGCCCTAACATCATCTGCCAAGTAGAGGCTCTAGAAGTTGCATTGGGGACATTGTTATCGGTATAATTGGGAAATACAGCATCAAAAGGTGTCTCTTCTGTTTGCTGTTTGTTGTTGTCTGCTTGAGCCAGCACAGGGGCATCAAATGGATTAGAAGCGACTAAATAATCTCCTCTATTGAGATTGTGTGCCAAACTTGCAGCACCTGCTGCTTCGGGGTTGGAGGAACCTTCTACATGTACCAAGGCAGTGAGTTTCATTTGGTCATTTACTCGAAATTGGACACCTACCTCAGCTGTAATTCCAGGAACAAAAACTTGGTAAACGCGGGCGGTTCCACCTTGCTTTATTAGTCCTCCGTTGGAGTTTTCTTGATACAGAGAAATTTGTTGTGTCAAGTCAATACCTTGTTGAGTATTGTAATTGCTATAGCCTTCAAGACGAGAATCGTAATAATTAGCTTGTAGCAAAAAGTTAAAATGAGGGCCAAAACGTGCCAGTACGCCCCATTTTCGATTGGGATCCGAAGCCAAACCTACCATCAACGGTACTCGAATGTATTGAGATCGACGCAGAGCCGTAGCTCCGAAATTGGGATCTGTATTGTCATTGGCCAAGATCGCTCGTTGGTGTTCAAATTCAACACGATGTTCATAGTAAGCTACGCCTGTAGATACGCTTACTATATCTGTAATACCATAGCCTAAAAGCAAGCCAGTAGTATAACCAAAAGATAGTTGTTGTTGGAGTGTAGTTCCTTTTTGGGCATCTTCTTTATTAAAGGAAAAACAGATACTAGGAGTAATATAGGCACTTAGCTTAAGTCCCTCTTGTGCAAGTATAGCACAAGAGCAATAAGCCACTATTACAAGGACAAAGAGGCATTTCATACGTACGATAGAATTTTTAGTGTATTAAAACTGGATACTTCATAAATTAGGTGCTTGCTTTATCTCTGAACTTAGAGCTTTAGCTTTTGTGCTTAGGTACAAATCAGCGCAAATCGCTTCGCAAGTCTTTTGTGGGCCTGTTTCTGATTTACAAGCTTGATTTAATTTTGTATTATTTTATTAGTTTTATGTAATATTTTGATTGTCAGTTATTTGGTGTTTTTTTTAGGATTGATAAAAACTTAGGGGTCAAAGATATTAAGATTTATGCTTTATACCAACTAATCAACTAAGCTGCCAAATACTCAATCTTGGTTTAGATGCCTTGCAATCCAGTATTTTTATATTATTTTTGAACTTGTAAAGAGCAGCAAATCAAGTTGTACCATAGCATAAGCATCCCCCAACCCCTTTATTGTAACATACACCCTATGAAGAAAGAAACATCTGTTATCGCCTCTCTTTCTCTGTTTGGATGGGCAGTTTTGCTGCTTTTGCAAACCCAAAGTCACTCTCAGCAGCTTTGGGGAGCGATTTTAACACCCGATGGAGGTCAACAACTAATTCTTTATCAAAAAGAAAGAATGATGCATCAAACTCCTGAAATATTGCTATATTCTCAAGATAAAGAACAAACAGAGCACTATTTGGGGTCTATCAATTTACCAGAAGATAACCGAACGACAATCAATTATAGTTATACATGGCTGGATAACCAAGAGATGATCTTGTTGTTAGAATGCGATCCTTGTATGATTAATGAAAGGCGTTATCGTATACGATTCTCTGCTCAAACGGCAGACTGTATTACTCTGTTACCCTCTAGCATCTAATCCTAATTTTTGTATCAATAACAAATGTCCCTTAAAACGGACACAACTTAAATCCAATGAGAAGAACACCACTAATTTGGGGAAGCTTGTTTTTGTTACTGGCCTTTACGGCTTGCCAGTTAGACAAAATCAAACAACCAGAGCGTCTTACACACAATGTCGAATTTGATCAATACCTATCTGGTTTTACCGAGGGTGAAATATCCAAACGCTCTACAATTAAAGTACTGTTTCAAGAAGCCGTAGGCACAGAAGATCAAGAAGAACTCACTAAAAATCCGTTTAGTTTTGAACCTGCCCTTGAGGGAAAAGCTGTTTGGCTAACTCCTCAAACGCTAGAGTTTATTCCTGCTACAGCCCTAGAATCTGGGCAAATTTATACGGCCAATCTCAGTATGGGAGCATTGATAGAAAATCTACCTCAAGAATTGGCTGTTTTTCAATTTCAATTCAAAATCAAGGATCAGTTTGTTAATGTGAATCCTATGGCCAGTGTTATTATCAACAAGAATAACAAGAAATGGGTGCAACAACAAGGACGCTTAGAACTCAACGATTTGGAAGATCCAAAGACGGTTGAACGCTTGCTAAGAGCCTATCGTGGCAACAAAAACTTGGATATTGACTGGGTGCATGAGGATGCCACCCATCACCAATTTACCATTCATGAAGTGCCTCAAGAGGCAGAAGCCTATCCTGTCACATGGAAGTGGGAAGGAAAGACAATAGATGCCAAACAAGATGGTTCTATGAATGTTAATGTTCCTGCTAAGAACAATTTCAAACATCTCAATACGTATCGTTACGAAGCACCAGAACAACAAATTGTATTGGAGTTTTCGGATGTCTTGGATGCCAATCAGAATTTACAAGGCTTGGTGCAATTGGGCGGAAGTAATGTGGATTGCAGCATAGAAAATAACTTGATTAAGATTTTTACAGACAAACAACTACGGGGGGATAAAACACTCAAAATTTCTGATGCTATTGTCAATGATGCTGGAAATGTATTGATTGAGCCATTGACCGAAACACTCACCTTCTCAGATATCAAACCAAAAGTACGTTGGATTGGAAAAGGAAACATTATTCCTAATTCTGATCGTATGCCTATCGTTTTTGAAAGTGTGAACATCAATGCTGTAGATGTACGCGTCATCAAGATTCGCGAGCAAAATATAAAGCAATTCTTTCAGGTCAATGACATTACAGGAAGTCAAGAACTCAAGCGAGTGGGAGATGTAGTGATGGAAAAGAAAATTGCCTTGGACAAGACGGCAGGACTGGATTTGACGAACTGGACGAAGCATTCGTTGGATTTGGCAGATTTGATTAAGCCAGAGCCAGGAGCTATTTATGAAATTGCTTTGGGTTTTAAGCATTCTTATTCCCTGTATGTATGTCAAGAAGCCAGTGACGATGAGCAGAATCGAGAGGAGAAAAATATGCTGGCCTTGGACGCTAGTTGGGACAGCCCCAGCTATGGAAATAGTTATTGGGATTATTACGAAGATGATTATGACTATGACGATTTGAGCAATCCTTGTAGCCGTTATTATTACCGCGAACAATTGGTAGCCAAACGCAATATTTTGGCTTCTGATTTAGGTTTGGTCGTGAAGCGTGGCGATAATGGTATGTTGGTAGCTGTTACGAATATAGAAACAACCGAACCCATCAAAAATGTAGAATTAGAATTCTACGATTATCACCAAAAGAAAATTGCAACGGCCAAAACAGACAAATCGGGTCTAGCACGTCCAGAGTTACCCAAAAAGCCATTTTTCTTGATTGCCAAGCAAGGCGCACAGCGTGGTTATTTGCGTTTGGATGATGGTAATGCCTTGTCTATGAGTCGTTTTGATGTGGCAGGCTTGACTTATCACAAAGGACTCAAGGGCTTTATTTATGGAGAACGTGGGGTTTGGAGACCAGGCGACGAAATGTTCCTCAACTTTATCTTGGAGGACAAAGACAAAGCCTTGCCAGCCAATCACCCTGTGGTATTTACGCTCAAAGACTCCAAAGGAGCGGTTATTGTAAAGAAAACCAGCACACAGTCGGTAGGGGGCATGTACAACTTCACTTGCAAAACAGACGAAGATGCTCCAACAGGCAACTACTTGGCTACGGTAAGAGTAGGGGGGGCTAGTTTTAGCAAAACCCTCAAAATAGAAACCATCAAGCCCAATCGTCTAAAAATTGATTTGGATTTTGGTAAGAAAGAACTTTCAGCAGAAGATGAAAAAATTGCAGGTAAACTTAAATCTACTTGGTTGCATGGGGCTATTGCTAAGAATTTGAAAGCAAAAGTAAATGTGACCTTAAAAGAGGGGTATACCAAATTTGACAAATACAGTGACTTCAATTTCCAAGATCCTGTACGCAATTTTGAAGTAGACGATCAAGTTATTTTTGAAGGAGAATTGAATGAAGAGGGCTTGGCAGATATTACTACAGAACTCAATGTAGAAGAGCACAGCCCCGGGCAACTCAAAGCAACCTTCTTGACCAAGGTGTTTGAACCAGGAGGAGATTTTAGTGTCAATCAAGTTTCCTTGCCTTATCACCCCTATAAAGTATATGTAGGCGTACGCGTACCCAAGGGTGATGCCAAGAGAAACATGTTGTTGACCGACAAAAAACACCGCGTAGAAATTCGTACGGTAGATAAAGATGGTAATCCTGTAGATGTGAAGGATTTGACGGTCAAACTATACAAAATTAGTTGGAAATGGTGGTTTGATAAATCTAGAGATGATTTGGCCAACTATCGTGGTCGCGTTTCGGGCGATGAAAAAGAAAGTGCAAAAGTGAGCACGGTAAATGGTAAAGCGTACTGGGAGATGGAAGTGAAATACCCTGAATGGGGACGTTACTTGGTACGTGTTTCTAATGGCAAAGAAGGACACTGCTCTGGTCAAATATTCTATATTGATTGGCCAGGTTGGGCAGGAAAGTCCAAAGAGCGTGATCCAGAGGGAGCAACAGCACTTAACTTCACTTCTGATGCCGAGCGTTACAATGTAGGAGATGACGTTACTTTAACCATTCCTACAGGAGATGCTGGTCGTGCTTTGGTCGCCATTGAGAATGGTAGTAAAGTAATAGAAGCACACTGGGTAGAAGCCCAAAAAGGCAATACCACGTTTACCTTCAAGACAACGGCTGAAATGACACCCAATGCCTATGCTACAGTCACCCTGTTGCAGCCACATGCTCAAACCAAGAACGATTTGCCGATTCGTATGTATGGAGCGATTCCAATCACGGTAGAAGATCCTGCTACAAAACTGGAGCCTCAGATTGCAATGGCAGAGAGCGTACGCCCAGGGGAGAGTTTTGAAATTGGGGTAAGTGAGAAAAAAGGCGGCCCAATGGCTTATACAGTAGCTATTGTGGATGAAGGTTTATTAGACTTGACAGGATACAAAACGCCTGCTCCTTGGAGCAATTTTTATAGAAGAGAAGCACTAGGGGTCAAAACTTGGGATTTCTACGATCATGTTTTAGGAGCCTTTGGTGGCGACATCAAGAGTTTGTTGAGTATTGGTGGTGATGCCTCGCTTAAGGGCAAAGGCAAGAAGAAACCAGACCGTTTCAAACCTGTAGTATTGTATGCTGGACCATTTTATCTCAAAGCAGGGGAGAAAGCCACCCACAAATTTACCATGCCCAATTATGTGGGTTCTGTTCGCGCTATGGTTATTGCCAGCCACGAAGGGGCTTATGGTGATGTAGAGCAAACCATGAAAGTGCGCCAGCCATTGATGGTATTGGGAACTTTACCGCGTGTATTAGGGGTAGGAGAAAACTTTAAATTGCCTGTAACCGTCTTTGCGATGGAAGACAAGGTGAAAAATGTGACTGTAAAACTGGAAGCAAGTGGCGGTTTATCGCTCAAAGGAAGTGCTACTCAAAAACTAAGCTTTAGCCAGCCTGGCGATGATTTGGCTTACTTTGAAGTCAATACAGGAGAGCGTGTAGGCACAGGTAATGTGAAAATTATAGTGACCAGTGGAAGTGAAACAGCAACCTACGAAACGGATGTTACTATTAGAAATGCCAACCAGCGCGAAACCGTAGTTGCAGAGCAAGTGATTAGCGACAGCAAAAACTGGAATGCTACCTACAAGCCTGTAGGAATGCTAGGAACCAATAATGGGGTGTTGGAAGTATCTTCTGTACCACCACTCAACTTGGGCAAACGCCTACGTTATCTTATTCGTTATCCTTATGGTTGTGTAGAACAAACGACATCTAGTGTATTCCCTCAATTGTATTTAACCAATTTGATGGAATTATCAGACAAGAAAAAAACAGCGACCACAGCCAATATCAAAGCGGGTATCAAGCGTTTGTACCATTTCCAAACGTCCGATGGTGGTTTGGGCTATTGGCCTGGAGGCCAGTCCAATGAGTGGGGAACCAATTATGCAGGGCATTTTTGGCTAGAAGCCAAGCGTTTGGGGTATAGTATTAATAATGACATCCTCAATAATTGGATCAGTTACCAAACCAAAGCGGCTCAACGTTGGACGAAGAACGATAATGCTTCTTCTGTACTTACGCAAGCGTATCGGTTGTACTTGTTGGCTTTGGCCAATAAGCCTGACTTGGGCGCGATGAATCGTTTGCGCGTACAGCAAATTGATGAAAAAGCAATGGCTGCTCGTTGGTATTTGGCGGCTGCTTACCATCTCAGTGGACAAAAAGGCGTAGCCAATGAATTGGCTAAGAAAGCGACGCGTATTGTTAAGCGTTATGAGAAAAACGAAAGTGTGACCACTTTTGGCTCACAATTGAGAGATCAAGCTTTGATTGTACAGACTTTGAGCATTATGAACAAGCGCGAGGAAGCGGGCGATTTGGTCAAAGCCATCTCTGATCGTTTGAAGAGCCAAGAATGGCTCAACACTCAAGAGACAGGACAAGCTTTGGTAGCGATGGCAAAGTATGCGGGTGATATGGGGCGTAATAATCCTTTGGTATTTGAATACAAAGTAGGCAGTGGTGCTTGGCAAAAAGTGAACCAGAAGAAAGCGGTTTGGCAATTTGATTTGAATGGCGAACAAGCGAGTAAAGTTAGTTTTAGAACGAATACCAAGAATGTTTTATTTGCTCGAATGATTGCCGATGGTATTCCTGCTGTGGGCGAAGAAACTGCTACCGAACAAGGCTTGAAGCTTGATATTGCTTACTTGGATATGAAGGGTAAGGAAATTGATCCTACTACTTTGGCACAAGGAACCGACTTTATGGCGGCCGTAAAAGTGACCAATACAGGCAATAGAAATTATCACGAATTGGCTCTGAGCCAAGTGTTTCCTTCTGGTTGGGAAATTCACAACAGCCGTCTTATGGGAACCGTTTTGGACAAGGATGTGAACAAAGCAGAGTACATTGATATACGAGATGATAGAGTGTATACTTTCTTTGACTTAGCCAAAACCAAATCCAAAGTTTTTGTGGTGAGTTTAAATGCCAGTTACTTAGGGCGTTATTACCTACCTGGTGTAGGGGTAGCAGCGATGTATGATCAGAGCATTCAGGCGCGCCAAATTGGACGTTGGGTAGAGGTGCAAAAACAAGAAGCAAAATAAGCATAGCTTATTAGATATTATTACGAATAGTTTTGCAGCGAAAAAAGCATCTATTTACAAGCAGGAGTCATTCCTTAAGTGGGAGTGACTCCTGTTTTTTTTAGTAACGAATACTTTTGGCTCTTTAAAAAGTTGATACTTAAGAAGGTAAGTCTGCTCCTTTTTCCCTTTATTCGTAAGAACGGTTACAGACCTTATTCGTATAAGAAAACTACTTTTTAAAAATCAAGAATTTATAAATAAGCCCTTCAATTATCTGTTAAATCAACAACCAAGAATAGCTTACTTTATCAAAAAAACAACAGCACTACCCAATTTATGAAACAACAACCACTGCTCTTTTTAATCCTATTTTTGTTCTATTCTACTTCTATTATTGCACAACTCCCCAAAGAAACAGCAACTACAGAGGAGAAATCACTCCTAGTACCCAAAAACCAATGGTTTATTGCTTTGGGAGGGGGGATTGCCTTGCAAACAGCTTTTCCTAATTATTCCGTTTCCTCACCCAATTTGACCAATAGTAGTGCTGGAGAATCAAGCCCTTTTATCTGGGGAAAAATGGGATATAGATTTCAGAATAAACACCAAGTAGCGTTTATGGTAGAGAAAACGATTGCCAGTAATAGTTTTGCCTATTCAGGAGCAGAACAAGAAGGGTTGGGGCTGAATCGTGGCATCGATTATGTATTGGTTAATTTGGAATACAGCTATAACCTTCTACATGCCAAACGCTTTTGGTTGGGCCCTAGTATACAGTTGGGAATTGGGGTCAGTGATACCAGTGGCAGTGCTTTTTATGATCGAGGTAGCGCGCGCTATTTTAATACACCCAATGGCATTTCTTATCACAAATATGATATTGTAAGTGCTAAAGTACCTGGAGTGATTTTTAATTATGGTGTTGGATTTACCTTTGGAGTAGAGCTGATTGATGACCGTTTTTATATAGGAACAGATTTGCGCTTTTTGCACTCCTTTGCGGCTATACATGAGTATGAAATTACGTATCAAAATAATCTAAACACACTCAATTTCAAGGTCAAGAGCCCAATGATGAACATCCATTGGGGGCTGCATTTGGCCTATCTTTTTTAGCATAACAATGCTACAATTCCTCCAAATGCTCCAAATAATAATTGGCCTGCAAGAGCAAGTCCTCCTTGTCTTGAGCCGACATTTTGTTGAGTAGGGCATACATCATGCTCATTCTTCTATTGCCCTTGAGGCGTTGTTCATGCTGCATCAAAAAATTCCAATACAGGGAATTAAAAGGGCAAGCTTTGTCGCCTGTTTTTGCTTTATAATTATAATGACAATGCTTACAATAATTGCTCATTTTATGGATATAATTGGCCGAACTGATATAAGGCTTGGTGGCCACCGTGCCACCATCGGCAAACTGGCTCATACCACGCGTATTGGGTAGCTCCACCCATTGTATCGCATCAATATAAATGCCCAAATACCACGCATCTACAGCATCGGGGTGGGTATTGGTAAGCAAGGCAAAATTGCCTGTAACCATGAGCCGTTGTATGTGGTGGGCATAGGCATAATCCAAGGATTGATTGATGGCATGACTCAAGCAATTCATTTTGGTTTGGCCTGTCCAATAGAAGGCGGGCAAATCGCGCTGGTGCTCAAAGAAATTTTCTTGCTCATAATCGGGCATCTTGGCCCAATACACCCCTCTAATAAACTCGCGCCAGCCCAAAATTTGCCGCACAAAGCCTTCAATACTAGCGAGCGTAATGTTGTTATTCGCTTCATATTGAGCAATAGCTTTTTCAATAATTTCTATAGGACTAAGCATTTTGCTGTTCATAGCAAAGGAAAGACGAGCGTGGTATAAGAGCCAATAATCACGGTGCATGGCATCTTGATAGCGTCCAAAATTCTCTAAGCAATGCTCTAGGAAATAATCCAATAAATCTAAGCTTTGTTGTCTATTAATGGGCCAAATAAAACATTGGGCATCAATGTTACCAATGGTTTGGATGCCCTCTTGTTCTAACAGTGCTACAATATCTCCTACCTTGTTTTCCAAGGGCATAGGCTTCGGAACTATAGCCTTTTTGTCCAGCCTATTTCTGTTATCTTGGTCATAATTCCATTTTCCCCCCATCGGTTGTGTGCCGTCCATCAAATAGCCCGTTTGCTTGCGCCAATGTCTATAAAAACGCTCCAATAAATAGCTCTTAGTACCAAAAAATGCAACTACATCGTTTCTTTTGGTAATAAAATGCTCACTATCCACAGCCTTACTAGGCAATGCTAATCCAGCACAAAAGGTTTGGAGTTGCTGGTCGAGTCTATACTCATCAGGCAATTGATACTCCAACTGCTCAAAATTTTCCTCCTTCAAAATTTTATCCAAATTATCGGTCAAAATTTGAGTGTTCTTAGGATGATCCAATGGCCAGTATATCACTTGATGCCCTTGGGCTTGGAGGGTTTCGGCCAAGGCACGCATAGCGGCAAAAAATGCAACCACCTTTTGGATGTGATGCACCACATAATTGGTTTCTTGCTGCATTTCAAACAAAACATAAGTGGTATCGGCATCTACGGTTTGGAACCAACTGTGTTGCAGATTGAGTTGATCCCCTAAAATAAGGCGGAGTGTTTTGGCCATGTTGGGAGTGGTGTTTTTATAAGAATACTTAGCAATAAGACAGTACAAAATGAAGTTGTTTAAAAATGGAATAGCGTTGATAATGAGTGATAATTTGATTCTAATCAAGGCGAAAATTTAGTTCATAGCAGCGCTATGGAGTCAATTTTTAACACTCGCCTAGCGATCTGACTTAGTTTGTACGGTGTACAAACTAATCAGTAGGAAAAAATTAGCTTTCATTAGCGACATTAGGCTATTCTTAAACAACTTC
>JBGCDW010000072.1:0-6243 GCA_045105775.1 Aureispira sp.
ATAATAGCTCTTACAAAGTAGGCATCATTTTTATTATTCTCTACCAGAATAGAAACAGGCTGTTGAAAAAACGGAATGGCTTCTTCTATGCTCCAATGGTTAGTTTTCTTTTGGGTACTAATACAATGGTCAGGCTGGGCAGTAGAAGTAGATTCGGTGATAAACTGATTAAATTCAGTGTCTATAAAGTTTTCAAAATCATGCTCTATGTCCAATAATTTACTATAATTATCAGTGTGCTTAACTCTTTCTTTATCAATATAAATATTATATCTAGGAATAGAACCTACTGGATACCAAGAGAGTATTTGGTAGATGTAATTTAAGGCTTTGAAAGCTCCTTTTTCAAATATACTTTTATCAATTTCGACCCACATACACTACAAATTATTCTGGCGAGCATTATAAATTCCTCTGGTTTCTATCGTCGTTTCATTAAAGACACCTTCAGGCCAATAATCTACGCCACCACCATCATCCACATGAATTTGTTTTAAAGAACTTGCATTTTTTTCTTCGTCAAAATCAACATAATAGATGGCCAAATCTTCTTTTTTCATCTTTCCTTTGGCTACCAAGCGTCGCATTCTCAGAATAAAATTGAGCGAATGCGTTTCAAATAAATAACTCTTATTCGTGTCTTTCTCTATAGAATCGGCAAATAGTTGTGCAATTTGAGCGTGGGCATAAGGATGCAAATTGTTTTCAGGTTCTTCTATGATGATTAGTGTAGGCTCTTTACACGGACGAACGGCTCTAATAATTAAGGGCAACGACTGCCCTATACCTGTACCCGTTTCTGATAAATTAATTTTGAGCTGCCCTTTCTCTAATCCTATATGATAAGGTTCTTGATCGGTATTGATAAATAGTTCCCAGCCCTCAAACTTATCTTTTACCCAATCCGATACTTGTCTAAAAAAAACTTGATCGGCCGTTAAATAATCATGTATTAAAAAATCATACAAATGCTCTCCTTCTAACCCTGATAATTGTCCAAAATTTCTATTGTGATAATAACCTTTTTTAGGCATCTGTCTTGTGCCATTGATAAAATCCGTCTTCAATTGAAAATTTTGCTGAGGCACTGTTTCGCTACCATCTCTATCCACAAAAAAGAGATTATTCAACCACCACCCTTCAAAACCAGCACTATACACCATATCATTGCGTTCATCCGTATATTTCCCTCCCCTTTCTTTATGCACTAAATCCAACAAAGCCTCTGTCTCGTTATTTACTGTTTGCGACAATCGCCAACGTTCCAATATTGGTTTATTGGCTTGATTGTCAATAAAAATAGACAGTAGCAAATGATCCAAATGCTCATTTTTTTGGCTGATTTCTATATCCAGTACCTTAAACGTTTTTCCGTAGATCAAATCTTTATAATCATTCCCCAATACCACACCATTATTATTGTATTCAATACACAACGAGTCGTTATCCCCTAACGCCTGCTCAACTAATGTTGGTAACTTCAAAACAGCACTTTTACCTGTATTATTTTTACCAATTAATATGGTAATAGGTCGCAAATCTAATATTTGTTCTTCTTTAAAAACCTTGAAGTTCTTAAATTTTATTTTAGAAACCATTATATCTTAATTATCAATTACAATCCAACTATACTCATTAAATATTTTACAAGTCAACAAGCACCTTACAAACATATCCAGTTAAGTCTTCTAATAGCAACTACTGAAATCCAAATTCAAATATAAAGAATTGCAGTATCATAAAACAATAGACTCATTAAATGTCGCAAAATTTACTTGCTCAACCAAATTGTCGTTTTTATAAAAAAGTAAAAAAACTATAGCTATCGTTGCCTTGAACCAGAAGGCGTTAAAAAGCGTTAAGATTTGGAGCAACTATTTTTATAGTTAATAAAAATACTGTATTTTTGTTGATACAAAGAACGAAAAAGAAAATGGATTGTAAGTGATTGTTTATCCTAACAAAACAAACTTTTCTTTGCTTAAAAATTTGATTTTCATCCTAGTACACCAAAAATCATCTTTAATCACAACAGGTGTACAAACATTAACTTTCTAATACAAAACTATTATATCAACACAATGGAAAACAAGGAAAATTTAATTTTGGGTGGAATGGCTGTTATGGCTGTTTGGTTGTTAGTACTAACCTACAATGTTTTTTCGGGCGGTGCCGACTCTAGTACCTTAGCGGCTGCGCGCGCACTTAACAATCCTCCTGCTACGGCTACGGCCAATGCTGCGGCTATTGACCCTACCACTGGCCAACCAGCAATTAAACCCATCAATACCTCTACTCAACCTCAGCAACCAGCGGTTGACCCTGCTACGGCGGCTAATATCAGCTTTGAGGAAAACGCTTTCGACTTTGGTACTTTAGAGGAAGGCGACAAAGTAGAGCACGTTTTCAAATTTGCCAATACTAGTGACAATCCACTTACGATTAGCAATGCTAGAGGCAGCTGCGGGTGTACGGTACCAGAATGGCCACGTGAGCCTATTGCTCCAGGCGAAAGTGGAGAAATCAAAGTAAAATTTGATTCTAAAGGCAAAAAAGGAAAACAAAACAAGACGGTTACCATTACGGCTAATACAGATCCAGTTAACACAATGTTGACGATTAGTTCTGATGTTATTGCTTTAGAAAATGATGAAGAAGCAGAGCAATAATCGCTGCTGTTATCCAGTCTTTATAGATTAATACAACAACAACCTCTGTCTTGCTCCAGTATATTCGGAATAAGACAGAGGTTTTTTCTTATACGATTTGTACTATGAAACATTACTTGTCGCTTATCAAGTTTAGCCATACTATTTTTGCATTGCCCTTTGCCTGTATTGGCTTTTTTTTGGCTACAACCCAGAGTACGACCAATTCAGTGGTTAACTGGACTTTATTTTTGAAAGTGTTAGCTGTAATGGTATTTGCGCGTAGTGCTGCTATGGCTTTTAATCGTTATATAGATCGCGATATTGATGCAAAAAACCCTAGAACAGCCGTGCGAGAAATTCCAGCAGGTATTGTTACTCCTACCAACGCATTGTTGTTTATTATTGGTAATTGTATGCTATTTATTATCACCTGCTATTTTATCAATCCACTCTGCTTCTACCTTTCGCCTGTAGCCATTGCGGTTATTTTGGGCTACTCGTACACCAAACGCTTTACAGCTCTTTGTCATTTTGTATTGGGGGTTGGCTTGGCCTTGGCTCCTGTAGGTGCTTATTTGGCAGTTACTGGGGCTTTTGATACCACTAGTCAACTGGCTATACTATATGGCTGCATTGTTTTATTCTGGGTGGCTGGGTTTGATATTATTTACGCGCTACAAGACGAGGAGTTTGATCGGGACTTGGGACTCAATTCCATCCCTGCCACTTTGGGTAAGAAAGGTGCTTTATGGTTGTCCAATCTATTGCACACCTTAGCAGCTGTTATTGTCTTGTATATTGGTTACACTGATCATACCCATACCTTGTATTGGATTGGAGCGGTTCTATTCATTGGCTTATTATTTTATCAACATTTATTGGTCAAGCCCAATGATTTATCCAAAGTAAACCTTGCTTTTTTTACAACCAATGGAGTCGCTAGTGTTGTATTTGGCATATTGGTGATAACAGATATGTACTGGATTGTTTAGTAACTAAAACACCTCCAACACTTGATAGGCTTTTCCTCTAAACTCAAAAGCGTCACCTGCTTTTTTATTCCATAACAATTGCCCCACAGGAGAAGCCCCCGTCAAGGCGTAATATATTGCCTTGTCTACGCTTATTTTTCCTACTCCTATAGCCAAATAAAACGCCTGTTGATTGGTGAGCACCACACTGCCCAAACCAGCTACAGGAGTACTTTGCGAAGCATCTATAGCAGCCAGTTGTTGTTGCTGTTGTATAATAACCGCTTTTTGCTGCTGCAATTTATCGCGTTCCAAATGAATCATGGCCCGTCCTGTTTCATACTTATCCCCTACACTACTTTTAGTTTCTTGTGTTAAGGCGGCATCCAAATCTGCAAAACGAAGCTCTAATTGCTCCAAACGTCCAGAAAGTTGTTGAACACAAGCTTGATACAATTGCTGTTTTAATAAAAGACGTTCCATAATTTTGGTGCTTGCTATTCATAAAAAAAGCACAAATCCCTGATAAACAGTTATTTGTGCTTTATTTTGTAGCGAGAGGGAGACTCGAACTCCCGACCTCAGCATTATGAGTGCTGCGCTCTAACCAACTGAGCTACCTCGCCATTTCATTTAAGTGCGTGGCAAAGATAAGGCTTTTGTATTAACTTGCAAATTTTTGAAGTATAAATTCAAATAAAAAAGCCAATTCCTTTGCAAATAATCTCAAGGGAATTGGCTTCTATTTTTATAAAGCCTGTATTTTAATTAAACGCAGGACAAGTTTGCCCTCTAGAATACTTGCCAGAATGGGTATACATTAGTGAGAATTCTATCGCTCCCAACCCATTAGAAGCCGCAGATAAAGACGAAATATCAATATCATAACTCACCGCAAACTGAAAAGACTGATAATCCAATCCTACAGAAAGCATCAATGCGCCCATTTCAACATCTATATCTTGGCGGTTTACCATACGCGTCCAAATACCTAAACGCAATGCAAAATCATCATAACGAGGAGCTTGGTACTTAACACTCACTCCTGCATTCAGATCCATAGAAGGTCCTTGAAACATGCCTACAAAGCCAGGCAATAAACTAATAGCTGAACCACGTCCTCCTATCAAAAATTCACCACCAGCATGTGCCGTGAAACGTGTATACAAACGCTCCAATGAAGCTCCTGTAGTGGTAGAGCGATTAATTAAAGAAATTTCTGGACGATTGATGTGAAACATACCAAAGCCAGCATAAACACTTTTGCGCTCTCCCATCACACCATACCACAATAAACCTGCACTTAAATCAGGATATATTTTAGAATTGCGTAACGCACCTAGATTTTCACCGCTAGTTATTCCTTGATTGTAACTATTATCATCCACTACATACTGCGTACTGTAGGTTAAGTTAATCCAGTCCACACTTCGCTGTCCAAATCCTAATTGTGCCCCAGCAACCAAATAAGAGGTCAATGTAGGACGATAAGAACGACCACCGCCTGTTAATTTTTTCATATAGGTCGCTCCAATATTAATGTCCGTGACATTGTATTGTCCTCCACCAGATACATCTGTCAAAGCAGAAAAAGAAAGCCCTACATAGTCATCATTAAATACAGGAAGTTTATACTCTCCCCCAACAGAATAAGAATAGTAAGCATTAGAGCCTCCTAAAACAGACCCCCACTGTGATCTGACATTAGCCCCTACGCGCCAAATCCCTTCAAAAACACCTGTCATAGCAGGATTAAGCCTCAAAGGAGCCTGATAATACTGCGAAAATCTAGGGTCTTGCGCTCTTAGATCCTCTGTAGGCAGCGAAATAGCAGCTATGCTAACAAAAGTGAAAAGGGATAGTCTAAAAAATAATTTCATAATCAATGGATTGACAATGGTTTCACCAATTTTTTTTATGCAAAAAGCTAAATAGCAGGATTTCCTTCTCTACTCAGAGGAATAATTTAGCTTGTTAAAGTTAATATCTTTTTTTGTTGATTAGAAATGATCCAACCAAAAGAGTTATAATTATAACGCATAGTCATACGCTAATCTTACAACAAGTATACTGTTTATTTGAAAAAAATTACAGAGACTTAGTTTAAAAGTCTCTGTAATACATTTTTCATTCTTTATTATCTTAGTAAAGTAGCATTTCCTTTAATCTGAATAGTCTCCCCATCCATGTACAAAACATCGGCATACCAAGTATACGTGCCAGCCTGAGCAGGCGTACCTCTAAAGATACCATCCCATCCCTGTTCGGGGATATTGGCCTCTAGCTGCTGTCCTTCAAATACCAGTGCTCCCCAACGATCATACACTCTAAACAAGGTGATTACTTGAATCTTATCTCCCCCTTGAATGAAGAAATAATCGTTCACTCCATCCCCATTGGGTGTAAATCCTGTGGGCGCATTCGCTCTACGGAATTTTGTCACTTCTATACTCACAATGCTATCTACGGTACAGCCTGAACTGTTGATCGCTGCAAATTGGTATTGTACATTGTCCAATGGACGCACTCCAAATTGATAAGCACTATCGGTAATTACTCCTTGTGGGCTGGTCAATTGTGTCCAACTAAATTGTACACCCACCGTATCGTTCAACGTGGCG
>JBGCDW010000073.1:0-6181 GCA_045105775.1 Aureispira sp.
TTCGTGAGCCCTTCGGGGTTCCCTCACTCATCGTTAAAAATTGATTCCATAGCACTGCTATGAACTAAATTTTTGCCTTGATTGATGAAAAAACCTTACTTTTTGTCTCTGTACAACTCCAGTCGTGATAATGTCTATTAAACAACTTCTTTTTTTTTGATTATTTTAATTTCAAACGGCCATGGGTATAATTGCGCCAGCGTGTTAGCACTTGCTGCATGTCTTCGGGCAATTCAGATTCTAATAACAAAAATTCATTGGTGGTAGGATGAATCAACCCGATACTTTTTGCATGTAGTGCTTGACGAGGCAATAGTTTGAAGTTATTCAAAACAAAGTGCTTATACTTGCTAAATACCGTTCCCTTAACAATTCGATCCCCACCATATTGCGGATCCCCAAACAAAGGATGTCCAATATGTTGAAAATGTACGCGAATTTGGTGGGTACGCCCTGTTTCCAAGCGACACTCTACCAAGGTAACATAGCCCAAACGCTCTAGCACTTTGTAGTGTGTAACCGCATGTTTGCCCCGTTCCCCGTCAGGATAGACCGCTCGAAGTCGGCGGTGGCGAGGGTGGCGATCAATATGGCCTGTAATCGTGCCTTCATCTTCGGCCAAATCTCCCCAAACCAATGCTTGGTAACGCCTCTGAATGCTATGCTCAAAAAACTGCTTGCCAATGTGTGCCATAGCTTCTTCATTTTTGGCAACAATCATCAGGCCAGTTGTCTCTTTATCAATTCGGTGTACAATGCCAGGACGCTCATTGTCTTGCGTAATAGGCAGTCCTTTGAGATAGTGTACCAAGCCATTGACAAGGGTGCCATCTGGATTTCCAATTCCAGGATGCACCACCAAACCAGCAGGTTTGTGAAGAACCAAAAAATCCTCATCCTCATAACGAATATCCAAATCCATGGCTTCAGGAGCAGGGCCGCCTTCTGTTTTTTGTCGTTTCCAACGTACTTTTATTTCTTGCCCTGGTTTTACTCGATGGTTGCTCTTGACTTCTTTTTCATTGACCAACACCCAACCTTCATCAATAGCCTTTTGAACGCGATTACGAGTCACGTTCTCTAGGCGATTCATCAAAAATTTATCCAATCGCAGGGGCTCCTGATTGGGATCTGCCACAAAGGTTTGTAATAAATAAACCTCGTTTCCTATTGTTTTTTCTTCTTTCATAATTCTGCAAAGATAAAGAAATTAAGACTAGGGCGGCCTTTTACAGACTCTTTTATTTCTTAGGGCGTGTTCTCTAAGAAAAATGTTACTATATTTGCAGCTTGTTATTTAAGATAATGCCTACTAAATTTTTGTTAGAGGCAATTTTAGTACAACACAAAATCAAAACACTATTGTATAGATTTTGTTTCTTTAGATGAGAAAATCGAAGATTCAAGAAGCATTATCAGGATAAAATTAGAATTACAAGTACAATCATGAAATTACCAATATACGCTTACGGACACCCTATTTTGAGAAAAGAAACAGAGGAAATTGAAGACGATTATCCCAATTTGTCCAAATTGATTGATGATATGTTCGAAACCATGTATCATACCAAAGGAATGGGATTGGCTGCTCCTCAAATTGGACGTAATATTCGTTTGTTTTTAGTAGATACCGAACAATTGGACAGAGAAGAACGAGAGGAGGATGCCTCAGAGTTTATCCGTGAGGTGTTCATTAATCCAATTATCTTAGACGAATCAGGCAAGAAGTGGGAATATGAAGAGGGCTGTTTGAGTATTCCCGATATTCGCGGCAATGTAGCCCGTGCCCCAAAAGTGCGTATTGAGTATTATGATGCTAATTTTGAGTTACAGGACAAAATTTTTGACGGCATTACTGCCCGTGTTATTCAGCACGAATACGATCACCTAGAGGGCGTATTGTTTGTAGATTTGCTCAAGCCACTCAAAAAACGCTTTGTACAGAAACGCTTGGACAAAATTAAGAATGGAAAAATTGGCGCGGATTATAAATTAGTATTTGCCCATAAAAAGGGACGATAAGAAAAGATGTTAGCATACTATTAAAGCAGGTTATCAATGGTAGACTGTGAAGACAATTTTTTAATTTAGAGGAGCATTTTTAATGATTTTCTTTCAGCAACTTTCACGATGAAGTATACAGCTCTTTTAGGGATATTAATAATTGGATGGTTTTGTACTAGTTTCAAAGTAACAAACGATGCTCCTGCGGTCAAGTTTGCCCTGCTCAAGTACAACGGAGGAGGGGATTGGTATTCCAACCCAACAGCACTGCCCAACTTGGCAAAATTTTGCAACAAAGAGCTGCATACCAACATCGATCCCAATTATGAAACCGTTGAAGTAGGGAGTGCCGAAATTTTCAACCACGCTTTTGTACACATGACAGGGCATGGTAATGTTGTTTTTTCGCCTGCCGAAGCAGAAAACTTGCGCCTATATTTACTTTCAGGAGGTTTTTTGCATATTGATGATAATTACGGAATGGATCCTTTTGTGCGCGTAGCTATGAAACAGGTTTTCCCTGATTTGGAATGGGTGGAATTGCCCTTTACACATGAGATTTATCACAAAAATTTTGAATTTAAGACAGGAATTCCCAAAATACACAAGCACGATGATAAGCCCGCCCAAGGATTTGGATTGATCTGGGAAGGTCGTTTGGTGTGTTACTACAGTTATGAAACAGATTTGGGCGATGGTTGGGAAGATCAAGAAGTACACAATGATAGTGAAGAAATGCGTACCAAAGCTTTGCAAATGGGAGCCAATATTGTACAATATGCCTTTGAGTTGTAGGCACTAATATATTTGTTTATCACTAGAGAGGAGTCATCTTATTATAAGATGACTCCTCTCTTTTTTTGAAATTTAATAAAATATAACAGAGACAAGCTACACGTTAGTTTTTCCAGATATTTTTGGCCAATATAAGGGCCTCTTCATCAAGCAATTCTAGGCTTTTACGTGTAGTTAATTTGCTTATATGTTGATAGATGTCAGATTCTGCGGCTCTAAGAAGGTTATATTTTAAGATATAAACTTGATCTTCTTGCAACTGAACATGTAATAGACCACCTTCCTGTAAGGTCAGTGTAATTTTGGATGGAGTACCTCGTTGATCGAGGGTAAATAGTTCAATGGTGCAGCTCTTCTTGGTTTCTTCAATTATTTTATAAGTAAATAAAATCAGCCCATTAGCAGAGAGCAAAAATAATCCTTTGGTAGTAATAAACATACTTGTAACCGATAAGGATTCTTTGATGTTGTTCATATACTCCTCTGGAAGATCGCTTAAGTCATCGCTTATAAGATCTTGGAATCGCCAAATCTTACCCTTAAGCTTTTTTACAAAAGCAGAGGCTGTGTTTTTTTTGAAAAATGATTTATTCTTTTCAATAGTTTCTTGTTGAATGGGGTAGACATAATCTTGTAAATGCTTTTTTACAAAAATTCTGGCTCGTTCATGTCCATCTAGTGCAAGGTTATTTAGTCGGTCATACGCTATTGGGTATTTGCGAATCCAAAATAGAATAGTTCCAAGTAAAAAGTTAGCGTCTTTCTCATGAATACGAGAACGTTCAGGAATAGGAACTAGAATGTTGCTTGCTGCTCTATATTTTTTTAATTGAATGAAGGCCTCTGCTTGTAGAAGCATAAGCTCATCTTTTTCATTTGGTTCTTTTGTTGCCGCTATTGCTTGTGCGGATAGATCAATTAACTTTTGATATTGTTCCAATTGCAGGCGAATTTTCATTTGCATTAAAAAACCCAATCGAGGACTATCAGAATGCTGCACATACAAATCAAACGCCTCCAACGCTTTTGGATATTGTTGGCTTTTAAATAAGGACTGCCCCCAAGCATAAATTAGATTGATATTGGGCTTAGATAATAATAATACTGCCCTTTCAAAGTGAACAGTAGCTTCTTGATGTTGCTCTTGTTCTGCCAAAAGGGTAGCTAGTTGTTGGTGATAAAAGGGACTTTCTTGCTCAAGAGTTAAAATAGCCTTATAAGTAGCAATAAGTTGTTCGGGAGTGCCCACAACTTTGAGGATCTGCACTTTGAGTTGTAAAGCATCCAAATCTTCTACACCATCATTGAGTTGAATAGCTTGGTTGTAATCAACCAAGGCTTGAGTAGATTCTCCCATTTCAATACAAGCTCCTGCTCTGTGAAAATAACTTGATACATGGTTGGGATGATAATGAATCGCCTGACTGAACGTTTCCACGGCTTTCTTGTAATCAGCATTTTTGTGCATATAGTGCCTTCCTCTAGCAATCAGTGCATCCAAATGCTTAGGATCCATTCGTAGAATTTTGCCCCAAAACAACTGTGCCTCTTTTTCTTGCCCACGCAATGATTTGATACTGGCAAATTGAGCGAGATAATCAATATTGTTAGGAGCGAGTTGAGAAGCCTTAGCGATGCAATATTCTGCTTTTTCATAAGGTGCAGGGTATTCCATGAGAATAGACTGAGCTAGGTGAAAATAGCCAAAAGCTTGTTCAGGATAATTACTAATAGCTTGCTTAGAAAGTGCTTCTAATTCTTCTTTATTTTTCTGCTCTAATGCTGTTTTGATGGTTTGTTCTAACGTCTGTTGATTCATGCTATCTATCAATTTGTGAATTATTCTTTTTACTCGTCAAAACTCTTAGTGTGGCGACTATCGTTTAGATAAAGATAAATAAAAGTCACAAAAAGAGAGTTTTTTTAAAAAAATGATAATGTGTTTTTGTTTTAAAGATCTTTTAAGGATTTAAAGGGTGTTTTTAAATAAAAGGTATTTTTTTTGGTTTTTTTTGATTACTTTTAAGGATGTTACTTTTGAGTGAAAAAATATAAAAAATGGTGTTGTAGGGGACACATCATAAAAACAAAAAGATCATGGCAGACGAAGCGGCAATAAAAGCAGAATTTGAGCAGAAGACAACAGAAGAGATACTCGATAGAATTGAGGAACTAGAAGGCACTAAAAGTGAGGTAGATTCGGAGTTGAGTAAAGCGAATGAAGAAGAGCGAGCGGAAGATGCTGTTGCATTAGAATCAACTCTTAATGATATAGAGGATGAAATTGAAATATTACGAGAACTAGTAGAAACAAAGGCTAGTATTGCTGATGTGATAGAGCATCCAGAAGAGAAAGAAGAAGTTGAGGAAGAAGAAGAGAAAGAAGAAGTTGAGGAAGAAGAGGAGAAAGAAGAAGTTGAGGAAGAAGAGGAGAAAGAAGAAGTTGAGGAAGAAGAGGAGAAAGAAGAATTTGAGGAAGAGGAGAAAGAAGAATCTGAGGAAGAAGAGAAAGAAGAAGTTGAGGAAGAAGAGAAAGAAGAAGTTGAGGAAGAAGAAGAGAAAGAAGAAGTTGAGGAAGAGGAGAAAGAAGAATCTGAGGAAGAGGAGAAAGAAGAATCTGAGGAAGAGGAGAAAGAAGAATTTGAGGAAGAACCAACAGTAGAAGAGATACCAGCAGCGGTTGAGCAAGCAGTAGAAAACACCCGAAAACAGCATAGTGGAGAAGAGTCAGATGCATTTATACTAGATGTTAAAAAAGAAGGGGAGAATTATGTAGGGTTATTTGATAATGGCTTTGATGAAAAATTTAGTGTAACTTATGATAGTACAGGAAATATTGTTAGTAATTGGACGCGAGTAAGAGAGGGAGAAATTCCAGCAGAGGAAGAAATTCCAGCAGAGGGAGAAATTCCAGCAGAGGAAGAAATTCCAGCAGAGGGAGAAATTCCAGAGGGGTATGACTTGGATGAAGATACAGGTTACTATGTAAACGCATCAGGACAGTATTACAATGCCGATGATGGAACTTATTATAATGGAACAGATTGGTTATCAGAACCGCCAGCAGGCGCAGAGGGCGCAGAGGAAGAAATTCCAGCAGAGGGAGAAATTCCAGAAGGGTATGAATTTGACGAAACGTTGGGTTACTATGTAAATGCATCAGGACAGTATTACAATGCCGATGATGGAACTTATTATAATGGAACAGATTGGTTATCAGAACCGCCAGCAGGCTCAGATGGAGAAATTCCAGCAGAGGGAGGTATTCCAGAGGGGTATGACTTGGATGAAGATACAGGTTACTATGTAAACGCATCAGGACAGTATTACAATGCCGATGATGGAACTTATTATAATGGAACAGATTGGTTATCAGAACCGC
>JBGCDW010000074.1:0-13741 GCA_045105775.1 Aureispira sp.
CTCCTCTTTTACTTGTTTGAGTTGTTGGCGTTCTTGCTTCACTGTTGCCTTTACTTTTTCTTTATCATCTTTTTCAGTTAGTATTGCTCTACGACCTTGACCAGGCTTTGTTTCTAAGCCTTTTATTCTTAGCCTTAAATAGCGGTTGACCCATCTATTTACTGGTTGTGGTGTCGTACAAACTATCCTCGCTATCTCTTCAGATGTTTTTCCCTCACTTTTTAGCAATACCATGTGACAACGCCTTGAATATGCAGCAGAATTTGAGCTTTTATAACCTTTCTTTAATTCCTCTCTCTTCATCCGTTATCTCTACCTTTTTAGCTTTTCTTCCCATCTTTTTGGAAGTAAAGATAACATGTTATTTATTTTGAACAACTACTTATAGCTTTTGTTTGGGCTATTAAAACGGGGGAATGGTTAATCAAAAATGGAACTACTATTCCGATCAAAAAACTTAAGTACAGGAGAGCCAAACTCTACAGTATCTTTAGAATTGGCTTTGATCATTTACAAGAAAAATTACTCTATCATATCCCCTTTTTTAACGAAATTCGACTTTTGTCCTGTACTTAGGTTACATATATAAAGATAAATTCAATTTTTTGATTGTGAGTATACAGGTCAGTTTTTTGTATAAGACAATTGGTTCGTTCCATTGTACTATACTGAAATTAGAATTAGTCGTGTCAATAACAAAAGTACTATTAGCAGTTAAAACCACAGTATGAATGCGGCTTTAAGTATTTACTTACGATTTCTTAAACACAATTCCACCTGATTTAGAAACAGGAGCAACCGCTTTTTGCTGCGCGCCTTGCTCAATTCCTTCTTCCAATGCTTGGTGAATACTTTGCAAATGATCAGAAAACTGAGACAATTGCGCCACTACCTGCACCAATGGATTATCTTTATTACCCTGCAACAGCTTATCCTTATTAAAAGCCGCTTTGATTGCCTTCCAACGAACAGCTTCTTCCTCTGTTAATGCACCAATCAATTCTTTGAATTTGAGCATATTGGATTCTGCACTAGAGGTGAGTGTTTGCGACTCGCCCTCATAGTGTGCAATGAGCAAGGTTTGCAATTCTTTTTCATTGGTAATAGGCGTAAGCTTTTCTACCAACTTGTTCATATTTCGATAAGAACCCTGTAATTTAAAGGCAGGTTCTGTACGGAAAGCCTCTTCCATGGCTGCGGAGCGAATATACTCTAAGTTAACTTTGAGAATGGCATCTCTAATCACTAGCATACGCTCTACCAAGGCTACAAATTCATTCACTTCCTGACTGCTGTGATTGCCCTCCAATTCGGCACCATCGCGACTTCCTGTTTGAGCATATTGCACCACGGCATAAATATCCTTGGCTCCCTTAGTGGCTAGTTTTTGCAATATGGCATTAGAAGTCAAGGAATTCTCAATATAACTCAACTCAAAAACATCTTTGGTATCTCCAATAATATCACCCAGATTGTAAATGTCAGAACGGTTGGCCAACATGTCTGGAACTTGGAACTTGTCGCCACTTTCGGTATATGGATTACCAGCCATGACCACAGCTACTCGTTTTCCTCTCAAATCATAGGTCTTGGTTACCCCTTTGTAAATACCCTCAATCTTGCGCTGTCCATCGGTCAAAGAAATGAATTTCTGCAAAAACTCAGGATGACAGTGCTGAATATCATCCAAGTAAATCATGATGTTATCACCCATTTCCAAGGCCAGGTTGAGTTTTTCCAGTTCCTTGGCAGCAGCAGCATTGCCCGCCTCGCTCGGATCGAGCGAAACGACATTGTGTCCTATAGCGGGGCCATTGATTTTCATAAAAATAAGTCCCAGACGATCTGCCACATACTCCATCAAGGTAGTTTTACCATAGCCAGGAGGCGAAATGAGCAAGAGCATTCCCATTCTATCCGTACGGGTATTATCACCAACAGTACCAATTTGTTTGGCCAAGTTGTCTCCAAAAATAGGCAAATACAATTGGTCAATTAATTTGTTTCGCACAAAAGAACTCAATACTCTTGGCTTGAATTCCTCCAAACGCAATGCTTGTTTAAAGTCTTGTGTTAAGGCGCGTTTCATGGTAACAAATTGCTCATATTGGGCTACTGTTTTAGCTTGATAATAGCTCAATTTGTTCATAAAAGCATTGTAGTCCATTTGGTAAATACCACCAGACCCAATGACAGCGTGTGCCCCATGCAATCCCTTTATTTCTTGATTGGTTTTGACGTTAATAACATGGCTTTCTTGATAGTTTTGTGTAAGAATAACCACCACTGCTTCTTGCAAATAAGAAGTATACTCCGTCAGCTTTTGCTGCTCAATAAAAGCACTCAACCATTTTTGGCACAACTCAAATTGTTGCTCCAATTGCCCTTCCAAACTTTTGAGTACAGCATTAAAAGATTCTTTGGCTTGTTGACGCTCCAAGTATTGCTTGAACTCTGTTTGCAAATCATGGGCACTGCCACTGACAATGAAATGGTTTTGTCTAGACCATTCATCAAATAAATAGCGAGCAGCAGTTGGTACCAAATGTTCGTCGAACAAAGAATATTGCTTCAAAAAATCGCGCAAACCTTCCTCTAATTGTTCTAATAAAAAATCAAACTCCTTGGTTTGAGGAAAAACTTTACGAATCAATCCTGCACTTTTTAGCTGTTTGTCAAACGTAGTTTTATTTTCCTCCGTTATAAATTTCTGCCAATACAAAGTTGCCAAAGCTCTTGCTTTGCTCTCATACACCAACAAATCAATATACTCGTGCAAGTATAAGATAGATTCTAAGAATTTGGCAGCATCCAAATCGTGGATACCTTTGCTGTATCCTTCCTCTTTGGTGGCTCGTTCATTGACCAATTGCTGCACATAAGGCAAGACCTCTTCCGAAGTCAATTTTTTTCTTTCTTCTTGCAATTGTAAGAACGCAATATAAGCCAAGTACTCCGCTCTATACACTTGGCTATTCTCAGAAATAAGAGCTTGCTCCCAGACCGCTTTTGTCTCTAAGAAATTAGGCTCTTCTACTTCCTCATAGAAACCTGTTCCAGTGAGGTGATAGTACATTTTTCCTTCCTTGAGTGTCATGGTCAAGCCCAATGCTTGCTTGTTGACAGAGAAGAAATGACGACCAAATTTAATGGCATTGCCATCCGCAGAGAACAAATCTTTTCTGTCCTTCAATTGGCGAATGCTATCTTCTTGAATGGTTTTGAGACGTGTTTGTACATCATCTGCCTTGTTAGAATCGCCCAAATCTTGCAATTTTTGGATGATGTCTCTAACTTTTTCAATCATCAAATCTGCTGCAAAAAAGCCATTGATGTCGTCTATTTCCTTAAAGTTCTTGACGCGATTGGCAATACCTTTTAGGTTTCTTTCGGCAGCCGTTTGTAGGGCTGTGCTGCGCTTGTTGGTTGCCTCAATAATGGACAAGCGGCGCGATTCAAACGCATTGCTAATCGCCTCGCGTTTATCGGCAATTTTGACAATAAACTCATCAAATTCAGCAAATTTGCTTTCCAACTCCTCTACCTGAATCATCATTTTGGTATAATACTCATCGGCCTTTTCTACGGTGTTGGCAATATCCAAGTAGTTGATGAGTCCTTGATCTAGGAGTTTGGATTGGGCGGCAAATTCGGCTACTGCTTCTGCACCCGTCAAGTCGCGCAAGCGGCGTTTGATGGCTGCTTTGGCTTGGTTGAGTGTGGCAAAAATAGCCGTGATATTATCGATGATGCGTGTTGTTTGGGTGGCATCCTCAATTTTGAGATTGGAAACAATTTCGATCAATAACTCCAACTCTTTCCCAATTTCATCAATGCGCTCCTCTAGCTTTTGACCTTGACGCGCTGTTTCTACGTCTTCAATATTGGCCTGGGCTTGGGCTACACGCTCCAAATAGGGCTGTAGAGCATTGGGCTGTAGCAAAAACTGCACACAAGATTGGGAGAGGTTGTTGCTAATGTCCATCGCTTCGGTCTCCAATTCCTCAATCAAGGACAAATCTGTATAACGCAATGCTTTGAGAGAAATAATAGCCCCTCTAATTTTGCGCAATTCGGCCAAGTGCTGCACAAACTGATCCACCTTGAGATAGGTGGTGCCTTTGATGACTCTGAACAAAGCCACGGCTTCCTTTTGCGTTTCGCGAATGGTTTCACGCGTGTTTTTTCGGATGTTCTGTACCTTCTCAAACTCATCAATAGCCGTATTGGCTGATGCTCGAATGGCCGAAATAGGAGTGGATAAATTGTAGGCTTCCTCATTATCAATCCAATAATAAGAATCTAAAATGACGGTTGCTCGTTTGTTCAAATCAAAATACAAATCATCATAACTGTCATCTTGTGCCAAGAGACTCAACAATTCTTGACACTCGGCCATAGCGCGCACTATGTCTTTATTACTAATTTTATAAATATAAGAATCAGCATGTTGAGAAGGGAGTACATTGCCTTTGATGTAAGGGGTTTGCCATACTTGTACCAAGTGGTGTGAAGTCTTGGTGTCCTCGCTTCTGAAGTAACACAGTTCTCCATCAGGAAAAAGACTGTACCCATTACAAATAATAGGGGTGGTGACGGTTTGTTCAATAACATTGTAGGAGAGGAGTATATAGGCTCCATCTTCTGGGCTATGAAAAACATACAAATGATCTTCTCCATTGGGCGATTGAAGGTGCTGCTCAAACAGTTTGTTTTGTCCAGGTGTTTTGTCAAACATCTTAAAGTCACCTGTCTGTAAATAAAAGCCATTGGAAAAAATCAAGCCTTGTTCATTGGGCAGCAGTACCCCTGAGTGTGCTAGAGCATCGACACGCTGCACGGTTTGAAGTTTTACATTATACACAAAATACCTAAATTCTTCTTGATAAGGTTTGATGCGCAAAGCAATAAGGTTGCCCAAATCTGCATAGTTGACGGTGGCATCACTAACTTTCTGATTGGCGTGTTTGACCTCCTCTGCATAAATCCCTTTGCCTGTATCGGTATTGTCTTCAATTTTTATGGTCAAATCTCCATCTACTGTTTCTACAAACACCTTATCTAAAATAGAGATGTGTGGATGTGGCCCTTGGCGGTACATGTCCATACGAACGGATTGCCACTCAAATTCAAACTGATTGGGGTAACGATAGTTTTTATCACCAGGAGAGGAGTCGTAAATCAACTGGTTATCTTTGATCTCCCATTTAAAGGTTTTTTGACCATTACCATCCTTAAACACCATATAAAAGAACGGCTCATTCTTATCACGGGCAAATTTTAGAAAATAGACTTCCTTGGAGTAACGATAAAGACTCTTGAAGTCTGCTTCAAATTTTTCACTCCCTTTGGGACGAATAAGGTCTAATCCAACTTCTTTGTAACTGTGGTCATCTTTAAATTCATAGATGCTAAACACATCTTGCAGCTCAATGTTTTTGAGCCCCATTCTAATATTATAACCAAAAATACAATAGCGTCCAATAGAGAAAATATCTCTTGCAATACACTCGTGCTGGGTTTCAATACGTTGGTTGCTAATGAGTTTCATTTCAATAGAACCAAAAACCTCTTTTCGTGCTTGGTTGAGTTTTTCTAAACGTCCATGTAAGTCATTGCCGTTTTTTTGCAGACGATTTTTAATAATCTCATAAGTACTTCCCTCTAATTGTTGGTTGTGCTCTGTTGTCTCTTCTGGAGTTGTTGTTGTTGTATCTTCAGCCATGATGAGTTGGTTTCGTTGCTTGTCTTAGTTGGGGGTGGATTGTAGGTAGTCTATTAACTAAAATTTTTCGTTTAGTTGTGTTAGTTGTTTGGATAATTCTGACAATTGGTAGGTATCAACCAATTCTGTTATTTGTGGAAGAACGCTCTTTTGTATAAATTGTATTTCGTATCCTCCAAAACTACTTTCTTGCAAGTACGTCATGTATTTCTTTAAGAGTCGTGCCCCTTTTTCTTTTTGGTTGGTTTGGTAGAATTGTTTGATAATTTGCACCTGCTTGGCAACCATAACATTTATAGTCTTTGCAAAGTAGTTATACCAGTTGTTCTGTAGTTTCTTAGCTTTTTTGATTTCATTCTGCTCAATGAGTGTCTTTATAGTTTGGGTAAAACTCAAGGTAATTGAATAAAAAGTAGGAAAATCCTCTAATTCAATATCTTCAAAAACTGGCCACTTAAATTCTTGAATAAAAAAGCGATAGTTGATTAGGGCTTGCTCCTTGCTCAAGTTTTTATTATCTCTTTCTTTGTATTCAAATAATTGGTTGATCCCATATGTGTGAATATACTTTGATGCTCCAGTATTAGTCATAAAATTAGACCCAGATACTTGGTTTCCATAGCTTGGTGCAAATAGGATAGGCCGCGTCTTGTAATTAGATGCTAATATCGCTAATAGAAGAATTTCAGAGCGTACTAGAGAGGTTTGTGGACAAATTAGCTTGGGAGCATCTGGATCGTAATGGCCCAGTACAAAGCTACGTGTCGAAGCTGTTTTGATACCCTTGCGCTTAGATGCTAATAATTTTATCAACATTTTGACAGGCCAGGCTTTTTTTTCTGTATTTTCTTCCAATAAAATATAATCGCCTTTGGGAGCTTGATAATGCTCTAAATCAAGTCCTATATTTAGGTATTTGTCTTTGTAATAAGATTGATCAGACAAATGCGCACCATAGTAATGTGCATTGAGCAAACTTTCATTGACTATCAATACATCTTCCCGTATTTTTTTAGCTTGCTGCAAATACAACAGTGGATAAGTATCGTTATCACCGTATGTAAATAGAATGGCATTTGGGGGACAACTCAATAAGCTATTTTTGCTAAAAGCTATGGTTGCTGGTGTATACAGTTCTTTGCCTTCAACTGTTGCCAATGCTTTTTCCTTAAACCCTAAGAAAGCTAGGCGCATACTTAGGGTTAGAATTTCATTGCAATATTTGGTATATATGCTTCCCACCACTGTTTTAAAATCAGGATCTAGTTCATTAACTTTTTTGAAGCATTGGGCAGCTAGATTGCCATTATCAATCAAAGAATCTAGCCATTCAGGTGCTTGATTGATGAGGTGGTATTTGCCATAGTCTAAAATATATTGAGCAGATTTAAAGGAATGTGCTCTTCCTAGAGAGTAGTAATCATCAGGACTACTTAAAGGATATTTTTTATAATAATCAATAGTTTGGACAGGCCAATTATTATCACCAAAAAAACGATTGATATTGTATTCATCCGTATGAAAATACTTGGTAGCAATAGGTCGTTTTTGGAAATGCTCCCGTTTGATTTTTAGCGGCATCGCTTCACCTTTGATGACCAATTCATCTACATAACCCTCTTTGGGCGACCAAATTAATTGCTTATTATCTGAATAAACCCAGTTTCTATCTTGATAATGGCCAACAGTAATCCAAAAACCTTGGGTATCTTTTAGAACATTGAGTCGAGTCATTCGATCCAATTTTATTGAGCAAATCCCCTTTTTTACAACATGTTCTACTACTTCATGATACAATGGAAAATCACGGGGCAGTTGTGCCCAGAGGGTACAAGATAAATAGCTAATTAATAAAGTGGTATAGAAAAGCTTTAATAGCATGTTTAGTAGGATTTAGTTTATTGTAGTAGGGCGCAACACTTGTTGCGCCCTACTAAATATGTTGTGCCTTAGAGTACTTTATCGGCAGCATCATTGCCCATACCTAAGCTTTTGACCGTTTCCATCAAGTTTTGAATGACTCCTTTATCGTCGCCTACAGCTTTGTTGTACAACTGCATCAATAGGGCAGACAAGGTTACATTTTTGATGGTTTCAGTACCAATATCATACTGGCTTACAAAACCTCCAATACGCGATAGAATATTATCATCACCATCACCTAGCAAGGCACCTTTTACTACCTGCAATTCTTCACTGCTTTCCATTAACTTATCAATGGTTTTACCACGCTTAATAGCATTGATAATATTGTTGAAGAATTCTGTTTCACCGCCTACAATGTCAATATTAGCATTGTTGAAGGCCCCAGCTAGGATACGAGCGTGAGACTCTGCAATACCCAATTCTGCTTGGATTTCTGCAATTCTGATTTCTCTTTGCTGCTCTAGGCGCAATTTGAACTCTTCGTGCTCTTTGCCTACACCATCCAATAGCTTCATGGCATTGGCTTTGGCTTCAATACCTTTGGCTTCTGAAATCAATTTTTCACCAATAGTTTTGGCTTCGGCTAGTCCATGCTGCTCTAGTGTTTGAGCTTCGGCCAAACCTTTTTGTTCTTTGACCTTAGCCTCTGCTAGACCTTGTTGTTCGGTTACTTGCGCTTGAGCCAAACCTTCTTTTTCTAGGCGTAGAGCCTCGGCCAAACCTTGCTGCTCAGTTACTTTGGCTTCGGCCAAACCTTGCTCTTCAATAATTTTGGCTTCAATCAAACCTTGCTGTTCTTTAACTTTAGCAGCAGCTAGACCTTGTTGTTCGGTTACTTGCGCTTGAGCCAAACCTTCTTTTTCTAGGCGTAGAGCTTTTGCCAAGCCTTGTTGCTCCGTAACTTTGGCTTCGGCCAAACCTTGTTGCTCGGTTATTTGAGCTTTGGTTAAGCCTTTCTGCTCGATTACTTTGGCTTCGGCCAAGCCTTGCTGCTCTACAATTTTGGCTTCAGCCAGACCTTGCTGCTCGGTTACTTTGGCCGCTGCCAATCCTTTCTTTTCCGTAGTTTGAGCCTCGGCCAAACCTTGCTGCTCAATAACTTTGGCTTTGGCCAAACCCTGACGCTCAATTATTTCTGCCTCTGTATTACCTTTTTCTTTGATAATATCAACATCCACCATGCCTCTAGCACGTTCGGCTTCGGCTTTCATTTCAATGGCTTTGGCTTCAGCTTCAGCACGTTTTTGTAAAATATTGGCTTGTGTTATGCCCTCCATTTCTTTGGCTTCGGCTTTGGCTTTCATCACATCTGCTTCGGCCAAACCAACGGTTGCTTCTTCTGCCGCCAATGCCTCTGCATTGATTTTACGTGCTTCGGCATCTTTTTGAGTAGCAGCTTTTTTAGCATCGGCCTCAATCACAATTTGCTGTGCTTTTACTTCTGCGGCTAGTTTATCTGATTCTGCACGACGTGTTTGAGTGATTTTTTGCATTTCAGCTTCTTTAGAAGCTTCAATTTCCGCTACTTTTTTGGCACGTTCGGCAGCAGCCAATTGCTTAACATCTTCAATTTTTTGATCTTCCTCTACGGTCTTTTTTTCCTCGGCTTTACGCTCTTTGATAATAACTTGGATGTCGCGTTTTTTCTCTTCTAGGATTTGCTCTTTTTCAATTTCTGCCAATCCTACCGTACGTTCTTTGTCTGCAATTGCTTTTTGTTCCTCTGTTTCTACGCGTTGAATTTGAACTTTTTCTAATTCTTCTTTATTGAGTCGAGCAAGGATGATTTGACGTTCTTTGTCTTCTTCTGCTTCCCCCAGCTTTTGTTCGGATTGCTTGCGAACCAGTTCAGTTTGCAAATCTTTTTCAATGACGACTTGTTTGGCCGCATTTTCCTGTTCACTAGTCAATTCTCGAATTTCACGTTTTTGTTTTTGTTCTTCTTCGATTTGCTGTTTTTCTAAGCGAATGATGTTTTTTCTAGCCTCTACATCTTGCTCTTTGATGGTTTGTTCTCGATTGCGTCGAATTTGATTGGTGCGTTCTTGCTCTACAGACGTAAGCTCTTCAATCTTCTTGATACCTTGTGCATCTAGGATATTCTTTTGATCTAAATCAGATAAAGAGGTTTGCTCTAAGTAGTCAATAGCACAGTCATCGAGTTCATAACCATTGAGGTCTGTACCAATTGTTTTTAGAATTTCTTTCTTGAATTCCTCTCTTTGTGTATACAAGTTGATGAAATCAAAGCCTTTACCCACGGTTTTGAGTGCTTCGGAGAATTTGGCATCAAACAGATTGTTTAAGGTTTCTTGTTGAGAGGCACGTTGGCAACCGATGGTTTGTGCTACTTCCTTAACAGAAGCCTCATCCTTGTTGATCCGCACAAAGAAGACCACCTTGATGTCTGCACGCATGTTGTCTTTACAAATCAATCCTTCTGACCCAGTACGATGTACCTCAATGGTTTTGAGAGAGATGTCCATTTCTTCTACCGTGTGCATGATCGGGAATACAAACAAACTGCCGTCTAAGACAACTTTGGTACCACCCGCACCTGTACGTACCAAGGCTTTACCCTGTGGAGATTTACGCAGGGATTTTAATAAGACTAATATACCCCCTGTAGTGATAACAAGGAGGATAGCCAAAAATATATACAAAACAGATTCACCCATGATTAATTGTTTTTAGTTAGTTGAGTAATAAGGCTTTGGCACAAAGGGTAATGCCAAAATATGAAATTGTTAGATTGAAAATTATTTTTTACAACTATTAACGCTTATCCCGAATAAAGTTGTATGGTTCGCTGTAGCATTTTTTCCTTTATCTGCATCATCGAAAGACGTACAGCCTCTCCGAGGATGCACGTTTTCGCTTCTTCGCTAAAGATAAAAATCAAAACAGCTCTCTTTTCATAAATTCTATTCGTGATAACCGTTATTGTTAATGCTGTGTCCAGCGTTGGACTAGGTATGTTTTTTTCTCTTCGTCTTCTTGTATGATAATCACTTCTGTACCTTTCTCTATGAGTTCACCTGTATCAGAACGAACTCTTAAAGTAATAATAGATTCGTCAATAGTGGCTTTGAGCTGGCCCGTTTCCTCTCCTTTGATACTAGTGAGCAAAGTGCCTATTTTGCCATTAATAACCAATGGTTTGGCAAAGGTATTTCCATGTTTAAACAAAGGAACCAAAGGCATGGTCAAGAATTTGGCAGCAAAAAGACTCGCCAATACAAGAGGCCCAAAGAGCAAAGCTGCCGTTCCCAAAGAATTGGTTGGATTGATCCAACTACTCTCATGGTTGCAGTAGACGGATAAAGACCATAAGGATAAAATAAACATGGACAATAAGACCATAAAAGGAACACGCCCTAAATTAAAAAAGCGTAAACCACCAAGTAAAATAGAACCAGCAGTAATTCCTGTATCGGCATTTGCATCTACATCCGCATCCGCATCAACGTCTACATCGGCATCCACGTCTATATCAACATCCACATCAACGTCTACGTCGGCATCCACATCTATATCAAAGCTTTTTAGGCCTACCACACCTAAAATAACGGTTAGCCAGTAAAAACAGATGATTCCCAATAAAATGGTTAAAACAAAGTTGGGGGTGGATAAGGCTGCAGTGAGTAACTCTTTCATAGGTTCATATTGTAATAAGTATAACAAGTAAGAAATACAAGCAATAATACTAAAATCCAGTAAATAAAAAGACCAACTTTCTTAATTAAATAATTGATAGTAAAACTATTTTTAATAAAAGCTTAACTTTTGTTGTTGTATTGTTAATACATATAATTGGGCAAATTAGTTTCCTTGTGTGTTATTATTTTGGAATAGGTTTAATATTCTTAGACTACTTTAGTATTAAAAAAATGAGTCTTCCCATTTTATGCACGGGATGACTCATCGTTCTAGTATTTATAGAATCAAAAATAGTTTGTCTGTGATCGTAAGCTTAATTATAATCATCTAATAAGAAATTACGGTCAAGCGTCTTGTTTTATTGGGTGTGAACAAGTGCTAGAGCTTTTACTTACGTGACCCCTGAAATTTGAGGTTGTACCTTTTTTCATCTACTTAAATGTTAGTGTCAAAAAAATGAGTCATCCTGTTTATGAATGACTCATAATTGAGTGTAGAATATTTTGTGTTCAATTGTAAATTTAGTTACAACCATCCAGTAATAAGATCACCTTTTAGCATAGGTGTTACAGACTGTACTTTTTCATCTTTCATTTTGATGTAATACTTAGGTTTGTCTTGCACAAAAACAACAAAAACATCTTTTAGTGGAATATCATTTTCCAATAAATCTTTATTTGCATCTGCGTTCTTTTTTTCTGCTGTTTCCCAAGTATGAATTTCACATTTTTGATTGTTTAGATCCATTCTTAATCCTGTTAATTGGGCGACATAAGCATCTAATAAGAATTTACTGTCTTTAGAAGAATCTTGTTTTACTTGATCTATGTATAAAAAATGTTCATCTATTATATTATCAATACTTAGAGCATCATTTTTTAATGCACTAAATAATTTTTCTACTTTTTTAATATCTTGATCCATTATATTGTTTTTATGAATTTTGTTATTAGAGTCACAACTAATTATTGCTATACTTAATAATAGTGATAATAAATTAAAGTAATTTAGCATGTTTTCTATTTTTGTTTACTGCTTCCATTTCCACCAGTTGTATTGGAGGTAACTTGACCATTGTGATCCTCTTTCAAATCTTCTCCTAGATCTCCGGGATTATGTCCACCACCAAATGGCCATGTACCCCTTTGAGATGAAACATTCCAACCTGCAGCTCCTGCCACTTCAATGCCAAAATCTGTGCAGTTGTAGGTATTGAGATTATAAGTATTTGACCCATTATTCTCTACATACTTTAATGCATCAAAAAATTGCTTGTGAGTTATCTCTCTAGTTGCTTGTACTTCTGCACCGTGTCCTGTATCAGATTGGAGCATTCCCCCTACTTCGGGTGCTCTAGGGTCAACACCACTACTAGGATAAAAACCTATGGTGGCTTCAACCTTGGTTCCATCAGTATTAATTTTCACAAGATGCACAAATGTATGGCCTACATCTACTGAAGTGAGGGGAGAACCTTCATAGGTATCTCTATCTCCTCCTGAACCTGGCTGGTCTACTAAGATAGAAATTTTATACGTTTTACCTTCTTTACAATCGTAAAATTGTTTAGTAAAGGTATTCCCTCCAGAGCAAGGTGCTTTATTATTTGAGTTTTGTTTGCTATTTGTATTGTGTTTTGTTCTCAGTTCGGCGAGTTTAGTCTGCACTAAGTTAATAGTATTTTGCATACTATCTAACTGCTTCTGCTCGTCCGTATCAACAAAGCCATCTTCTGCAAACAAATTCTGATACTTAACTAAAGTATCTTTCATTGATTGTACTTCTTTTTCAAGTTTTTCTATTTTTTCAGCTTGAGTTGCCATGTGTTAATTTTTTTAGTCGGGGGAATGATTATAAATTTAGAGCTTTTACGATTGCATCAAGTCGGTCGCTAATCTTGCCAATGTTTTCATTGATTTTTGCTCTAGCTTTTTCATTGACCCTTTTGCCAGGTTTTGAGCTGTCAGAGCCTTGTGCTACGGCCTCTTTGAGTGCGTTTAGTTGTGTTTGTAGTTCATCGATTTGTGCTTGCTCTTCCTCATCGATTACGCCGTCTTTTTTAGCTTCTTCGATGAGCTTGCTTAAAGCCGTTTCATATTTGGCAATATTGGCGTTCAATGTATCTTGAGGAGCTTTATCTTTGACTTTATCCATCTTGTCAATGCCCTCTCTCATTTGACCCATTTGGGTGCTTCTTTTAGCTTTATTGGCTTCAAGTGTAGCTGTATCTTGGTCCTCTCCTGTAGTTTCTGTTTCATCATCTGATACACTAGAAGCGTTAGGGTTGTATAAGCGTAGAATTTCGCCATTTTTGGCAGCATAATCAGTATCGGCAAAAATTTGTTCCAAAGAACCTTTATCTTCTCCTTCTACTTTACCTTCTAAGGACATGAAACATTCCTTGGTGGTTGGGTTTAGGTTTTTTACAAG
>JBGCDW010000075.1:0-25964 GCA_045105775.1 Aureispira sp.
GCTCAAAAGCCACAAATAAAATCTGTTGAACACGAACGCCATGCAGTCATTGATGGAAAACTTACTTTAAAAACCAAACTCAAAAAGGAATACAACTTATTTAATAAGTTATCCCTACAAGAACAATATACCGTTTCCAAAAAAGACAATGCGCTAGAATTAGTTACACAAACACGTCTAAATTATGATCCTAAAGGGCGACACCAAAACACCCTAAAATACGATAAAAGCGGTGCACTTATTTCCGAAATGAAATTGTACTGGGATGCTTACAATAACAAAAGCAAGGTAGAATTGGTGAATTATGATGATGGTCAACAAAAATCTGTTGCTGTTACCTATTTATTAGAATACAATGAAGATGGAGAGAAGAAAGAAGAGAAGTATTTTGATGACAATGGAAAACAAGTCAAAGGGCGCACTTGGTTTTATAACAAACAACGAGAAATAGACAAAACTTATGTATGGGAAGAAAAATACAAGGAACCTCGCAAGGAAACCTATACCACTTATAAACGCAATAAAAGTGGTGATTTGACACAATCGACTTCGGTAGAAAAGATCAATGGAAAGGAATTTCGAAAAGATGTACGTTACTTTAGTGATAATTATGTTACAGAATGGTTGACCTATATTGACGGCCGTTTAGAAAGTCACTTTTTTAATGAATATAGAGATAGTGTTATCATTAGAACAACGCGTAAGAACAAACGTCAAGTACTGACACTAGAAGAAGCTGCCAAGGAACAAGAACGCTTAGAACGTCGTAAAAACAATAGAAATACGCGCGCTAAAAAAAATATAGATGAAGATATTTTTGTGACCAATACCGAATATGATGCCTATGGCAATATCTTAGTGACGAGTCAAAGTATCAATGACAAGGTAATCATGGTCACCCAATATACGTATGATGACTATGGCAACCAAGTCAAAATACTAAAAGTGGATAAGGAAAAAGAGACCAAAGAGGAAGAACTGAAAGAGTACGATGATTGGGGCAATACGGCTCAACGCATTCTCAAAAAAGACGATAAAGTAGTCTCTAAAGACGTGTACAAGTATACCTATTTTGAAGATTAAATTCTATTTTTAAGGCTATACCATCTTTATAAAGCTGTCTGTCTAGTGTTTCTTACTAGACAGATAGTTTTGTTTTAGAAGCAATCTTATATTTTTTATTACTTTGTGAAATAGTCCCAATTTTTTATAATAAGACCTTATGAAAACATTTCTATACACGTTTGTTTGCTGGATAATTACGACGGTATCACTGTTTGCCCAAATGGATAGTTTGGCCGTAGATACTGTTGGTGTAGATACAGTACTAGTAGACACCTTTCAATTGCAACAGACCACCCAATACAACTATCGTTACCACAACGGGCAACGCCAAAACAACTTCTTACAAACCACAAAGTATGATACCAATGATTTTGTCATTCAGCAGGAGCGTTATTACTACAAATCTATGGATACAGGAATGGTGATTAATCGCCACTATATTTTTGAATACAATCCTAACAGCTTGCTGGGCTCGTATTACAATGAGCAACTGGCCATTGGCAACAAGGCATATAGTATTCAGAAAACGACTTTCAAAAATTACAGCAGAACGTCCAATAAACGTTACTGGGTCAAGACTCAAAAACCCAATAGCACGCAACTGCTGCGTCAAGTTCGTTATGAGTACAACAAGAATGGTTTTCTAATTGGCAAAGAAGCAAGTGATTATACCACTAGCCCTGCTAATAGAAGTATAGAAAAAGTAACGCGCAATGCTGCTGGAAATATGTTGACTTGGGTCTCTTATGATGATGATGGCGATACCAAAACGCAAGCCCGAACCTTCAACGCCAGTTACTTAGAAGATACGTTATTGTTGCGTTCCGATGACCAATTGTACTATAATTACACTACTGTTATTAATAAATACGACAAAAAGCGACAACTTAAAAAGACCGACAAAAAAATCGGAAATTACAGTACCAAGGGTAAGGTCAAATACAATAATGAAACGGTTATTATTTATAAAAAAGGTCGTCCATACAAACTCACCGAGAAAAATTTCAAGAAAAAAGTCAAAACCATTACCTATGCTTACTCACCCAATGAAGCGATACAGTATGTGGTCACTCCTAAAAAAAGCTATACCGAACGCACTGTAACAACACCTCATCCTACGCTGCCAGGTCTATTCATCAAACGCACCGAAACCAAAGAGGGAGCCCCCTTTGTAACAGAATTGTGGACCTATGATAGTACAGGCCATTTATTGAGTCATATCGTGCTCGAAAAACGCAGCAATGGCAAGGATTGGAAAAATGAAGAACAATACAACGAACATGGCGACATTATTGCCAAACGCCTTTTTGTAGGCAATGCTCTAAAAACCGAGGAAATTTTTGAGCATACGTATCGCTCCTGGAAATTATTGCGAATCGTGGAGCGATAAGCTGTGGTGCATTGAGCCAAAAAGAATGTTGTTGAACAACATTCTTTTTGGCTTTTAAAAGCATTCTTTACTTGTAAATCTACTCAGCAGTAGGAGCTGGAGGAGTGGTATCAGTATCCTTTTCTTTAGACTTTGGAGGGGTCTTTTTTTGGGGCTTCTTTTTTTCTGCTAATACATTGGTGTTGACACGATTCATAGTACGTTCCAAGCCAATGGTGCCAAACTCCAAAACACCTTGGGCGGCATGGGCTATAATTTTAGATAAATGCTCGTCTTCCTCTTCGTTCCACTTACCCAGTACAAAATCAACCTGCCTGCCTTTGTTGAAACGATCGCCAATACCCACCTTGAGTCTAGGGTATTGACCTGTTTGCAACAATTGTTCTATGTTTTTGAGCCCATTGTGCCCTCCAGCACTCCCCTTTCCTTTGAGGCGTATCTGGCCAAATTTGAGATTCAAATCATCCAAGATCACCAATAGATTTTCTTTTTTGATTTTTTCCTTTTGCAACCAATAACGTACCGCTTGACCACTCAGATTCATGTATGTAGTTGGTTTGAGCAAAATAAACTGCCGCCCCTTGTGCTTAAAACTTCCCACATACCCCTGTCTATCGCTCTTATAAGACACGTCAAATTTGGCGGCTAAATAATCGACCACATCAAAACCAATATTATGACGTGTACCATTGTACTCTACTCCTGGATTACCCAACCCTGTAATAAGATACTTCACTATATTCTCATTTTTTTGCTCTTCTTTATCTGAAGAAGTAGCCAATAGTTGTTTCAACCATTTAAACATAATTCCAACTTGATTAATCTTTTGCACTTGCTCCTTGAAAGATACAACAAAAGACGTATTGGAAAAACAAATCCAATACGTCTTATTATAAGTTGTTGTCTATGGTCGGTCAGAACCCAGTTGTTCGTACGGCCACAAAGCAATAATTTATTGTGCTTCTTCTGCAGCTGTACGAGCTTCTGCTGAACGCAATGCACGTGGTACTTCTACAGATGCCAATGGAATTCCTCCAGAGTTCAAGATTTCAATACCTTCTTCTACTTTTACTTCACGTACACGAATAGATTTACCCAGTGCTAAGTGCTCTACATCTACATTGATGAAAGAAGATAATTTATCAGGCGTAGTTTGTACTTTGATTTTGCGAATTTTTTGCATCAAAACACCCCCTACTTTTACACCTTTGGCAGAACCTACCAAACGAATTGGAATTTCTGCTTTAACTTTTTGGCCTTCTACCAACTCTAACAAATCAACATGCATGATAGTGTCTGTTACGGGGTGGAATTCTACCGTTTTGATAATAGCTTGGCGTACTTCGTCTCCTACGGTAACCTCTGCTACTCTAAATTCATTGGTGTAAATCAAATCTCTCAATGCCATTGGGGCAACACTGAAATGAAGGTTGTTCTCACCACCATATAGAACGCAAGGCACCAAGTTGGCATTGCGTAGAGCTTTTGTACTTTTCTTGCCTAATTCAGTTCTTGAAGTACCTGTTAATGCGATCGTTTTCATTTGAATCGTTATAGTTTATTCTAAGTAAATACTTTTCTTTTTGGACGTGCAAAGATAAGAAGAGTTCGGATTTTTTCAAACAATTAACAAAAATAGTTCTTTTATCAGCTGTTTTTTATGGTGTTAAGGGTTTTTTAGGGTCAAATATTAGCGCAAGAGCTGTTTGAGCCGACTAATACTTTGCTTGTTGTGCTCTAGCGTAATCGCATTGATAATGTCGTTTTTTTCCAGCCGTGTTAAATGCAAGCTCAAAGAGGCGCGTTGCTCCAACAACGTTGGCGAATAGGTAAAATCTATGACCTCTACTTTGTCGTATCCAATCTTAGATTTTAAGTACGAGATGTAATTGTCATGATGATAATTTTGCAAAGCATCCATAGCAAACATAGGCCCCAAGGGATTAAAAACCAATTCGGATAAAGATTGAGAAGTGGTTCCTGCAATATCTTTGGATTGTGTATAAGAACGAACAGAAACAATAATTACCCCACTGGTATGGGCTCGTATCCACCTTCTAAAAATCGTAGCAAAACGCGTAGCCATTTCCAGCCCAAAATTATCTCGAAAACCAGCATCGACCAAATTGATAATAGGATCACTAGGCATTTGTACACTTGGAAAAATAAATGGAAAGGTCGCATTCATACGCAATGCCGTAACAAAACGCAAGTTCATTGGATGGTGTGCTTTGAACAAGGCTCCATAATCTACGGCATCAATCTGGTCAGCATTGGTCGCTCCCTGATAACTAAACGGTGAGCGCATCATAAAACTGACAGGCTGAGGAGAAATAACCATCATTCGGCTATCATTGGCAATTAAGGGGGTTAAGAATAATAAAGGTATTTGCCCTGTTGCTTCTGCCTTTTGGTAATACGCCAAATCGTGTGCTAATAAACCTTCTGTATTTTCTATAAACTGCTGTTCAAAACTATAGCCTCTATCTTGTCGATAGGTGTATCCATTCACTTCCCTATTCACCCAGGGAATAAAAATATCATTCACCAAAAAGGTAAAGGCCAACGAATTCATCAAATCTTTGGCGGTATGATCGAGATAGCGTTTGTCATACAAATCTACCTCCTTGCCTTGCTGCTGTTGATGATACAATTCTCGATAAAGACTTGCGCCCCACATTCCCCCAGAAGAGCCTGTAATGAGGGCAGTATGGGGCATTAGTTGGCCTTGTGTAGCATGATCGGCCTCTCGCATCACATGATGCGACCACAAACTTGCTCGAATACCTCCGCCACTCACACAAAACAAAACCATTTTAGGTTTTTTATTTTCATCCTTGAACTTGGCGCGCCAATGATTCAAAATTTGGAGCATGTGCTCACTGTCATTGTAATACTGACGTTTGGAGCAAATAGAATCTAATACAGGCAGAGAGTAAGGGCTTGGTTTTACGTCATAATTGAGCCCATAAGCACTATTTTGATAAGAAAACAGCCCCCAAGCCATCATTTGATTAATCAAAAACAACGCGATTAACAAAGAGAGCACACGCCATTCCTCTAGCCAATACGTCAAGGCACCTATAACGGTTGTTAAAATAGAAAACAACAATAGTAAGCTCGCAGCAGCAGGAATTCTGAACGCCTCGTATTCGACTAGTGCCGCCATCAAAATCAATAAAATAATACTGACACTTTGAATGACAAATGCATTGGCGTGATTTTGTCTAAAAACACGCTCTAATAATTTAAAATTATAATGTCCCACCTTGCGTACAATACGCCACTGAAACTGCTCATTCAAAAAATAATCTACTCGCCAAGCATTTTTGTAAGGGCCATCTTTTTGCAAATTTACGCTGCGTTCTTTGCGCTGTACTACAATAGATTTTAGGACTTTTGATAATTTGAGATGATTTCGTTTGCGATAACTTTGTACATCTGTATTGGTGTAATGAAAATAAATCATCGCTACAACAATCATCAATACGGCACCAACAATAAGCCCCAAGCAATACAATAAACTGTATTCTCCAACGTATTCATTGTACCACTGAAATTTTACAATGTGATAACAGTAAACCAATAAGAATAAAATTGGAATCAAACAATTATTAAAACTAAACTTAGAAAAAGGGCGATACAGCGAGGCTAAGAAAGGAAAACGATAACTGTTGAGAATATAAATACTCGTGTTCCAAGCAATAAAAAAGCTTCCATAGGCCAAACCAATGATAAAAAAACTCCAAAATCCAACTACCCCCTTGTACTCTGGATCCAAAAATAACTTGTGCAGCCCCATAGAGGTTCCCAATTGACCACTCATAATGGCAAACAAGATTCCCCATAAACTCAATAGCAATATATTGTGTTTAAGTTGTAAACGTATCAATTGTATAGGAAACGTATAATATAAATTAACTAGACGTGCTTTAAGTTGGGTCATGCAATGAAAATTGGTAGCTAGTATAATAGAAATGGCATAAGCCTTGCCTTGTACTACTAATAAGGGCTTATTGGATAGTAAGCAATCATTCAAGCAGTTGATAACAACTATTCTTTGTTACCTTAAATTTAAACAACTTCCTAATATTGAGAATTACGTAGATAAATTTTTATTTTTGTTGAATGCTCTTGTAGCTATATTTTTACCAATAATGCCCAAAAAGACCATTGGTTTATTGATTTTGATTTACTAAAAGTATACGACCTTACCCCGAGGTTATGCTTTTACCCCCATTTTTTAGTTCTAAACTTAAGGGATTATTCTCTTAGCAATTAAAGACTCCGCTCCTAAAAAGTAATATTATGGCACATTATATTTTCATTTTTTCATTTTTTTGCTGGACACTAACCTGTACAGCACAAGATTCTGACACGGACACTCTTGTTCCTAGTATACGCTACTCTTGGGTAGAAGATCAGGATTTTGCTACTCCTTCTAACTTCTACGGCTATACCTTTGTTCCAGCCGAAGGCAAGATGAGCATTGCACATTATCCCAATCCTTTTGCTGCTGGTGTCGTTTCTTTTCAGATTTCTCGTAATGATGTTTTAATTACAGAACGCGCAAATTACACGCCTGCGGGTATTGTAGATCCTCCAACAGATGCCAAACCTTATCGCTTACGCATTTCTCGTATTGTAGATAATCAAGACTATGGTATGGAGTTTTATTTGGTAGACAATACCAACAAAGAGTTGGAAGGCTATCTCAAAATTTTCCGTGATCCCATTGGACAAGTAGATATGATTAAGTATCGCCCAAGTACTGCCGATCCTGAGCATGTATACTGGCTTCCCCATATCAGTGAAGAGCAAGCCTTGGCATATGGCAAATTTTTCACCCATCAAGAAGATTTTAATTGTAAAACATTAGATGAGTTCTGGGGAAAAGTACTTTATCCCTTTTTGTCCTATAAGAATCAATCCAACATCAATTTCCGAAAAATTTCTCGCATTTATCCCGAAGATGCTATTGATATTCGTTTTGAGGAGGAAACTGTTGTAAAAGGAAAAAAAGAAAAAATATTACAATACATTATCTTTAACTCCGAGGATGGCAAAAGAAAAAAATTGCTGGTCAAGAAAAGTAAAGAAGTAGAAGGTTATGAAGACAAGGAAGAAAGCAAGCCTCGTACTGTTCTAGAAGTAGAAGTAAGAGATGAAGCTACCCTGGAAACCTTTTTTGTGCTTTTTCACAGAGGCAAAAGAAAGTTATTGCGCGCAGTAGAGTTGCAAGAGGAAAAAACACGGGCAAGCTTACTGTATTACGAAATGAGACGCGGCAAGGGTATTATAGTAGAAGATGCTCCAACACAAGGCGCTCCAAAAACATCTGCTAATGAGGATACCCCTAATATGGATTAATTGCTTATTGCTGACCACGAGCCTTTGCGCCCAAACCGATAGCCTTTCTACTGCTAATGCAGAAAGGCTATCTTTCTTTGATACCGCCCCTACGTTTAACAAGGTTCGGTTTTGGGGCATGACCACAGGTATTGCAGCGAGCTATACCGCCGTCACTATTGGCCTTAACCAAGCTTGGTATGCCAATTACCCCCAACGCAGTTTTCATACCTTTAACGATTGGGAGGGGTGGCGACAAATGGATAAATTTGGACATGCCATGACGGGCTACTTTGAAAGCAAATGGGTCGGTGATTTGTATATTTGGACAGGGATGCCGCGCAAACAGGCACGTTGGGTGGGTTTTGGGGCAGGCTTACTGTTTCAAACCACACTAGAGGTCATGGATGGATTTTCGGCACAATGGGGATTCTCTTGGGGAGATATGGGGTTTAATCTTTTGGGTTCTGGTAGTTATTTGGCGCAAGAGTTGCTCTGGCAAGAGCAACGAATTCGCTGGAAAGTGTCAGCCCATCGCCCTCGATATTCTGCCGCTCCTCTGCAAGCCATTAATGGTACAGCTACTACAAGCCTACAGACCCGTGCCAATCAACTTTATGGCACTAGTCCGGCCGAACTTTTATTTAAGGAATACAATGGGCAAACCATCTGGCTCTCGGCCAATGTTGCTTCCTTCTTACCCAAAACCACCTCCAAAACCCCTTTCCAATGGGTGAATGTTGCGGTGGGATATGGCATAGAGCAGGTATATGGAGCCGAGCAAAATCGCTGGGAAGATGCACAGGGCAATATTTTTGTTGTACCACAAGGGTATCAACGCCAAAGTCAATTTTTTCTTTCTTTAGATATTGATTTTGAACGCATTCCCACCCGCCACAAATGGTTAAAAACAATTTTTGGTATTCTCAATATTTTTAAAATCCCCTTCCCTGCACTCGAAGTGAATACAGCAGGAGGTGTTCGTTTTCATCCTTTTTATTTTTAATTCTTATCCATGAACCCCAAACAGAAAAAAGACATTATTGACAAAGTAACTACTATTATCAAAGAGATTCCTACCTCTGTAGATTTGGTCAAGAAAGATCACAAACAAGAGCAACGTTTTCAGTATTTAGCCAGCTACATTATCAATAAAGCCATCAAACAAAATGCCTTACTTGTAAGTGAGGATGGCAATGGCTTTGCTATTTTGTTTAGAACCAGCAAGAAGGAAAATAGCTTTTGGAAAAATATATGGGGAGAATTGGGTTTGGTCTGGCAGGTGACTGGTCTAAAAAAAGCATGGAGTCTACTCCAAACACAACGTTACGTCAAAAGCCAACGCCCTGACCAAGGGGAATACTTGTACTGCTGGTTTTGGGGCGTGGTAAAGGGCACACCCACGAGTACCGCCAGAGCCATGAAAGATGAATTCCTCAGAATCTCTCAAGAGAGCCAATTGCCCATTTATGCCGAAACGAGAATGTACAAAAAAGCATTGGTGTACCGACGATACGGCTTTGAAGTTTTTCATCAATGGGAGCGGCCAGATGGAGAAACCGCTTATTTTCTAAGGTATGTGCCTCCTGTAGCGTAATACTTACCTTGATTTTTTTGATTGTTTGATTACCTTGATTTCTTCTTTTGATTTTTATTCTCAGATGATAGACATAGAGCATCTCTTTCTAAAAAAAGATGGTATGAATTCCTAATTGGAAATCATACCATCATATCAAGCACTCCAATCAAGGTAATGACAGCGCGGATTTACCAGCTACCATACAATTTAGAGAGTTGATCATTCTGCTCCCAATTGGTAATTTCTGTAATGAACGCGTCTATATAATCGTAGGTATTTACCTTAGAAAATGCTTCTACACGTTCCAAAATAGTTGGCACTTCGTCTCCACTTAGACGCTCTATCGCATCGACTGCATCTTGATAGGTTTCAGAAGACTTGTCATCGCGCAAGATCTGTACTTTCTCGATGGCATCTTCTACATCCTCTCCGCGCAATGCGTTTAAGGCCCCTTCAATATTTTTATAATCTTTGTCTACTTTGATGTAGGCATCATCACGCAATTTTTTCACCGCACTAGCCGAAGCATAACGCCCCCACTTAGTTGTACTAGCGTCTATAGCCATATCTTTTAAGTAAGCTGCTTTTTGTTTGATTAATGATTCGTCTTTAGTACTGCTCAACAGCATGGCATAACGATTCATAAACGTAAACAAAGCATAATTATTGACCTTGGACCAATTGTTCTCAAAGAAAGAAAGATACTTGCGATCACCTGTCTTGGCATAAATCAGTGCAATACTCAATAAAATAGATGCATTATCTTTATTCTTAAGACGATCGGCATATTGAATACCCAAAGCAGGATTATTATCATAAATACTCTGCAAAGAAGCCGCCATCACAATGTAAGAAGCATCTTTATCAATACGCTCTTGAGCTACTTCCAAATACTTGGCTCCTCCAACCTTAGACAAACGCTGAATAGCTGCCCGACGCACCTGTGAACGAGGATCTTTTTTGGCCAACTGGATAATTTTGTTGAGCAATAATGTACTGTTCTCATCCAATTCAATTCCATCAATAGCACGCACACGTATGGCCCAAAAGGGATCATTAAGTGCTTGTTCAAAAACTTGCTGTATCGCTACATTACCCTCTTGTTCATAAAGCAAGCCTGTCAAGGCCTCCGCACGATCTTGATACAATTTGCTAATTTTATACTGTTGCACCAATTCGTCTTTATCTAATTTATATTGGCGTTTGCATAACAATACACGCTCTGCATCCACACTTACCCATACAGGCTCACGGTTTACAGCAATGCTAAAGGTCTGTGTTGGTTGCGTCATGGTCACATTGGTACGCAACGCTTTGCCCCCTGTCGTGGTGTAAACATCAATAGCAAACGGCAACACGAAAATAGTGCTCTCACGAGGACTCTGTGTTTGTTTTACAGTTACATGTAGCATTTTATTGCCAGCATCATACTCCTTGGTAATTTCCAAATCAGGATGTCCTTTGGTAAAAAACCATTGGTCAAAGAACCAATTCAAATCCTGTCCTGTCACCTCCTCAAAAGCCAATCTCAAGTTGGCAGCTTCAGCTGCTTGATACTGGTTGTCTTCTAAATATTTTTTGAGGGCTGCAAAAAAGGCATCATCGCCTACGTAGTAACGCAACATGTGCAAAATAGTCCCTCCCTTATTATAGCTATGTGCATCAAACATGTCTTCTTTATCCTTATACCCATAATGAATCAAAGGATGTTGGTTGCCTCCTGCTACTGCTTCGTTCATATAACCATCTACTTGACGCTTACGCAAATGATCGGCAGCATCGCGACCATATTGGTGTTCAAACCACAAGTATTCGCCATAATTGGCAAAAGACTCGTTGAGTGGTAAATTGGCCCAACTCTCGCAGGTTACCAGATCTCCAAACCAATGGTGTACTAATTCGTGTGCCACAATTCCCTCGTTCATATCACTGTTGTCCAGCAATGTTTGACGCGTTTTTTGTACAAAATCACCAAAAATAACTGCTGATGTATTTTCCATTGCACCAGAAACATAATCGCGTACAACCACTTGAGAATACTTAGGCCAAGGATAAGTTACCCCAAGACGCTCTGAGAAAAAGGTCAACATTTGAGGGGTATTCTTATAAATTTCTTTGGCATCTGCACGATATTTCGGCTCTACATAATATTGTAATAAACGGCCGTCCCATTCTTCTTCTACGATGGCAAATTCGCCTACGATCATAGCAAACAAATAGGGCGCATGAGGCAAATCCATCTTCCAATAGTCGGTACGTGTTCCATCTGAATTTTCTATAGAATTCATCAGGGATCCATTGGACAAGGTCTGAAAGCGTTTCTGAACTGTCATATAAATCTCTTGTGTACAACGCTCATTGGGGCGATCAATCGTTGGAAACCAACAAGAACTAGATTCCGTTTCGCCCTGTGTCCAGATTTGCTGGGGTTTTCCTTGCTCCTTTCCTAACGGATTAATAAAATAAAGCCCCTTGTCAGAAGTAATCGCATCACTCCCTCCTATTGGCAATTCATTGGGTTTGGCGGTATAGACAATATATAGACGAAATAATTCTCCTACTTTATAATCTCTATCCAGCGTCACATACAAATCCTTGTTATTATCATAACGATAACGGAGTGGAGTTTGCCCCACAGCAGTCATCAACGAAACTTTGTGAATATCAAAGCCTTTGGCATCTAAACGCACTTCTTTGCTGGACTTAAACAAAGGTTTCAATTCTAGCACCGCCTTACCATTGAGGTATTGACGTTGCCAGTCAAACGAAACATCTAGTTTGGTGTGTATTAAATCGTGGGTTCTGGTTGCACTAGGATTGTAAGTAGGGCGGGTGTAGCTAGAAGTTCTGGATGCTGTAACTGCTATCGTATCCAATTGACGGTTTTCTACGGTATAATCTAGTGTTACAATTCTGCTTGAGGGCGAACAAGCTGTCCAAAATAAAGTAGTAGCCAATAAAGCGATGAAGTGCTTGGCGTTCATTGATTGTTAGTTTTTTAAATAAAGAAGTTACTTCAATAACTTCAAAGAAGTCTTTTGGTCAACTGTAGGTTTATGTTGAGGGGTAATTCCTTACACTACAGCTTATAATAGCTGCAAAATTAATAAAAAATAGCCTATTAGGGAAACTAGACCTAAATACCCTACATAAAAAAGCAGTCTTGAAGATCAACTTCAAGACTGCTTGCTCCAATAATGGATTATTTTTTATTCGCCGTTAGAGCGGATTGTTGTTGTGGCTCCAATCCAACACCCTACTTTATAGCTTTGGCCTTCTTTGTAGCCGCGCTGAAAAATATCGCCCTTTGTAGGCAAGTATTGCTTGTATTTAGCAATTTGACTATTGGCTTTGCTTGCCACACTAGCGTCTACCTTCTTAGCTTTGGCCCACATGTCCATAGCCGCCCAAGTGACCACTTGTGCATCCCAGCCTGTGCCAGCACCACCTGAACAACGTTTTCCGCTAGAAGCATACATGTTTCCAATGAGCAAGTAAGGCTCGCCCCAACCAGATTTGAAACTAGCTGCTTTGTTGGCGTAGGTTCTGGCTGTTCCATAAGCTCCTGCTCTATACTCATTATAAGCAATTCTATAAGCCAAGTCTCCTTTTTCTTCGTCGGTAGCTTCACAATCTTCGGCACTAGGATCATTGAGCGATTTTTTGTACCACTCAAAAGCTTCTTTTTTGTATTCAGCTGCTTTTTCGGTTTCGCCTTTTTTCTCTGCCTTTCTAGATTGCAATTCGCGCAAGTTTCCTTTTTTCAAGTTGCAAAGTGTCTGAAATTTTGCTTCCAATTCTACCAAATCCATCGAATCTCTCCAAGGCTTGTACAACTCGTAGACCTTTTTGTAGAGCTCATTGTCTTTGCCGCATTTTTTCTTGATAACCTCTAGGATTTCTTTATTCTGCTCCATGTTCATACTATCCTCCTCAAACTTAGGAGTCCACTCACCGACATAAAAATCACATCCCCAGATAACACCGCCAATTTTCTTAAACTCAGCGTCTACTTTTATCCATTTTTTCTCATAGGTAGCCGCATTTTTGGTTTTATTCTCAACATTGTAATTTTTTAATGCTTCCAATTGCTTGTACAGCTTACGCATATAATCAGCCGTAAACTTAGGATGTTTTTTGGTAAACAAATACACCGACAGCTGGCTCATAGGAACCATAATCATATTGTGTGTTTCGTTTTTACCCAATTCTAAGGCACGCTCAAAAAATTCTATTGCTTTGGTACTGCTGCCACGAGCCGAATAAATGTAGTATCCTTCATAGGCTCTATCTTTGGATTCTTCTCCTAAACATTCGGCCATTTCATCATAGAGTGCCATCATCTTGTTCAGGTACTCTTCTTTTTTGGTTTTATCTTTTTCTGCTTTTGCAAACTCCTTGTACATGGTAATTCCATCTCTAAAGTGAGTGGTTTTGGCGGGAAGTGGTATTTTAACTGTAGCAAATAATGCCTCCCAAAGCGGAAAAGCTTCTTTGTATTGTTTGGACTTGAATAAGTCGCGATACATAACGTGTTCTTCCTTGGCAATTTGCGCGCCTTTAGGATGTGCTTCCCACGATTCACACTGAGCAGCAGCTTGCCCTACTAGTAAGAACATGGCAACTGCTCCTACACTCCATTTCAAAAAAGATGTCCATTTGGCTTCTAACATAACAATTGGTATTTTATTTAGTGACTCTGTTCTATTTTTTTAGATAGGGTTTCCTATTAAATTTGTATTTCTTTTTGATGGCCTATTTCATTGGCCATTGCTTGGTAATTTTCCAAAAGCGTGCCACAATTCTTTTGCAGCTTGTTTTGGCCTGTTGCAAAAATAGTATTTTTTACCAAAAAATAAGTGGTGGTTTAGCGAATTGCACAATGATCTACTTAAGTAGATGCCTAATGACAAATTTTTGGTGGGTTTCTGTATTAATTGCTGGTTGTAGGCAAAAAAACACCCTCCCTTAGTGCTGCAACGAATATACGAGCTACTAAAGAAGGGTATTTTATTGGTATTGTTAAGTTTCGTTTAAATTTTATCTAAACTTGGCGCGATTGAACCAACCACTAGCATTGAGTGCAAACCCTAAATTGACTTTTACATAAAAATCACCAATCAATTCAGGATGGCCCAAATAGCCCACATCAACTCCCAGATTGAGAAAACCTAAGATACCCTTAGATTTGGGTGGGCGCATTGGGAAACCAGCTCCTACTGATACTCCATAGTCTGTGAGTTGGTACCGATTGCCATCTGCGGCAGCTATTGTACGCGCATCTAGTCCATAATGAGCACCAAAGCGATAGCGTATTCTATTAAAATAATTGTTATAATCCGCAAAATCAGGCACCCATTGTAGTCCAACTGCTACCCGATGAGCATCGGCAAGATTAAGGCTGCTTTGTCCATCTCTTTTGAAGTTAGACCAAAATTCTGACTCATAAGAAAGACCAATGAGCACCCCTAGTTCACGGCCATAACCAATACCCGCACCCACTTTGAGGGGCATTTGCAGGCTCCCTTGTACCCCTACAGAATTCTGAATAGAATCTACAGGTCGGAACGCCCCTCTACGAACATATCGTTCTGTAACACTGGTTGCAATGTTTGTTACACCACCCATATAGGCTCCTATTGTCAATTTCTTATCAAAAGAAAAATTGCCTCCCCCTGCTACATTTTTTCGTTCACTCTGGAGCAGATATTCGTACTGTGCGCCAATATCCCAAGCAAAACCAACGCCCTCTTCTTCTCTTGAGCGTTCATTATCATAATCATAATTATAAGCTGGATCTTGAAAGTTAACCACTTCCGTATTCGTCAACTTACCAAACAACAACCCTAGATTGGCACCTACTGAAAATCCTTTGTAGGTAATTCCATTCGACCAATTGACCCGATATTTATTGCCTTCGCCCGTGTAGCTAAACTCTACATTGTCTATTCCATTAAACGCACGGGTAATAGAAACATCATAGCCTACGGTGCTATAAGGCGATAAACTAAAGCCCATTCCCCACTGAATAGGGATTTCACGACGAAGGGTATCGCGCATAATTTCCCAGCTTTTGGTAATTGGAAAAGCCAAGGAGATATAAGCCAGATTACCATTGTCTGCTTGCGCGGTCAATCCTGTGCTGCGTTCGGATAATTCACTGTGTTGGTAATTGACTCCAATTTGAAACGATGCGTAACGCAATTTTCCAAAAGAAGCTGGATTGGAAAGATTGACATCCCAATAACTTCTGTAGATGGCACTTTGTCCGCCTGACATAGCAGTATTGGCTGCAAAATTGCTGCCCTGTAAATCTCCTAGCCCATAACGAGAATAAGGAGAATTGCCTCTAGCATATTGGGCATGGGCCGTTTCTACACTACACTGGATGATTACCAATGCAAGGGATACAATCAAAAAATGCTTAAAAAGCTGTTGCATGAATAATTATGTTTAAAATGAAGTACTAGTCAAACACTAGCACCGAGCGCCCAAAGGTATGATAATTTATGAATGCTGGTATTGCAAAATGGCATTCAGGCCGTCTAATACTAAATTGGGCTGGGCAAATATCTTACTTTTAAGTTGAGATTCAAAATGTGGGAGGCTTCCTCCCGTTACCAACACTATAATTGATCCAAATTGCTGCCGATATTGTGCCGCAAAACCTTCCAATTCGTGCAAAACACCATACAAAACGCCTGTCTGTAGAGAGGTTTCTGTACTATTTCCTACAAAAGTAGACAAGGTAGTGTAATTGGCTTGTGGCAATTTGGCCGTAAATTCGTGCATGGCTCGAAAACGCATATCAATACCTGGCAAAATACTTCCTCCCAAATAATGTCCTGCTGCGGTTACAAAATCATAGGTGATACAAGTACCTGCATCCACTACCAAAACATTTTGCTGTGGATACAACTGTGCTGCGGCTACTGCAACTGCCAATCGATCATTTCCAAGTGTGGTGGGGGTGGCATAATCAATTACAATAGGCAATGATAATTTGGTAGACAACACATGCACCTGTTCTAATTGCTCTTTCAAATACTGTAACAAGGCCTTATCTTCTTGCTGTACGGACGAAATAATTGCCCGTTTGATATTTTTTTCCTTTAACTTTTGCTCCAAGTTAGCCAGTTGCCAATCGGGTACCACCTGCACCTCTTCCAAAAGTCCTTGTTCTTGATAATATCCTATTTTAAGTTGGGTATTGCCAATATCCAAGCATACATTCATAGTTGATTGGTTTTGTTGTTACAAACGCATTGTTTGGTACAAAAGGCAGGGTAAAAACGGTCAAGAGATTTTTTTTATTCTATTTATTGTCGTCTTTATTCTTATAAAAACAGCCATCCAGCAAACCTTAAAGCACTCATAGTCAAACACATTACACCTTCCACTTACATTTTAAGTAAGCCATTGATAAAGGCGTAAAAATAAGGCACCATTTAAACGAATTATGCTTCTCCTTTCATTAGGCGAATATGCAACCATGAATCATCAAAGGCGTGTCCTTCTAGTTTTAAGAAGTTGGCAAAGCGCGGCAATAATACACTTTTTTTGCGGCCACCAATGGTAATCACCAATTCATCGCCATATTTTTGAAGGGTAAAATCAGATGCACCAATAAATGGCAAATACATGGATACTTTATAATACGTATCGTATTCTTTGACAGCAAAGGGGCTGTCTTTGTGGTATATTTCGGCTGGATTGTGTGTGCCGTAAATGGCATTGCCTATTTTATCCAACAATTCCAATCCAAAGACTTCTTGGCCTTGGTGTTGTACTTTAAAAATAGGTAAGGGTTGAAAGCTTTCTTCAATATCTTGCAAATAGTGTTCTTGAGATTTGACGTATTGTTCAAATACGCTTCCTGCTCCTCCTGCCAACTCGGGCAAAATTCGATTCACCACCACGGCATCTACATTATAACCATACAAATTGAGATAGGTATAGGCGCGTTTGGCTTCTTGAATAACCATGCGTTCGGGGTTGGCTACAATTCTGATAGAACAAACTTCGGGATTGAGCATGATTTTTTGTACATCCTCTAATTTATCAAACAGTTTTTTTAATTCGTCAATGCCTTCTTCCAATGGAATTCCTTTGGTGGTTTTGAGTACTTTGCCCACTGCTTTGATCACAAATCTTTGTCCAGGAAATGCCTTGGTCAACCAAGATTGTATTACTTGAGGCAAGGTCAGAAGCGTCAGTGTTTCGCCTGTAGGAGCACTATCAATGATCAATACATCATAAAACGCCTCTCTATAATATTGTTCTATCCACAAAAAAGCAGAAGCCTCTTCCATACCGGGCAACACGGATAACTCTTCTGCTACTACATTATCAACCCCACGCCATTTAAAAACAGCCGTCATGAGGTGGCGCATATTGTCCCAATTCTTTTTCATAGAATAATACACATCAAATTCCTGTCCCCACAAATTATCGGTCACCTTGGTTGGTTCGGGTTGTAACTCTACATGCAGGGCATCGGACAAGCTGTGTGCAGGATCAGTTGAAACCACTAACGTTTTGAGTCCTTGCTTGGCACATTGCAAAGCGGTAGCAGCAGCCGTAGTTGTTTTGCCTACCCCGCCCTTACCCGTAAAGAGTATAATTCTCATGCTGTTTTGTTAATTTGATAATGCTCAATAAGAGCGTTGTTGTAGTTGATTAGAAAGACCTACACCCCCAATATTTTTTTAAAAAAGCCAAAAAAAGAGCCTGCTTTACGCAATCCTTTAGATAAGTCTCCCCAAAAAGCGCGTTTGGGGTTCATTTTTTCGGGCAATTGCTCTAGAGCATTGCGTAGGCGTAGGTTATCGAGTGGTGTGCCTAATGTCAGGCGTATACCATTGGGTAAATCTTCGATAGGAGGCACACGATACACCAAAATTCGTTCGGACTCGCGTAGAAAATCTACGATTTCATCCGCTTTTTTGACACTCAACAATAAGCTGTTGGTATGGCTTGGGTAGACTTGCTCTACAAACGGCAATACTTCTAACACTTTTTTGAGTTGTTTTCTTTCCTTCTGAAGCGTTGCTATCACTAACTCTTTTTCCTTTTGTGTATCAAAGATCATGGATTTTGCCGCGTATTGTAATTGTGCAAAGGGTAAATCAACACGACATTGCTCTACCAATTGTACCACTTCGGGATGTGCAATTAAGACGGCTAGGCCCCCAATCGTTCTTTGTAGTACCATCGCATTGTTACAGGTAGCCACCATTGTTTTCATACTGTCTATAGGAGTAGCACCAATAGCCGTTTCGTCTATCAAGACCCAACCATCAAATGACGTTACTACATCTGCGATATCAAATTTTTGCAATAAAGCACCCGTAATAGCATTGGGATGATCTAGCAGTAGTAATCTGCTATTTAGACCTGTTTGGTTTTTGATACTATCGACAGGTAATTCTAGCAGATACTTTAGAGGTAGTACTGTTTGTTGTACTTGATGCACGGCCATTAATTGTTGCACTTCTGGACGCTGTGGCGACAGTGCAATGCAATGGTCGCGTTTGCAAGAGCAAGTCAATTGCAATAGTAAGCTACGCAAGCTTTGTGGGCTGCTCCCCAAGCACAATTGATTGACAGGCACCCCTAAGGATTCCGCTATCTGTGCTTTTATGGTCTTTTCTTGGTGTGCTTGCTGAAGCGACAAACTCCCTACCTGAAAGCAGTCCACCTCTTCTTGGGCATTGAGATAACCCTCCAAAGGCCGATTATTGACTTTGTTTTTGAGCAGATCCCTCAAGTGTTTGGGGAGTTGTTGTTGAGGAGAAGTATCCATTTGTTTTTTTATTTTAATTTCTTGCAAGAAACATACCTAAGGTATTTTTTGCAAAAAATAGTCTGTGTGTTCTTATCCAATATACTCAAAAACCATAGCTATACCAAATGCACGCTCTACTTGGCCTTCTTGTAAGGTTGTTCGGACTAGTTGATGTAGTCCTTCTAACAATTCTTCATTGGGTTCTTCTACCGAAATTAATATTTGGGTAATTTCGTTGCTTTGCAACAGTTCTTGAATTAGTTCTTCACTTGGAAAATCATATAAACCAGCCAATTGTGCCAATTCATTGCCTGTTAGTACTGTGCTGTTTCGCAAATGCTCTGGCAATTGATCAAACCCTAGAGCTGGCTTGAGCACAGATTGGTACACATCAAAAATACTATCGCCACTTGCTCGTACATAGTAAGCACGTCCCAAACGACCAACCAAGTCCAATTTGTGTGGATCAATACGATCTCCATCTAGTACCGCTTCATCAATATGCAACTTGACGACCTGACAAATAATCAAATGTCCAGCACCGCCATGTTCTCCTAGTGTAATAATTTCACTTACTTTGCATTCAAATTGTACAGGAGATTCTTTTATTCTAAAAGGTTGTACTTCCTCTGATTTTAGAGGAGTTAGCCCCGATTTATCAAATTCATCAATATTAGCAGGATAGGCAATACCAGCTAAAGCCATTTGGCGTACTATATTGTAATTAACAACATTCACTACGACTTCTTGATGGAGCTTAACATTGTGTAAAGTATCTTTGGTTTCATTGTTGTCTACTCTTCTATTAGAAGAGAAGACCAATACGGGAGGGTTGGAACTAAAGGCGTTAAAAAAGCTATAGGGAGCAATATTGGCAACTCCCTGCTCATCTACTGTAGATACAAACGCTATGGGACGAGGGGCTACGGCTCCCACAATAAATTGGTGTAAATCTTTGGTAGCAATTTCTCCTGGTGTAATGCTGCGCATTTTCATAATCAAAGGCTAGAACTAGTATGAACGAATAGTGCGGTCAAAGTTACAGTTTTTTGCGGCCATTGTTAGAATAATACTTCGTGGATTTTTTACTTTTTCAACAGCCACCCCACTTAGCGAGTATGAGTGTTCGAAAATAGTTTTAGTTTAAAGGGAAATCATACAAATTCAACAAATACCCCCCTAATAACCAACAACATGAAGCCCTTTGCAAAATAGACCAACTACATAATTCTTTCATTCATGAATTGGAGACCGTTATTATTATCGTTAATTATTTTTTTTACAGTGATGAGTTTGGGAGTGCTTACACATTTGTATTTGGCCTCTAAACCTAATATTCCTCCTGCTCCAACACTTCTTACCAATGACCAAGGTAGAGATAGTAGTACTACCCTGACCTTCCCCGATGCTCATATTGGTAACTTTTTGCAGGATGATAGCAGTTATTATCATATTAGAGTACTCAATAGTACCTTTTTGCACAAGCCTTCTAGAAATTACTATGGAGATACTGCTCCTAGCCATTTGCAAACCATTTGGAAATTGTTCTTAGGAAAAGGAACCACCAAAGTAGGTGCCGTAGAAAAAACTTGGAAAGGAGCAGGATGGACAGGTCAACCGCTGCTCGTTGTCGAGAATGGCCAAAAATACCTCTTGCAAGGTGCCTATGACCATCATCTAAAAAAAATAGAAGCCGCTACGGGTAAGGTGGTTTGGCAGTATAAATTTGATGATGTCATTAAGGGTACGGGCAGTATTTGGATCAATCATCAAGCCGATTCTTTGGAGGATTTTGCCTTAATATTGCAAGGAAGCCGCGCTGGCAAAAGTTTGTACGCGACCACTGTGCCGAGTTTTAGAGCTATTTCACTGCTTACGGGTCGAGATCGTTGGCAATTGAACAGTGTACAAACCCACAGCTACAGTCGCGATGTGGATGCCTCTGCCCTCCTTTGGAACGATACCGCATACATAGGGTTAGAAAACAGTATTTTTACCCTTCTAAATCCAGATCCTCAACAAGCAACCCTCCGCCAAGGGTTGCAACAGCCACAAATTTATCGACAGCAAGATACACTCTACCAAGCAGTAGATCGCATTACTCATCAAAGAAATTTAGTAACAGAAGCCTCCCCTACCCTATTGGGCAAACGGGTCTATATTTCATCTGGAGCAGGGCGTGTTTGGGGATACCACTTAGAAAAAGATAGTTTGGATTGGATGTATTTTACAGGCGCAGATATGGACGGCACCCCTGTTGTTACTGCCGATAGTTGTTTGCTCATTACTGTAGAAAAGCAATATATTACAGGTCGAGGAGGAGTACTTAAGTTAGATCCTAGCTTGCCCCCTCAACAAGCCGCTCAATGGTATTTTCCGACTTCTGATTTTGAATTTGCTAGTTGGCAAGGTGGTGTAGTGGGTTCTGTGGCGGTTAATTGTCATTACAAACAAGAAGGAGAACCGAATATGGCGGCCTTTGTAGGTATTGATGGGATGCTTTATGTGGTGGATACGGATACCTTAGTTGATGATTTTTCGATGCCTACTTTTGATACGAGTCTCTACTTACCCTGCCCTCAACTTCTTTTCAAACACTATGTAGGGCCTTCTATTGCTACGCCTATTTGGGTTGGCAAGCAGCTTATTGTTGCTACAAGCAAAGGTATTTCTAGGTTTGAGTGGCAAGCCGCAGGCCACACCTTTATATTCAAAGAAAAAATTGCTATTCGATGCGAATCTACCCCCGTAGTAGATCAGGGAAGATTATATATTGCTTCTCGCAATGGTTATTTGTATTGCTTGGGAAAAGTTGATAGCAGTCAAATAACAACTCCTATCATTACTCCTTCTCAATAGTATTTTTTTTGTCTTTATGCGGTCTTGTTTACAAGTCTCGTCGTTAACCTATCTAATACCTTATTACTTATCTTATAGCGCATTACACCCCTACCTAAAGCAAATAAGCCTCTTATTTCAATGCAATTTTTAAAGGTTGCAAACATTTGTAATATCTACAAATAAGCACACATAATATGCTCTTTTTATGGAGAATATTAAATTTTAACAGACACTTCAAATAGGCTTACAAGAGCAGTTTTCTATGTAATTGACTTGTCTTATAGAAAAAAAATCACTAAATTGGTGGTGACTACATTTGACCATTCTATATTTTTTATATAAATCAATACCACAATTCTAAATCCCTCTTGTGTCTATAAGATATAGAACTATCTATTTTCATTAAAAACATAATTACATGAAAACAAAACTAGGAACTGTTAAGCTACTACAAGGCCAAAATTATGGTAGCTATACTAGCATTGTAAAAAAGACCTTACCAGATTTAGTAAAATCGGCTGAACCTGTTCCATACATTTTAATTTCTGGTACGCATTTGCCTTGGAAGGGCGCATCTAACAACCCAGCTCAACCACTATTTTATGTGGGCAATACCAAAGATTGGATCAAATGGACTAAAGCAAGTAAAACACTCACCCTTAAGGATTACAGTTATGGCACTTGCAAAGTGGCCATGCAAGGTGACAAAGCACAGATACGGTTGGTCAGTGAAAAAGGCCAACTAACCAATCCAATGCCCTTCAAGCCCTTGGGTAAGATTTTTGAAAAAATGAAGCCCAAGATGTTTTTTACGGTAGTAGACGGATGGGAAGCGGCTCCTGTAACTACCAAAGGTGTCAAACCAGCACCTGTAGGTAAAGAAGATCCAAAGGCTACCGCAATTAATCAAAAATTTGCTCCCAAAGCAACAACAGATAGACAACAATTTGAAGCAGCTATTGATGGGATTCACACCCCCAAAGAATTGGATGCGGCGATTAAGGGACTAGTTCTACAAGCCAAACAATGGGAGGCTGTATTGAAAAAGAACAAACAACAAGAGACGAATGCGTTGAAGGAATTTAAAGCATATCTGGCAACCGCTCAGAAGGAATGGGCACAAGTGCGTCCTCTATATGAGGATTGGCTAAAAAAACAAAAAATCCTTGAAGAAAAAGGCTTTACAGAAGAGCGTTTTAAAGCACTAGAGGAAGCCAATGCAAAAATTCAAGCACTTACATAATCCTTCAAAAACCAGATCATATTATGCCTATTTTAAGTAAATTTAGAACCGTAACGGATAAATTCACCCATAGACACAAACATAAAATTAGTGTTGATGACAATCCATTGTGTGCAGATCGGGTAACAGACCGTTTACACAGTGTTGGGCTAAGACATAGTTATTGCATCAATCAAATAGATGCTTATCTAACACAAATAAAAGAAGACCGCAAAACAAAAATTAAAAGTAGAGCAGAGACGAGAGGAAGTATTCCTGCCTCAGAAAAATTGCTCAAACAAATTATCAACGCACAGCGAGAAAAAGACTCCAAAGCTTTGTCTGACTTTGTGATTCAAGCACACAAAGCAAAAAAACTCAATCAAAAAACCTTAGATACTAAGATTAAAGCTCTAGAAAAAGAGGCAATAGCAGCGGTTCGAAAAGCGATGAAAGATCCAATGTCAGAGATTGAGTACACGGGGGGGGCAGCTCCTAATCGTACTAAAATCATCAAGCACATTACAGAGGCTAAACAAAAATATTTAGAAGCAGTCGAAAATAAAAAACTAGTCTTGGAAAAACACCTATTTAAGACCAAGGGGAATAGTTATGAGCAAAGTTCGGAAGCATTGCGTAAAACAGAGCAAGAAGTCGATTCTCTCAAAAAAGGGGTCATCGGATTGTGTGGTAAACTAGACGAAATAGTTTCTATTTATCAAGCTTCTATCAGTAATGAAGCGATGAAACGTCAGGACAAACAAGCCAAACTAGAATTGGGTCAAAAAACCTTTAAAGGACTAGGAGATGCTTTTGGGCGAATATCTTACTTTGGTGATATTCCAGCTGCAATTAGTGATTCTATCGGAAGTGTATTTGATGTATTGATTGCGTATCAAAGCATGAAAGAACCTGTAAAAGCACAACAAGAAGGAGCCAAATTTTTGGTAGAGGTAGTTTTTGACCAAACAAAGGAGTTTGTTAGAAATGTAGAGAAGCATTTTTCTGCTTTTCAACGCAGCTTGGCCATGTGGAATGATCAAATGAAACAATCTTATCAGATAGGCCATGATGAGGAAATATTGAATCTCAAGAAAAAGAAATACGGTGAAGCTTCTAAACCTGCACCTAAAAAAGGAAAAGATCAAGGAACCCAAACCAGTAATAGCAACCCGCTCAACTTAAACCCTAAACAATTGAGAATATTGCAAAAAAACAAACTGGAAGGGGTCTATATTCCTGAAGATGGCAAATGCTTATTTAATGCAATAGGACATCAACTAGGGCAAACTGGTGACAATATCCAAAAAGCTGTTCTAGCGGCTTTGACCAACTTTGATAGAAAAAAAGCTGCTCCTACTCTAGTTTCATTTTTGAGTGAAGGTAGAAAGATTATGAAAATGAAGAAGAGCGAAGATTTTATTGCTAAAATACAGCCTGCTATACAAAGTTATAACTGGACAAAAGATATTTATGATTTTGTTCCCAAGCTGATTGCTACTGTAATGAAAGTTAACCTAACCATCATCAAAACAGATGGCAAAGCAGAACAATACAACGAGGGAAGTAAAAGAGCTATTGTTGTACACACTGGCAACCATTACCACAGTACCAAACGCAGTGCATAAATTGGTTGAACCCTAATAATGTTTATCTGCCCGTACAATCAGAAGAAGTCTTATCTTGGAGATAGGGCTTCTTTTTATTTGTCCATACTCCTTTTTAATGCCTTTTTGCTCTATTTCCACTCGTTGATAACTCTAACTTACTCGAAGGCATTCTAACCCTTTTGTTATTCAAAACCGTTGGGGCTCTAAAATAATCAACCAACACGATTAAAATCGAACGTTTGCACGTACCATTCGCTCTGATTTGCACTCGTTTATGCCTAATACTACGATTGCAAGTTCATAACTAACCCACTCCAACTGAATAGAACTCCATCATTTCTACCTTTCACAATAGTGCTTTCCTGTTTTTTTTGTCACATTTCATCCATTTAATTGGATATTTATAATAATAAAAAAATTCTACTGCTTTATATTTCATTCTTTTTTATTGAATTAAATTGTCACAAAAAGAAATTTTAGATTTTTTTTTATCAAAAAAGTGACTGTCTTTATTATAAAAACATTGTTTTAAATTAAAATGAATACATTTGTTTAAAAGTTATTTATATTACTTAATAGCATCATTAAACATAAAACAATTGCATAGTTTTTATTTTTTAAAATGTTTTTTTTAGAAAAAATCTATTTTAAAAAAACATAAATAACACTAAATGAAAAACTAAAACATTAAATTAAACACCAACTAAACTAAACAAGTAATTTATATCAAGCTTTGATAGACTCGTTAGATAAAAGACAAATTTTCATTCAAAAAAAAACATAGCTTTATTTTTTTTACAAAAACAAAATCATTCACTCCTATAAGTCGCTATCGCCTCAAAGTAGACTAAGCTTTTTTTTTAAAAAACAGTTATTTTTTTTGATTTTTTTTATTACCTTTAACCTTGTCACAATATAAATTATTTTGATTTTTTTTAAAGGCAATTCAAAATAAAAATATTTATACTTAAAAATATAATTTATGTCAGCATTACAATTTGTTAAAGTTCCGTTCAAAGAAAGCATAAAAGTAGATTTTACACGTACCACAGCAGCAGACAAACCAGCTTTGCTACCTGGAGCGATGAGAAACAAGTCTCTAAAAGCTATATCGGCTCTAA
>JBGCDW010000076.1:0-3197 GCA_045105775.1 Aureispira sp.
CACTGCTATGAACTAAATACGCTAGTACTTTTGTACCTTTTAGGTACAACCCACGCAGATCGCTTTGCGAGTGCCTTGATTGATGAAAAAACCTTACTTTTTGTCTCTGTACAACTCCAGTCGTGATAATGTCTATTAGAGTTTATCAACTCCACAACATAAATTCATTGGGATCAATTAGTCCCTCCTTGATGGCATACATCATCAGACCAGCTGTATTCTTAACCCCTGTTTTGGAGAATAGGTTGCTTTTGTGGGCTTCTATGGTTTTGGGCGAAACATAGAGTTTGCCCGCAATTTCCTTGGTGGTTTTTTGCTGGGCAATCAATTTCAACACTTCCAACTCCCTGTTGGTAATTGTGTCTTTGGGCTCAATATGCAATTTGGGGGCTTTAGGTGTGATTTGTTTGCGTAAACTCTGTATTTGATCCGTATTGAGGTAATAGCCCTTTTGGTGCAACTCTTGGATGACCTGCATTAATTCTTCTTTGTCAATTTCCTTGGGCAAGAAAGCATGGGCATTCAACTGCATCATCTGGCCAATATAAGACGGTTTGTAATACGAGGAAAGCACAATAATTTTGGTGGAACTGGATTGCTCTTTTAACTGCTCCAATACCCAAAAACCATCCCCTTCCTTCATTCTCAAATCTAATAGAAGTATATCAATAGCGGTGGGTACTGTTTTCATTTTTTCCAGCAATTCATGTCCTCCATTGGCCGTTAATACAATATTAAAGGAGAGAGTAGTGGATTGTTCTAAAAACTGTGTCAGCAATTGAACAACTAATGAATCATCGTCTACAATTGCTATGTTAATTTTTTGTTGGTCGTTCATAACTAAAAAATATAAAAGTAGTTCCTTGAGGTTGGTTGGTCTTTATCTTGTACTGCCCTTGGAGCAGTTGGCTGCGAAGTTGAATATTTTTGAGGCCAAGTCCATTCCTTTTGTGAGGGTCAAATCCAACTCCATTATCCTTAACCATCAAACAACAATATCGTTGCTGAAATCGATACGTAATATCAATAGCTGTTGCCTTAGCATGTTTGTTAATATTGGTTATCACTTCTTGAAATATACGAAATAACTGTAGTTTTTGTGCCTGCTCTAATGCTCTGTTCTCTGAATGATTGAGGTGTAGCTGAATGGTATAATGCTCTTGAAAAGGTTCCAAAAAGTCCATCAACAAGCTTTCTAGTGATAGCTCGGCAAGCATAGGTGGGGTCAAATCATGCGAGAGTTGGCGTGCGCGTTGTATACTTTGTTTGAGCATCTTGTTAATATACTGGTCTTGATTGGAGAGTTTGATACGATGCAACTGGGCAATCAAATCATCGTGCAACTCACTGGCAATCCGAGCACGCTCGCGCTCCTGTTCTTCTACTAGGGCGATAGAAAGTTCTTGTTGGTGCTGCACCATCAAAGCCATCTTTTTTTGTTCTTCCTCACGCATCCTTTGGAGATGCAATCGAACAAAAATAAACAGCGAAAAAAGCAACATGATCAAAAGAATCGTTCCGACACCCAACAATACAAAGATGGTTAATATACGTTGGTCCATTTACAGCTATTACGAATCTTAAACCTAACCATACTTCTACACAAAATAGTCGGATGTGTATATTGTATAGCAAATACAAGATTTATTACAATAGTTCTGTGGTAATATAGCTTTTAGTTTAGATAAAAAATACTATTGAGGCGTATTATCTTATTGATTAAAACAAAGCTTTCAAATTTTTGCTTGCCTATACACTTGATTTATTTGGAGGGGTTGTGCTTATAGCCATAATAAATGAGCGATAGGTAGAAGAATTGAAGAAAAAAGGCTCTTATAAACCAAAACCAAGCAACGAGATCCAGGTACTCGGCTTTTATAAGATAAGTGGTTCCTGTAGCCAAAAAAGCATCTAAGGTGAAGAAAAGTAAAACCGCACTATTCAAAGTTGTTCTTGATTTTATAGCCTCTATTTTTCCTCTTATTAGATAATAAAAATAGGCCAAACTAAACAATACAATCAATATTGAATAATACAATCTTGATTCATATAAAAAATAATTTACAAAACTCTTGTTTAGCAACAAAAAAAAAGGCGGCACACTTAACCCTACTATTAGCAAGAACCTCTTAGTAGATAGTTTCAGAACAATCTGAAAGTAAAAGTAAGTTAAAAATAAAAACTGGAGTAAAAAGGAGGGCGTGAGCATGAATAACATATCATGCTTTAGATGTACTCCTATATAGAAAGATAAGGATTCGATCAACAAAAGAAAACTTAAGTAAGCTATTGTAAGGTTTCTAACTTGCTCTTTTTTTCTAAAAAAAAGTAAAATTAATCCTCCCAATAATAGTACAATAGATATTACATTCAACCATCTACCTACCCAACTTAATAGCTCCTCCATCATCAAATGCTAAGTAAATTGAATCTATTTTGTGCTATTGAAAAGGGAGGATAAGGAGTTGTTATATCCCCAAATAAAAATGTCTTAAAAAATTCTTCCTCCGATTCAGGTGTACTAGGTTCTCCACGTCTGGCACACAGCAGTGCTTCTAGTTCATTAGGAAAAGGCGCATGTAACTCACCATCTACTTCCTGTTCTTTGTAATTTTTCAATCCAAAGAAAATACATACTTCTTTCACATCATTAGTAGAATCCTTATCTCCCAGCCCAAATGCTCTATCAAAATCTATTATTGGAATAGTAAACACCTGTACTTCGTTTTTAGACGTCTGTGCTTCGTTTTTAGATGTCTGTTTCCATTTATCACTATGAACTTTCCAATTAAATGAACGGGCAACAATTTCTCTAGGTTCTATAAATTCATCTAATTCTTGCTCTAAATCCTTTAGTTTTTTGTCATCAATTATGTCATTACGCATCAAATAAGCAGCTTTAGCAGCAAGAGATAAAGAACTCAAGTAAACAGAATAAGCTTCTTCTGAAATGATAGTAGACAACTTTAAAATCTTCTCTATCCTTTTAATCTTTTCAGATTTAAGTTCTTCGCATGTAGGTTTTGCACATGCAAAACCTACAGATGTAGAAGGAGACTGTAGTCCCAGACTATGCCGCATCTCTGCTCTTAATAAGTTGACTATTTGGGTCTCTTTCTCTTTGTTTGCTAAACTTTTATCGTACACATCATTAATCAGGTAAGCGAATAGTTTTTTTTCATTAATTACAACTTTTT
>JBGCDW010000077.1:0-6667 GCA_045105775.1 Aureispira sp.
TTGGCCGATCTGGGCTATTTTATTTTTATGGATTTGGGCGGTTTTGTTCACTTTGTTCCTGGCACGATCATGACCATTGTTTCGGCTTCTGCTATTCTATTGAGTTTTTACGCGCATTATGGGCAGGCTAAAGTGGAGTAATCGTAGTGTGGAATGTTGGTAGAGCATAATGTAGAACTTGATAGTAACAAAGGGAATTACCAACATAAAACATATTATTTTACTAATATCATTGTATTCATTTGTTATTAGAAATGCCTATTTTATTTAAAAATAATTTCAAAACATCGTTTTCTTAAATTGAACAATACTTTTTATTATCTTGGGGTTTTATATCCTTAGAAGTAATAATTGATTTAGCTCGAAATGACAGAACTTGAGGTTATCAGAAAAATGAATGGAATTTTTGCTTCACGAGGTTGGAGACAAAAAAACAAACGCTTAGTCGATATCGTTTTCAATGGTTTTTGTGATTTACTCCATAACATTGATTTTCTTGATGGTAAAGAACTTGTTTTAGAACTTACTCAAAGATATTTATGGATAAGCAAAGGTGATTATTCTGAATATCTAGCAAAAGCTTTCAATCAAATTGAGAGCAAAAAATTAAAAAATATTGAGCGTATTTATGTGAAATCAATCCTAAAACCTGATGATGTAACAAAAGTTAAAAGTGGCGATTCTGTTTTGTATGATCTGAAGGGGGAATGGTTTTACAGATTACTTAACCAGAATTTTGAAAACATAACAATATTACCTGTTAAAGAGATAACTTCTGAAATAGAAAGAAACATTATCCAAGGAGATTTATTTATAATGGTTGATGATTTTTTGGGTTCAGGGCAAACTGTATTTGAAGCAATTCTTGATTTACCCCCCCTTTTACAAGAAAAAGTCAATATTATTGCAATAGTTGGGCATCAATTTTGCTTAGAAAGATTATTGAAGAAAAATATACCACATTATGTAGCTTGTAAAATTAAACGTGAAATATCAGATCATTACACTGCTACTAAAATTAAGGAAAAAGAACAAATAATGAGAGTCCTTGAAAAATCATTACCAAATGAGAGTCAACATCAGTTTAGTTTTGGCTTTGGTGATTGTCAGGCTCTTGTAAGTATGGATAGAACACCAGATAATACATTTCCTATTTTTTGGCATCAATATGTAAAGAACAATAAAAAATATTACCCACCTTTTTACAGAAAAACATCATGACAGAACAACAAACTTTAGCAGTTTTGCAGACAATCGCAGGCAGTGGGAAAATAAAAAACTTGTTAAAAGAAGGTTTTCTTTATTCAGAAATTGCTATCTATTTAGAGGAGTTGCAAGCTGACAGCTATATATCTTTAAATGGTGACAAGATTACGATTACAGAAAAAGGAAAGCTTTCATTAGAAAAGCTAAGAAAAAAGCATATAACTAATAACAATAGATGGATACAATCAGAAACTAGGAGTAAAATTCCTAAAATTGATAAAAAAAGCATATATTTACCTAACCAATCAGGTATAAAACATTATTTAAATACTTAACGTCCTTGTTTGTTAACTTTAAATAAGCTATGGGAAAGCGAGTCGTTTTCCTTACAGGGGACATCACTACAAGCTTGCGTCGGCAAAAGGAAACAAAAGCCTACGCTATGCTGCGGCATTTTGATTTCCTTTTGCCGCCGCTGTTCTATATGGGTTTGAAGATAATTCTTCAAACCCATAAATGATTATATAGCTATGGACTTCCAAAAATACTCTCAAGAATTTAGAGCTAAAGCAGAAAATGCAGGTTATTCAGAAGAAAATATACTTTTATGTATCAATTATGCTGAAAAACTTTTCAGAAAGAAAGTTCCTATCATTTATACTACAAGCCACTTAGCAGCATTAGTTGGTTATCAAAAAAATTATCTAAAAAGAGCTGTAAAGCGACCAGAATTTTTTTATCGTGAATTTAAGATTAAGAAAAGAAATGGTGATTATAGAGTTATTAACGAACCACTTACATCTTTGAAAGAGATTCAGTTTTGGCTTTTGAAAAATATACTATACAAAATTCCTGTGAGTAGATATGCAAAAGCATATATAAAAAAAAGAACAATTATTGATAATGTTAAATTTCATAAAAATCAAAAATCTGTATTGTCAATTGACATTGAAGATTTTTTTAGTTCAATATCATTCCAGTTAGTTGAAGATATCTTTTTAAAAGTTGGTTATTCTGAGCTAATCTCAAATCTTCTAGCAAAACTATGTTGCCTCGACCAAAAATTACCTCAAGGAGCGCCGACTAGTCCAGCAATTTCAAATATTGTTCTTTATTCATTTGATCAAAGCATAGCATCTTTTTGTAAAAAAAATGATGTAAGATATACACGATATGCTGATGACCTGACTTTTTCAAGCGATTTAAAATCAATTAACTGGGATGAACTAATTTCACTTATAGAAAACAAATTAACTGATGTTGGGCTTAAGCTCAACAGAGACAAGACTCGAATAATGACAAATTCTCAAAGACAAATTGTTACAGGTATTGTTGTTAATGAAGTCATCCAAGTCCCAAAAGAAAAGAGAAAAAAAATAAGGCAAATAATTTATTATATAAAAAAATTTGGTTTAGAAAGTCAACTAAAATTCTTTCTAGACAAAAACAAAAATTTAAAAAACAAAAATAGGTGGACTATTGAAAATTATTTAAACCATCTAATTGGAAGTGTTAATTACATGCTATACCTCAAAAAAAACGATCAAGAATTATTAGATTATAAATCTTACTTATTAGAATTAAAAAACACATAAATCCTCCTTTTTTACAAACCATTGAAACCCAACGCCCCCACCAAAACCACCATAGCCGTCCTCCCCTTCGTGAACATGAGCGCGAGTGAGGAGAATGAATATTTCAGTGATGGCATCACCGAAGAGATCATCAATGCCTTGGCTAAGATTGGGGACTTGAAAGTCACGTCCAGAACCTCGGCCTTTTATTTTAAGGGCAAGCACCTGCCGATTGCAGAGATTGGGGCAACGTTGGGCGTGTCCACGATTTTGGAGGGCAGTGTTCGCTTGGCGGGTAGGATGATGCGTATTACTGCCCAATTGATTGACGTGGCCGAGGACTTTCATTTTTGGTCAGAAACTTGGGATCGATCATTGGACCATATTTTTGCCGTGCAGGATGAAGTGAGCCTTTTGATTGCCGATAAATTGCGCGAGCACATTGGGCATTTTGAGATTCAAGAGCATTTGGTGAAGCAACAAAATTGGAATGTAGAAGCCCATCAACTGTTTTTGAAGGGGCGACAGCTTTTGAATAAATGGAATCCTGAGGATGCTTTTCGAGCCGTGGCCTGTTACCAGCAAGCACTAACCTTGGAACCCCAACATGCCGAAGCTATGGTCGCACTGGCCGATGCTTACAGTTTTTTGGGAACCGTTTCAGCCATTTCGTTTGAAGAGGGATGGAGAAAATCGGCAGAACTGACGCACCAAGCATTGGCGATTAATGCGGAATTGCCAGCCGCCTATTACCAACTCGCCAATTTGGCTTTTTTTACCAAATTTGATTATAGGGAGACATTCCAACAGGCTCAAAAGGCCGTCAATTTGAATCCCAATTATGCAGAGGCGCAGCAATTTATGGCATTTTTGTATAGTATTGCTGGTCAGGAAGCAGCCGCCAGAAAACACTTAAAGGCAGCCCTTAAGATTGATCCACTTTCTCAAGAAACACAATTCTACAGTGCTTATATAGAGTATATGAGCAAAAACTATTGGGAAGCAATGCAACAACTCAATGCTTGTCTCGAAGTGAATCCAGACAACATTCCTGTGCACGCGGTTAGGGCACTTTGTTTATTAAAAATGGGCCAGTATGAGGATGCTATTCATTATTATGATAATTTGCCTTCTCAAATAACGGTCATTGGAGAAAAAATTGGCATTCAAGCCCTTGGTTACGCGCTTAAAAAGGACGAGCAACAAGCTACGCAATCCGCCACCCAATTGGCCGAATTGGCTCAAGGGGAGGATGGCTTTGCAGCCGATTCTTATCTGTTCTTATTGGCAAGTGCTACTGCCCAAATGGAGGAGGCTTTTGCTTGGGTAGAGCGTGCCATTCATGTAGGTTCTCCGCTCCTGCTGCTTCGTTATGGTGATCCTTTGGCCGAGCCAATCCACCAAGATTCGCGCTATCTGCAATTTCATCAGCAATTATATCCCACCGACTTATTTATCCTTCAAAAGGAATTTAATGCCAAGAAGGCATTACTTGATGAATGGGCTACCTTGGATTATAAAACAAAATTATTGCAATTGATTGAAAAAGAGCAACCTTATTTGAATCCTGATCTCTCGCTGTCTTTGCTTGCCCAACAACTCCAATTGCATCCCAATCAACTCTCTTGGCTCCTCAATGCAGGCTTTGGAAAAAACTTTAATGAATTCATCAATCACTATCGCCTAGAAGCGTTTAAGCAATCGGCAAAAGACCCTCAAAATAGTAGCCTCACCATTATGTCTATGGCCTACGATTGTGGTTTCAACTCCAAAACAGTCTTTAATACCTATTTTAAGAAAAAAATGGGTACGACTCCTAAGCAGTTTTTGAAGGGCTAGAACGGTATTTTCATTAATTTTGGTTCCAATATGTAATTCCGAACTTGTACTTGAAATCCCGAACTTTTATGTACTAACAAGCCTATATCTTTGTTTTCATATTCTTAAAGCAATAAAAATTTAAACAAAATCATGAAAGCAATTATCACAACAGGTTACGGATCAGCAGATGTTTTTAAATTGGATAACGTGGCTACGCCAAGCCCGAAAAACAATGAAATTTTAATAAAAATTCACGCTTCCTCGGTGACTAAAGCAGATACGATGATGCGTACAGGCAAACCCTATATTGGGCGTTTGTTTCTCGGACTAACTAAGCCCAAACATCCCATCTGGGGAACAGGTTTTGCTGGGGTGGTGGAAGCTGTAGGGGCAGAAGTACGCCAATTTAAGGTGGGCGATCAGGTTTTTGGGGAGAACATTGATACGATGGGTGCTTATGCAGAATATCTTACGGTTCCTGAAGAAGGAATTGTGGCACATATGCCTGAGAATTTGAATTTTGAAGAAGCGGCGGGCTTGTGTGATGGTGGCATCACCTCGCTCAACTTTTTGTACAATTTGGGCAATATCCAACAAGGCCAGAAAGTGCTGATTAATGGTGCTTCGGGGGCATTGGGCACGGCTGCCGTACAAATTGCCAAGCATTTTGGTGCAGAAGTAACGGGGGTGTGCAGTACCAAAAACCTCGATCTGGTTAAGGAATTGGGGGCCGATTATGTAATTGATTATACCCAACAAGATTTCACCCAAAATACGGCGGCTTACGATTTTATTTATGATACTGTAGGGGTACGCGCCTTTGCAGATTGTCGCAATGCCTTAAAAGAAAATGGCATTTATGCCTCGCCTGTACTGGGTATGCCTTTGTTAATGCAAATGTTGGTGACTTCGTTGGTGGGTAACAAAAAGGCCAAATTTTCGGCTACGGGTGCCTTGCCTGTTGGGGAACTGAACCGCTTGTTAAAGCTGTTGTTGGAGATCATTGAAGCAGGCAATCTTAAAGTCGTTATTGATAGAAGTTATCCTTTGGAGCAATTGGCAGCCGCGCATACTTATGTGGATAAAGGGCATAAAAGGGGAAATGTGGTGTTGAAGCCTGTGGGGTAGTTGCTAAAAAATTCCAAAAAACAATCATGCTTTGAAATACCTATCTATATTATTTTTGTAATATTGTATTTGCATCACAATTCGGTATTCTAAAAACTCAAACAATAGCACAAACACTTAGTATTTTTAATAACAAAGGAGGAGTTGGAAAAACGACCTATATGTATCACATTGCTCATTTGTTAGTAAGAAGAGGTCATAAAGTGTTAATGGTTGATTGTGATAGTCAATGTAATCTAACTTCTTATACTATGATATGGAAGAAATAGAAACTGCTTGGAGTAACGATGGTAACAGCATTTTTAGAGTAATTGAACCAGTCTATGAAGGAATCGGTGACTACAAACGTTCAACACCACATCAAGTAGAGGATAATCTATACATAGTTTCAGGAGACTTAAACCTTTCCTTATATGAGGATAGGTTAGGTGATACTTGGAATAGTGCGAAAGGTGGTAGTAGGCCAGATATTAGAATTCAAACGGCAATATATAGATATATAAGTTGGTGCAAACGTGACCTAGAAATTGATCTAGTTTTACTTGACTTAGGGCCTAATTTAGGGGCATTGAATAGAGCTGTTCTAGAAGCTCGTAAACCAGTTTTTGATTGCACGCACCGTGACGGATTGAGGGGCGCACATATTACAACAGCGAGAGAGAGTTCACAGTATTTTGAATGGATTCTAAATATCATAGAAGAAACAATACAAAATAACTAAATAATACATCAATTCATCCTGTAAACACTATGACCAAAGAAGAACTAAAAAAAGAGGCCAAAAAATTACAAATTCTGAATAGACATTATCACGACTGGAGTTGTACAGAGACAAAAAGTAAGGTTTTTTCATCAATCAAGGCACTCGCAAAGCGATCTGCGTGGGTTGTACCTAAAAGGTACAACCCCGAAGGGCTCACGTAAGTAAAAGTACTAGC
>JBGCDW010000078.1:0-15740 GCA_045105775.1 Aureispira sp.
ATCTGTCTGTAAAACATCAATAATTGCATTGATATTGGATATGGTTTGGTTATAGTCTTGTCCGTCTAAAATATCGTTTCCGCCTGGCGAACTGAATAAAACAATATCAGGCGAACCTGTTTGGTTTAACCAACCATTTAGACCATTCAAAATTTGTCCAGAAGTCCAACCGCTTCTACCGTCGTGATCTATGTCAAAACTCATAGAATTAAATGCTAGATAAGTAGCTTCATCAGATTGAGTACCAATAAAATCAAAAGTCCAATCATTTTCCTTCAAGTCTTTCCACAGTTCGTAGCGATAACTTTCAAATTCTGGTCTTGCTCCTTCAACTCTTGAAGCTCCTAAGGGAAGTATTTTATTTATTGACGTACTCTGTGGTTTTGGATTCATGTCATCATCCTTTTCACAAGCGGTGAACATCAAAAGCGATAATACAAAAATTAAGAGTTTTATTGTAATTTTCATTTTTTTTGTTTTAATTGGATAAATAATCACAAGAACCGAAGCCCTTGTGATTTTTATAAATTAATTGAAAGTCAATTGGTTATGCAGAAGAACCACCCAATACGTCTTCTAATTGCATTTCTTTCAGAACGCGGTCTTGAATAGGTTGCGTTAACTCGTTAATTTCATCAACACCCCAAGTAATTCCTACAACAGTTCGAGTTGGACGACTACCAAAAGGCGTTTCGGCTAATTTTAGATAGGCATCTACTACCCATTGAGGGTCAGGAGCGTCTTTGCTTTGCAACATTTCAGCAAAACTTTCACCCATTGCTGTAGGAACACCTGCCAACTCACCGTAAGATGCTAGCGTTTCACTATGCGCAGGAGCTTGACCTGATGCCAATAACCCTGTTCCAAAAGGCCCTGGTTCTACCATAACCACATCAACACCAAAAGGAGAAACCTCATATCTTAAAGCTTGCGAGTAGCCTTCTAAAGCGTGTTTTGTTGCTGTGTATGTTCCAAAAAACGGAGGAGACATACGCCCTACAAGTGAAGACGTATTTATAATTAAGCCATTACCAGCCTTACGCATACTAGGTAAAACGGCTTGCATAGTTCTAATTGCGCCAAAATAATTGGTTTCCATTTGAAAACGGGCTTGCTCAATACTATACGCCTCAGTAATACCTATGTACATAATACCAGCATTGTTAATTAGAATGTCAATATTACCTGCTTCTGTAAGAATATTTGCCATTGCTTTTTTTACAGAATCATCGTTAGTAACATCCATATCAACCACTTTTATGCGGTTTGAATATTCTTCCAATTCTGTCTTCTTTGCTGCGTTTTTCCCTTCTGGATTACGCATCGTAGCGAACACATTATTGCCTTTATCAGCAAAATCTTTGACAGCTTTTAAGCCGAATCCACTACTACTTCCTGTAATTATTATGTTTTTCATTGTTGAAATATTTAAAAATTTTAATTAAATTGATGATGCATTGAACGCTAGATAATTTAGTACAGTAGATGTTATCCATAAAAGACAAAACACAATACATACATTACGCCCATTTTTGGATACTCTGGGATGATGCCCAAGGAATGGAATCCCTGCTTGATTGGCATCAACCAACAGAAATAGTCCGGACATTACCAAAAACATCAGGTGAATAATATGTCGTTCAGGCAAAGACAATCCCATAGCATAAATAGCAGCTACAGACATAGCAATGAACGCTAAGGCACCTTGTCTTTGAATAAACAGCAAGATAAAAATGTAATCTTTAGCGGCAGTCTTTTTGGCTTCTGGTGCGGCAGCAATAGCAGCATCTAGCATACTTAACTGCTCTTTTTCATTGATAGACTTTTGTTTATTTGGTAAGCCAGGTGCAAAGAAGGGCAACACTAAATTCACTATCCAACGTACCCAAATGGGCTTGATAACCTCTATAGCGTGCACGACTGCTGGAACTAAACATAGGGCTAACCCTAAAATTGAAATTGTTTCTATACTCATTTTTTTTCTTTTTTAGTTATTAAAATCCAAACATTCCGTTATTATTTGCTAAACCTTCGGTTGGTATTTCTTGAATAACATCCCAATGTTCTACGGCTTTTCCATTTTCAAAGCGCAATAAATCATAGAAAACCGCAGGTTGATTTTTTACTGTACCTTCTGTAATCGAAAGAACAAAATTACCTTCTCCTAAAACCTTATGTTGCTTAATCATTCTCCATTGTTGCTCACCAAAAGCCTTAAAAACAGCCTCTATACCATCTCCTGCATCAGGGTTGTGCTGTTTATAGTTTGGTGTAAATGTTTCCATTACTATTTTACCAACTTCTTCTTGACTACCACTAATTAATGTATTGAAAAGTGCTTTTGTTTTAGCCTTATTTTCTTCGGTCTTGTCTAAATCGGTAATTTCTGTTGCACCATCAGTTAATGTTCTGCCTGATGTATTTGGTATCGTTTGTGGCATCATTGCATCCCAATGTTCGGCTACTTTTCCTTGGTCATCAAGTCTAATGATATCAAACGAAACCATTTCATCTGCTCCAAAAGGCTTAGCGTTTTTCCAAATATTATGCATAAACACATAATTTCCATCTTGAAACATTCTGATATTTTCGGCAGTTGTTCCATTTTCTTTGAGGATAGGTAGCATTTGAATAAAAGGCTCTAATCCTGTTGGAATAAATGGGTTATGCTGAATATAATCCGCATTTGCCAGTTCACGCATTGTTGTTGTGTCGCTTTTTAGTACAGCATCTAAAAAAGTACCTACAGTTTCTTTTTTGCTCATTGTTAAAATTTTAGATTGTTGAATATTATCGCTGTTAGGTTTTGTTGAATTGCAGGCTGCGATAAATACTGCAAATAATAGAATTGAAAATACTTGTCTCATAATTGAAAAATCATTACTTTTGATTTGCAAGCAAAACTATATGAATAACTTTTATTATGCAAGTAATAATCTAAATAAATTGCATTTTGCAAGTAAAAATTAATAATTTCTTAACATGAAGCATAAATTTCGGTGTGATTGTCCCTTCACTTCAGCCTTGGATGTTTTAGGCGACAAATGGATGTTGGTGATTGTAAAGCAGATGCTGGCAGAAGGGAAGGAAACCTTTAAAGACTTAATAGAAAGTGACGAAGCAATTGCCACTAATATCCTTTCAACCAAACTTAAACTATTGGAGGAATTTGGTATTATCATAAAAACAAAACGACCAAATAATAAAAAGGCTAACCTTTATCTCTTAACCGACAAGGGTTTGGCTTTAACTCCTATACTTGTAGAACTTGCGAATTGGAGTGATAATCATCTTAGGGATATTCACCCGACCATTATTAATGGAGAAAGAATAGAATTTTTGAGGAATGACAAAGCAGCTTTTGCAAATATGTTGGAGAAAAAGTACAGAGAAAAACTGGCTACAACAATATATATGCGATAATGCTCCCTATGCGGTCGCACTACGCATATACGCGACCGTTCGAGTCAATCCTCCCTACGGTCGGATCGACTCGAACAGAGTCGGGGACAAGCCCCTAGTCCTAGACGAGCTCCCTACGGGAGCACAGACCAGAACTAGGAATATACCCCATCCTTTTATCTTAGTGCGCTACAGCACACACAACAAAATAACAGGGTATATCCCCGACTCTGTTGTAAACAATACAAAAAAACAAAATGAGACAGACGATTTTTAGCTTTATAATTTTATCAATCCTGCTAACTAGCTGTAATGGACAAATTAAAACTGATCCAAAAAAGCTTTACAACGAAGACTTTAAATGGACAATTGTAATTCCTGAAAACTTCAATATTGTTAGTCCAGATGATTGGGCAAAAATGCAAAACAAGGGTGCTGATGCAATTGAAAACACTTATGGTGAAGAAGTTATAAATCAAGCTAAAACAATTTTTGTGTTTAAAAATGCTGACTTTAACTATCTAGAGTCCAACTACCAACCATTTGACACTGAAGTTGATGGGGATTATCTTGAATCATGTAAAAATGTTAATGAGATCCTTTACGAAACTTTTAAAACTCAAATGCCTAATGCCGTAATTGACTCTTCCAGAAGTGTAGAAAAAATAAGCGGCTTAGATTTTCAGACATTTAAAATGAAAATTGATTTCCCAAACGGCATGATAATGCATTCACTTATGTATAGTAGACTATTTGACAAAAATGAGTTTTCTGTAAATATTATGTATGTTGATGATAAGCAAGGAGAAAAAATGCTGAATGCATGGACTAACTCAAGATTTGAATAAAAGTACTGTTTACAACACGGTATATAGCAAATAGGGCGATCCGTGGTTTACGAAAGTTCAGTGCTATTTACAAACACCGCCAAATCGTTGATTTGGTTTTTAAGAACGAATAAGATAAAAACAAAATACAACGTTTTGGCTCAGAGCATACCTGAAAGTTTATCGCTTTCTAATGCCCTACTTGCCATATACTAAACGTTGTAAACAACGGCAGCAAGCCTCGGCGTTCGATACAATTAGAAGAAAAACACATGACATAAAATAAAATATTATGATTGAATTAAGTAAAGACCTTTTATCACCAGATTTATCTCAAGAGATAAAAAACCTCCTCGAAGAAATTGAAGAGTTTCGACAACAACCTTTGGATAAGATTGCCCTTGAAAAATTAAGAGAGCATTTTAGAACCCATCATATATATCATAGTTCGGGAATAGAGGGGAACAGGTTAACATTGCAAGAAACTTCTTTAGTCCTTAAAGAAGGTATAGATATTACTGGTAAACCACTAAAAGATAGTATTGAAGTTAAAAACCTTGGAATTGCGTTTGACTTCTTATACGAATTAGTACAACAAGATGTAGAAATTACTGAAAACTATCTCAAGCAGCTCCATAGTCTAATAATTGGTGATGACCCGTCTTTGAGTCCAGGAAATTATAGGAATATTGGTGTGATAATTACGGGTTCTGAACATAAACCACCAGAACCATTTGAAGTTCCAATCAAAATGCGTGATTTATTCGATTGGATTAAGGCAAGCAAAGAAGAAAATCCAATTATAGTTGCTGCTGTTGCTCATCATGAAATGGTAAAAATTCATCCTTTTAAAGACGGAAATGGTAGAACGGCACGATTACTACTAAATTTAATACTACTCAAAAGTGGATTTCCAATTTGTAACATAAAAAGGAATGAAAGACCAGATTACTATAATGCTCTAAGTTTAGCTGATGAAGGCGAATACGAACCAATTATAGAAGTAGTTACTAAAAACTGTACTGAGCTATTTGCAGAATACATAAGAGTAAAGGACGAATCTAACAGATTAAAAGATTGGGCTAAAAGAATTGGAGCTAAAGATACACAACAAAGACTTGCAAAGAAAAAAGCTCAATTTGAACTTTGGCTGAATAAAGTAAATCAAATAAAATTAGAGTTCAAACAAGTAGTAAATGTAATTGATGAAAATGTGGAAAGTTACTATGTCAGCTTTTATGAATATCCACCTATAACTTTTGAAAAGTACCAACAACTCATAGAAAAAGGTATAGCACCAAGTACAAACTTTTTCTCAATTAGATTTCATAACAATGAAACAAATAGAATTGTAGCGACTTTGATGTTTAGGTTTTATCGCTCTAATAATAAATTTCCACAAACTCCAAATGTGATTCCAATTGAGTTGAATATTTTTGACCCAGAGACAAATGATTTCAAGTTTATTGGCTATTTAGATTACAGTAGAAATATTTCTTTACGGTCGTTTTTTATCGCAGATAATGGAAGTGTTGTAGTCCGATATGCAAATTCAGATGAAAGAAATCCAAACTGGGAAAAAGACCATTACAATGAAGTCGTATCCGAAGTAGTGCAATCATTTTTTGAAAAGGTATTTTCTTCAATACTCGGATTAAGATAAAAAAGAGGCGGTGCATCAAACGTAAGGCTGACTTAAGTTGCCGATTTTCTAAAACACTTGTAAATAGAAGGCTTTACGGAGATTACTGTAAAATTCCAGCCTTACATCTGATACACCGCCAAAAAAGAAAACTGTATCGAACAAAGCATACAACAGCAATAAGCCCTATGCGGGCTTACTGCGTGCCCTAGACGCGCTCCCTACGGGAGCACAGCCCAGAACTAGGAATATACCCCATCCTTTTATCTTAGTGCGTTGTAGCACACACACCAAAATAACAGGGTATATCCCCGACTCTGTTAGCAAAAAATAAATTTAAAAACATGAAAATAACAATTACAATCTTATCATTAATGATAAGTACAATATCATATTCGCAATCAATCAATAACGGATTGCTATTGCACTATCCTCTCGATAATAGTGCAATAGACCTGTCAGGCAATATGCAAGATGGTACAGTGCGTGCTACTTCAATAGCTGATCGATTTGGTAATCCAAATAGTGCTTTTGCATTTAATGGAGTTGATGACTATATTGATTTTCCGAACTCAAGTAAGTTAAAGCCCGACCTGCCTGTTAGTTTTTCATTTTGGATTAAATATAACAGTGCCGATGTAAAAGATAGAACTGTCTTCAATACGTCATTGGAAGAAAATGTAAATTCTGGTGTCTTTTTTACCTCACAGTCATCCACAGGAAATTATGCAGTAGGTTTTGGTGATGGTTCACCAGCTTATTCTTCATCAACCCGAAGGTCTTATGTAAGTAATACTGCCATAGATACAAGTGCTTGGCAACATATTGTTATTGTCGTTAGCTCCGCAACAGATATGAAAATATATGTAAATTGTGAAGAACCTGGAGGGACATATTCTGGATCTGGAGGCGCTTTAAGTTATTCAAGTGCTTCGGGATCTTTGGGAAGACATGATCAAAACACAGGTACAGTACCATCTTTCTATTTAAAAGGGTATTTAGATGATTTTCGTTACTGGGATAGAGAATTAACGATAAGCGAGGTTGGTACTTTGTGTAATAACTTGATATTGCCATTGAATCAATTGGAGAAGAAATCACATGAAATTTCGGTTTACCCAAACCCCGTCCAAAACACTTTGAATTTAAAAATAGAGGAATATGAAGCAATGAAAGTAAAATACATTACTTTAACTAATATTCTTGGCAAAGTCGTTTATGAAAGTGCCTATCAGCCTAATTTAAAATTAGGACATCTGAAAAAAGGAACTTATTTCTTACAGGTTCTAAATAAGAATAAGGAATTAATAGACGTAGTAAAAGTTATTAAGGAATAACTTTCGCTAACAAAGGCTATGAGCAATAACGCCCTTCAGGACACTACTGCTCATAGCCTTCCGTTAGCTGAAATGCTGGTATATAATTTGTCAAAACAAAGAAGCAATCAATAAACATCTTAAAATAAATGACTAGCAAGAACATTATAGCTACTTTCTCACTGATAATAATTTGCAGTTTTCAAATATTCAGTCAATCAGCGCCTCAAGAAAAATCGATCTCCGTAGCTGAATTGCAAAAAGATTTTGAGGTATTAAAAAGTGTTCTAAAAAACTACCACCCAGGATTATATAGATATCAAGATAGTGCAAGCATAGAAAAGCATTTCACTGTTTTACAAAATGAACTAAATCAAAATTTATCAACTACCGAGTTCTATTTAATTCTATCAAGGTTTACGGCCAAATTAAAATGCGGTCATACTTTTTGTAGTTACTACAATCAAAACAAAACTATTCAGGAAAGTATATTCAACTTGCGTGATAAGGTTCCTTTTACATTTTACCTTTTTGGAAAGCGGATGTTAATTGACAAAGATCTTTCAGATAACAACATAAATGAGGGAAGTGAGGTTGTTTCAATAAATAATGTTCCTGTATCGTCCATAATTGACAGTTTGCTTCCCTATATAAAAGGTGATGGAAGTAACGATGGTCAACGATTAAGCGATTTAGAACTTTCTGGTTTAGGAAAGTTTGAAGCATTTGATATTTATTTTCCTTTGTTATTTCCGCCAAACAATTCGTCTTATGATCTGGAAATAAAAGGTAGTGAGAATAATGTAAGTCAAACGATAAAGGTTGAGTGTGTCACCAGGGCTGAAAGATTTGATATGATGGAACAGAAATATGGAAAGCAACCAGCAACTTATGATGACCTTTGGAGTTTCAAAATAATAAGTACAAATATTGCCTATCTCCAGCTCGGCACCTTCGTCACCAATAAATTAACGATTGACTGGAAGAAATTTCTAGCCAAAGCATTTGATGAAGTAAAGTCTAAGAATATACCAAACTTAATAATCGATATAAGAGGCAATGAAGGAGGAGATGATGAAGTAAATATGGTGTTGGCTAAACATCTCGCAAGTAAGCCAATCGCATTTCCAGAATTCAAACAACTTCTAGCCTATGAAAAGGTTTCGGATGAATTAAGACCTTATCTTAAAACATGGGATAATGGTTTCTATGACAGAACAGGAAAAGTAAAGTATTTGAATAACGGTTTTTATACTTGGAAAAAAGATCGAACTTCCAAAGTAATCAATGCCAAGAAAAAGGCTTATTCTGGCAAGGTGTTATTATTGGTCAATGCAGCAAACAGTTCAGCCACATTCTTTCTTGCAAGTGGCTTACAGCAAAATAAAAGGGCAACAATTATTGGAACAGAAACTGGTGGAAATAGAAAAGGTACAAATGGTTTTAACTTATTCTTCCTAAGATTGCCAAATTCTAAAATTGAAATTGACCTTCCCTTAATTGGTTATTTCCCGTTAGTTGAGCAACCTGACGCTGGATTAACACCTGATATTATTGTTTTGCCCGAAATAATAGATATAATAAATAAAAAAGATATTGTGCTTGAAAAAGCACTTGAATTAATTGATCGAGAATAGAAAAACACATCAGCGAGCAATGTATACAGCGCATTGAAACACGCCACACATACTAACCGTTCGAGTCCATCCTCCCTTTGGTCGGATCGACTTTGTTGTACACAAACTAAACAAAACTCAGGATATGAAACAAACATTTAAGGAAAGGTTGAGGAAATTGATATTTTGGTTGATTACGATATTTTTCATTTTATTCATTTTTAGGTTGGCATATGGTTACACTAAAACATTTGACGAAATGCCAAATCAAACTCAATTCTTTGATAATATTTCGAACTCAAAAAGAAATTATGCAACAAAAAAGTATGAAGTAAAATCAAGTACAACAAATCAATCTGCGATTAAAGTTGACCAGAAGTATGAAAAAATTGCAGAAATCAAAACTAAATCGTCAAACTTTGAAAAGGAAGAAAAAACCTCAAGAGAGACAATCAAAAATCTCGATGCTCTTATTCAATTTGAACAAAAAAGTGGTAATAAAGGATATCGAAAATTGAATTTAGCAATTGGTGTACCACCTGAAAATTTTGATGCTTTATACAACCAATTAATAACTATTGGTAAAGTGCAGGCTAAACAAATAACCAAAAAAGACAAAACGAACGAATACAAAGAACTCAATGCAAAGAAGCAGTCATTAGAGAAAATAAGAACTTCTCTGATTGAATTAAAATCAAAAGGTGGAAGAATAGATGAATATATGGGCTTGGAAAACCGAATTCTTGAAATAGAGCAACAACTTCAAGGGCTTGGAGTAAGTCTTGGTGACTTTGACGGTGAAAATGAGTTTTGCACTGTTCAGTTTTCTCTTTTAGAAGGAAAGGAAATTAAAATAGGGATAATGCAAAGAGTAAAAGTTGCGTTAGAGTGGACTGTTAAAATTTACTTGCAAATTATGACTACATTGTTTTTCTTGACATTATTTGCTTACATCATTTTACTTGGAATTGATAAATTAAAAATATTTGAGAGAATAATTAACCGAGAAGAATAAAGCCAGTGTCACAACTGGGAATGGTATGCAGCAGCGGCACATCTTGCCGTTGTCTGCAATTCACCAATTGTATTCTAAAATTCAATCCCTTATAAGAAGTCTAAATATTGGCCCTAATAATCGGAAAGAATCGGAAAGGATTAGAGATAAATACAACATCCTTATAATTTATATTCAATTATAGTTTAATAAATTTGGTCGTATGAAATTTTGGATGATTATATTCTTATGTCTTAGCATCACTATTGCATCATCAGCGCAGAAATATGAGAAACGCCAACAGGCACTAAAGGTGTTGGAAAACAGCATAAATTACCTTTCTTGTGAAGATTGCTGGAACCGCGCAGATGATAGGCACTGTGAAGATGATTTTGGTAACAAGCAATACAGTTTATATTGCGCTTTATACCAAAGCCAGTTGGATATAAATGGAAAATATAGACACAGAGGGTTCGTTATGAAAACGATCAGAAAAGTACTCCGAAGTCGAACATCCAAACGATATCCTCATATCATTAGAGATTACAACAATTTAGATTCCACATCCTTAAATGATATAAAAGAAGTTATTGAAGCATCCATTAATTTAATTCGGGAATAGCCCCAAAGAGTAATTCGACTCCATCCCCAAAAACAGCCCCTATTCCATCGCTTCTACCTAAAAAGGCAACGGCTCACTATAGCGCGGAATTTGCTGTACAAACAAATCTTGCAATTGGCTCAACAGGGTGCTGCCTGCCCGATTCTCAATAATACGTCCATCAATATCATAAATAGGGGTCAACTCTCCCATCGTGCCCGTACAAAAAACCTCATCGGCTCCGTAAAACTCTGTCAAGGAAAGATTTTTCTCTACCATTGGCAAATTATTTTCTTTGGCAATATCAATAATCAACCCTCTAGTAATGCCGTGCAAACAAGCATCCGCATGAGGCGTGTATACCACCCCATTCTTTACCATAAAGATATTGGTGCCATTCAATTCGGCCACAAAACCATAGGCATCCAGCATGAGTCCAGCATCTGCCCCTGCTACATTGGCTTGGATCTTTGCCAAAATATTATTCAGTAGATTATTGTGGTGTATTTTCGAATCCAAATGTCGGGGCGAATTTCTATTGATGTGTGCCGTAATCACTTTGATACCCTTGTCATTATCATAAACGGCTGGCTTCCATTCGGCCAATACAATCAAGCAAGAACCACTCTGGTTCAATCGAGGATCCATTCCCGACGTGATTTTATCGCCTCTAGTTAGCGTCAAGCGAATGTGCACGCCATCGCGCATAGCATTGGCCTCTAAGGTCTGAAAAATAGCTTTTTTGATGCGTTCCTTACTGGGGATGTCTACAAAAGCCAATGCCTTGGCAGAAGTATACAAGCGTTCCAAATGTTTGTCCAAGCAAAAAATACCATTTTTATAAACGCGCAAACCCTCCCACACCGCATCGCCACCTTGTACCACACTGTCAAATACAGATACCTTGGCCTCCGAACGATGGTACAAGCCATCCTTTACATAAACTTGTAAATCTTTATTCTTTGGGTTAAACTGTTGTAACATCTTGCTTTGTTTTTTAGTAGGTAATTTAATTGGGTTCTAACCGAGCGACCACGAAACAGCAGCAAAGCGAAGTAATCAAGCCTTGATGCTATGCGGATATAGCCGCTCATAAGCAGGCCGCAATTCTTCGTACAAGGATTCTAAATGCGTAGGCAGTAGACGCTCGCTAGTTGCTTGCTTTTTGAACCCTGTTGTTTGGTGTACATTGGCATACCAATACTTGGCCCACACCCCATCTTCTGGCCTTGGGCCTGCCTCCCAATGGAGCATATCTTCATAAAAAGGAATAGCACAAGCAGCACAAAGTTGTTGTAACACAGCTCTAGGTGCTTTGAGCAATTCACTAGAATCTAGCACAATTGGCGGCTTTCCTTTTTGGCTTAAATAGTCAAAAATGGCAGCTTGTCGCAACGTTCCAATTTGCCAAGCAGTAGGCGTTTCTACCACGCGCGCAAAGGAGGCCAAAATTTGTCTTGGATTGCGAATATACAATATATTGGTTAAGGGTTCCAAAAACGAAAAATCCAACGCTACCAAATGTGCCGTCATATTCTTAATAAACAACAGCTCTTGGTCATGTACGCCCTCAAATACGGTTTGGATCACCTCAGAAGCCTTGCTACTTTGGCTTTGCAACACCTCTTCTTGCCCTGGATGATCCACCACTACCTTAGAAAGGTAATAGGCATACAAAGGTTCATCTACAACCAAGGTATCGGGCCGTTGGGCAAAGGAATACATCAGTGCTGTAGATAGATTGCGAGGATTAGAAATCAGATGTATTTTTTTCATAGAATTATTAACATTAATTCCCAAACAAGCTAGTTATTTTATAGCTAATTTTCTATGTATAGCCGTCTAAATTTTCAGGAAATCAGCCTCTACTGCTTACAATGAATAAGCGCAATTATTACCATTTGTTTAAATTACGCCCTCTAGTACCACAAGACTATATGTTCTATAATCAAATCTTTTTTACGTTCTCGACAGCCTCTTTTCTCCATTGAAGTTGTTTAAAAATGGACTTGTGTTGATACCATTAAGATGTCATTACATTCAACGTATATACAAAGGATTCTTAGCGTATTATTTTTTCATTTTTATAGTTCATAAATGTACGTCTTAAACATTTTTTTACCTGTTTCTTATTTTTTTCAGAAAATATCTCACACCCTATTGGTACTTTTAACCAAAAAAACAAAGTTTTTTATTTTTGGTTATTTATAATATAAAACTTATTTATTTTCACCAAAAAAGAATGCAAACCAAATTTAATTCTGTTTTATTAACAAAAGAACAACATCTAATACTATAAAAATCAATTAAAACCATACAATTACTTTTAAATCCCATTGTCTTTTTGTCTTCAAGAGTCAACTTTTTGTCAAAAAAAGACGTAGTTTCGTGGTAGCGATAGCAATTATAATTACTATCTCTACTCGTTCCAACCAACTAGCTATCCCCTCTTACTTGTAAGTTGTTATATTTCTTACACTACAAAAGATCAAACACACAAATGAAAAATTCAATTTTCACCTTGTTGTTATTGTGTACGACCATGTTGTATGCACAGCACAGCAATGTACGCACTACTGCTCAGAACACACACACACAAGTACAAACACCTATTAAAGTTGGTGATGAAGTAGCACTTAATCTTCAAACTGCTCATCCATACAATACGACTAATCAAACAGGAATTATATTTGAACAAGAATTTTACAATAAAAACTCTGCTTATATCAAGTTGTACTTTGAGGACTTTGATTTAGGCCCTGGCGATTATGTAGAAATTTCTACACACAATACAGGCGCGTCTATTATTTATGGTGGCCAAGGTAAAATTATTGACCAAAACGGAACCATGATTAGCACGTTCTGGTCTCAAGCACTGTTAGACGAGCGTGTTACGGTACGTCTACATGCAGTAACTGGCACCAACAGCCACCAAGGTTTCAAAATATCTCGCGTAGCCTATGGTTACTCCGAAGCACAAATTGAAGCATTGGCTGCTGCAAGCAAATCAATTTGTGGTGCAGATAACAAAGAACGTATTGCCTGTTATTCAGGTACTGATATGTATAACAAAAGTAGAGCTGTTTGCCGTCTACTCATGAATGGTTCTGGCTTGTGTACAGGTTGGTTATTGGGTTCTGAGGGACATGTAATGACCAATGAGCACTGTATTGGCAATGCTAGTACAGCAGCTAATACTGACTTTATGTTCAATTACCAATACAGTAGCTGTACAGGATCTGGTAATGCCAGTTCTGTTGTTGTAGCAAGTTCTTCTACCTTTATCAAAACAAATAGCAGCTTGGATTATACCTTGGTAAAATTACCTGTTAATCCTACCAGCACGTATGGTTACTTGCAATTGAGCACGGCTGCACCATCTGTTGGAGATCGTATTTACATTGTTCAACACCCTGGAGGACGACGCAAAGAAATTGCCGTAAAAACCGATCAAGGTGGCACCTCTCAAGGGTTTGCAATGATTAATAGTACTTCTGGTACGGGTGCTCGTTACTATGCCGATACAGAGGGTGGTAGTTCTGGTTCTCCTGTATTGGATTACAATTCTAATTTGGTTGTTGCTATTCACAATACTGGTGGATGTACCAATGGTTCTTATGGTCGTTCGGATCAGTTGATTCCTAGTATTGGCAGCGATATGCCTGCTGATGGTTACCCCGGTTTTGGTGGTGGCGGCACTCCTACTGGATGTGCAACGACAGTAAGCAACTTCCCTTACACAGAGAGTTTTGAAAACACGATTGGAGCTTGGACGCAAGCTAGTGGGGATGACTTTAACTGGACAACACGTTCTGGTGGAACGCCTTCTAACAATACAGGCCCAAGTGCAGCCAACAGTGGCAATTATTACGTGTACATGGAATCTTCTACTCCCAACTATTCTACTAAAAATGCTATCCTAAACAGCCCTTGTTTCAATTTGTCTGGTCAAAGCAGTCCTCAAGTAAGCTTTAAATACCACATGTATGGTGCTACTAACATGGGTAATCTACTCCTACAAGCAAGCACCAATGGTACTAATTGGACAACTGTTTGGTCTAAATCTGGCAACCAAGGCAATAACTGGGAAACAGCTACAGTAAGTTTAGCCACTTATGCCAATGAAACAGAGCTAAGATTGCGTTTTAATGGTACCACAGGTACTACTTGGCAAGGAGATATGGCCGTAGATGCCTTTAGTATGACTACTGGTGGCGGTGGTACTGGCGGTGGTTGTGTTGATGTTGATTTGAATTTTATATTTGATAATTACCCAGAAGAAACAAGCTGGACCATCAGAAATAGTGCAGGTTCAACTGTAGCCAATGGGGGCACCTATGGTAGCCAAGCAGATGGTTCTGCCTTGACTATTTCTGAATGCTTAGATGCAGGTTGTTATACACTGACAATTAATGACAGCTATGGTGACGGTATCTGCTGTGCTTATGGCAATGGCTCCTACTCCTTAACAAGTGGTGGAAGTACGCTCGCTTCTGGTGGTCAATTCACCTCTTCTGTTTCTCACAACTTCTGTCTTGGTGAATCTGGTACCTTGAGCGCGATTGATGATGCGGTTGTTAATGAAACAGGTACTTTCTTGAATGTAATGCCAAATCCATTCAGCAATTACATCAATGTGCAAACAAATATTGGAGGCAACTTTGACTATAGTGTAACCAATGTTCAAGGACAGCAAGTAGCTGCAGGCCAATTGCAAGGAAAAACCATTCAGTTGGATGAATTGAACCCTGGAGTGTACTTTATTACTTTTAGCAATGACAAAAAGCATATTGTTAAGAAACTAATCAAGCAATAAATCCGTACTACTAAGTACGTCGTTTATTATACCTTATACCAAGTCGTTCTCAATCTATATTGGGAACGACTTTTTTTGTGCTTGGGAGACTCGACACAACAACTTCTATTATAATAATGGTTAAATCTTTCCCTATAATATGAATTATTTTTTGTATCATAACGTTCATGGAAGTATAGAAATAGCATACTATCCTACAAACCATTTTCTACACTTATCAACAAGAATACAATGGAGCCTACCTCTGTCATGATAACCGCAATCGTAGCCTATATAGGCCGAAAATTATCCAAAGAACAAGCCGTTCAGCATTTTTTCTCTGAATTAACCACCGAAACCGTCCAATGGGTCAAACCGCTTTTCCTGAAGGAAGATGGCACGGCCAACGATGCTCTTAAAAAGCTTCAAGAAAAGCCCGATAGTTCGGCAAGGAAAAAAGCGGTAGAAGCTATCCTAGAGGAAGAATTAGAAGAGCATCCCGAAACAGCCCCCTATATCAAAGAGTTATTTGAAAAAATATCTAAGA
>JBGCDW010000079.1:0-13627 GCA_045105775.1 Aureispira sp.
CTGAGTTGCTGAATCTCTTTTTCTTTTTGCAAATTATCGTACTCGGCTTGCATCGCTGCAATCTGGGTGGTCGTTTCTACATTGTACAAGCTGTCTTTGATGCTGGTGTATTGCTTGTGCCAGTCTAGGGCTTCTTGGAAGTTGCCTAAGGCATTATAAGATTTATACAGCCCAAAAAGGGCCAGGTTTTGCTCATACAACAAATTCAATTCTTGACTTATGGATAATGCCTCTTGATAATAAAAAATGGATTGTTTATAATTCTTAAGAGAACAATACGTTGAACCCAGAAGATTATTAATAGTCACCAAATTAAAATAGTCTTCTTGTTGTTGGGCGGCTTGAAAAGAAGCCTCAAACAAAACCAATGCTTTTGGATAATTTTCTTTCTTGAGTTGAAGATTTCCTAGATTCATCCGTGCTTTTAGGGTAACAGTAGGGTTCGGAAATTGCTCCAACAAGGGTAAGATTTGATTCAACAAAGTGCTTGCTTTGTTGTACTTTTTTTGAGCAATATAAACACTAGCTGTATTGCTCCATATCTCTACCAATTCGGCTGTATCTTTGCTGTTATTATAGTAATTCGTACATTTTTGATAGTATTCTAGGCTTTTATCATACTGTTTCTGACTAAAATAAACCATTGCAAGATTGTGCTGTACATCAACCAACCCTTGTTGATCGCCTATTTTTTCTTTTAGGTGGATGCTTTCTAAATAAGAACTAGCTGCTTTTTTCCATTTTCCTTCACGAAGGAAAGTATTTCCAATATTTTGATAAGCATCACTTTCTAGTAGAGTGTCTTTGATTCTTTTTGCAAATTGTTGGTTGTTGTTGTAGAATAATAGAGCTTTCTCATATTGCTCTTCTCGGGTATATAAATTGCCTAATTGTTCTTGCAGTGCAATGGTGTCTTGAATATCTGACGCACAATTTAGTCCTTCGTTTAGATAATCTTCTGCTACTAGAACAGAAGTCAATTTTGAGAGGTTAGTACAAAAGTCCACACAAAAACCTGCTTGATATTTCTGGTTGAGTTGATACCCCTCTTCAAATAAAGCTAGTGCTTCCTCATCGTTGTATTGGTTATAGGCTAACAATCCTTTAGTTAGTGTCAAATGAACTTTGACTATTGGAAAATTATGTTGCGTAAGTTGTTTTTCTACGGTGTCTATATGACTAGTAGCCTTATTGTTATCTCCTTGTTTTGATAAAGCATCTGCCAATTGCAAGTGTGTAGTTAGCAATTTTTGAGGATTGGTTTTAGTTTGCTCTAATAATTGATACAAACTATCTATTGGGGGAATCCCATATAAGGAATAGGACCATAACAAGAAGAATAGGTAATAGAATTTTAGTTTCATAAAAAAGTTATTGTTTGGGTCAGCTGTTAATCACCACAACGATGATTAACAGCTCATAATTTAGGGATCTACTTTATCGTTTTCTACCTCCAGAATATTTAATAGTTGGTCGTACATGTATTACAGGGTCATTATTCGCTTGTTTCCCTTGCACCAACTCTGGCAATTCAATAGCAAGCGTATATTCCGTCTCCTCCTCCGACAAGTCTTGTTGATTCGTTTCAATGGTTATATCAAAATACAAACTCGCACCAGCGCTGTGGGTACATTGAATGGCAGGTGTGAGTGTTTCCTGTTGGCCGATGGCCTCATAAGTTGTAGTTGCTTTGACCTTGTCATTGGGTACGGCACTGGCAAAATCTTGGATATAAAATTCAAGGCTGTAATTTTTGCTTGCGGTATTGTAATACAACTGTACGTCCTGTGCTTCTACTTCTACAAAGCCATTGTTGTTAGAATCCATGTTTTATCTATTTTTTAGGTAATAAAATAATGGTTGGTAGAAGGTATAGGATGATTCTATACCTTCTACACCATTCATGAATGCTAAATATACTTCAATCTTTGTAGTGACTTTATAGTTTTAGTTTGTTAATTGTTATGTGATACACAAATATATAGTATTTATTTTGGATGTGAGGTCACATAAATAGGTGATTTTTGCCCTGTTTTGGGGTATTTGGTTGTTTGTGGAGGTATTGGGTAGGTAAAATTGGATTGGTGACATGAGGCCGTGAGCAATTTCAATGCTTCTGGATAGTTTTTTTTCTTGAGTTGAAGATTTCCTAGATTCATCTGTGCTTTTAGGGCAATGGTAAGATTGGGGAATTGCTCCAATTGGGATAAGACTTTATTCAACAAAGTGCTTGCTTGTTTATATTTCTTACTTCAGGCTCCTCACCTCCCTTACGGTCAAGTTGGTACATTCGGCTATTTCCTTGGCTGTTAGGCCATGTTTTTTGAGTTGGATAGCTGTGCGGAACATATTTTGTCGCGCCTCCTTTTTTATTCTTGCGATTTGTTTTTCCACGGATTCAGCGATCAGGGCCTGAACTCGTTGTGCCAACGCATAACTGGGTACGTATTGGATACTTTTTTTTAAGAATTCCATCAACCCGATCTCTTCAAACGATAAATAACTGGTATCAGAAATAATGAGGTGGTCCACCACTGGCAAATTTACAATCAGCCCCACCTGAATAAGCCGATCCGTAATATCGTAGTCTTCTGCCGAGGGTTTGAGTGTGCCGCTTGGGTGGTTGTGACACAGCACGATTTTCACAGCTCTTCGGCGTATAGCTAGGCTGTATACTTCCATTGGTTCTACAATGGTTTTATTCACAGAGCCTAAGCTTACTAATTCTACAAATAGCAATTTATTATTGCTTGCCAAGCCCAAGACCCAGAAATGTTCTTTGTTTTGCTTTATTTTGTCCGCTTGCAATAGTATTTTTTGCATGATACTATACCTGTCCTTGGGTTGGAGTAGTGGTATTTTGTCGGCTTTGGATAGTTTGATGTTCATTGGAGTAATAAATAAATGGAGTGGTTGGATGAATATTGGACGCAGGGTAAAAAAATCTATTTTGGTAACGTGTATGTAGTGGTGCATAGAGCTGCACCACTACTCCCACACATAACTACGAACACCTGTGAATCTTACTACACGTTGCTCTATTCACAGGCAAATACGTACACAACCAATAAAACATAGTCACCCATACTACTGATATTTTATTTTTTGGACAGTTATTCAGACGTTTTTAAATCTGAACAAAGGGACAAACCTGTCTGCAATTTATGGACTAAAAATTAATTAAAGTTTACATACTTAAAACAAGGGGATTGAATATTTTAACAACTAATCTAAATTTCACGCTCCTTAGCTATTCTATTTTAGATTTAAAAGACTGCTTCTAAATTTGTTTATTGATTATTAGAGTACAAATATATAGGATTCATCGTAGGTATAAACCACCTAAAAAGGGTAAATAGGAGATTACCACAGAGCGTTATCAATAGAGGAATATAGGATTAAAACAAACGTGTTTGTGTCCTTTGTTCTACTATATATCTGTCAATTTTACCATTACAACCGACGTTTTGTAAGCTAAATTGAAGTTAGAAGTCACTTTGTCAGTTTTGACGGTGCTGGAATAGTCCTTGTCATCTGCTTGTTACTTACTAATACAAACATTCACTTTAATAAATAAATTTTATCATGCGTACGGGTAGTATTTCTGTAGAAACGGAAAATATATTTCCAATTATAAAGCAATTTCTATATTCTGACCAAGAGATTTTCTTAAGAGAGCTCATTGCCAATGCAACAGATGCTACGAGCAAATTATTGACCTTGGCGAGACGCGGAGAAGTAGAGCAGGAAGTAACCGATACTACGATCAAAGTTATCATTGATGCCGAGGCCAAGACATTGACCATTTCGGATAGAGGAATTGGAATGACGGAAGAAGAGGTACTCAAATACTTGAACCAAGTAGCCTTTTCTTCGGCGACAGAATTTGTTGAAAAATACAAAGAGGAAGCTTCTATTATTGGTCACTTTGGTTTGGGTTTTTACTCTGCTTTTATGGTAGCAGACAAAGTTGATGTTGTTACCAAGTCTTACAAAAAAGATAGCCAAGCGGTTAAATGGTCTTGTACGGGTGATCCAGCTTACAGCATAGAGGAAGTAGAAAAAGAAGCTTATGGTACAGATATAGTACTACATATCAGTGAGGATAGCGAAGAGTTCTTACAACAATTCAGAATCTCTGAGTTGCTTAATAAGCACTGTAAATTCTTGCCTATTCCTATTGAATTTGGTACTAAGACTGAATATGTAGAGGATGAGAGTGTACAAGATGAAGAAGGAAATCCTGTAAAAAATGAAGTAAAGGTTCCCAATATCATCAACAATCCTAATCCTGCTTGGAAAAAACAACCTTCTGAATTGAGCGATGAGGATTATCGCAATTTCTACAAGGAGTTGTTCCCTTCTGGAGAACCTCCATTGTTCTGGGTACACCTCAATATTGATTACCCTTTTAACCTTACGGGGGTGCTTTATTTCCCTCAATTGGGCAATCAATTAGAAGTTCAACGCAACAAAATTCACTTGTACTCTAATCAAGTATATGTAACGGATGAAGTAAAAGAAATTGTTCCTGAATTTTTGACCTTGCTGCATGGGGTTATTGACTCCCCTGATATTCCATTAAACGTATCTCGTTCTTATTTGCAGAGTGATCGCAATGTGAAAAAGATCACGGAATATATTACGCGTAAAGTGGCGGATCGCTTAGAAGAAATGTTCCGCAAAGAGCGCGAACAGTTTGATAAGAACTGGGAGCACATGAATGTTTTTGTCAAGTATGGTTATGTGACCGAAGAGAAATTTGCCGATAAAGCTAAAAAGTTCATTCTTTTAGAAAATGTAGAAGGTGACTACTTCACTACCGACGACTACTTAGAAAAAATTGCAGCTAATCAAACGAATAAAGACGAGCAAAAGGTTATTCTATATACCAATAACAAGGAAGAACACGATGCTTACATCACAGGGGCACAAGATTTGGGCTATGATGTCTTGAGTATGGAAACCTTGATTGATGTACACTTCATTCAAGCCCTAGAGCGTAAATTAGAGAAAGTAAGTTTTGTACGTGTAGATTCTGATACGCCTAGTAACTTAATTGCCAAAGATGAAACACTAGAGTCTGTTTTGTCTGAAGAGGAGCAAAAAGACTTAGAGACCTTGTTCCAAAAATTTGTAACACAACAAGGAGCTACGGTTAAATTAGAAGCTTTGTCGCCTGCTGATTTGCCGATTGTAATCACACGCCCAGAGTTTATGCGTCGTATGCAGGAGATGTCTGCCATGCAGGGAATGAGTATGAATATGGGGGATATGTACAATGTGGTTATCAATACCAACCACGAAGTAGTAGGCACGGTGCTAAAAAATGGTGACGAGCAAAAAGGCCAGCACTTATATGATTTGGCCCGCTTACAGAATGGTTTGCTCAAAGGTGCAGAATTAACAACCTTTATCAAAAAGTCAGTAGACTTAATGAAATAAGCCAACAAACGGCTAGATATATGTTGCGCGTTCTCGAATTACTCGGGAACGCGCTTTTTTTGTACAAACTATTTACAAGGCATCTATTTGCTCCAACAACCACTGTTTCTCTGGCAAGCGTTGCGCTTCTTCTATCTCCTTATACAGTTTGGCTTTGGCTACTTTATCAAAACTTGGCAATTGCGCCAGCTTCTGTACTATACGCAAAAAATTACGATAAATTTCTTGATGGTAAGCCATGATATCTTTTCTTCTCAAAAAGACTTTAAAACTATTTATGGATGATTCTAATACATCATATTCATCTAAGTGATAATAAACTTTGATCAAAAGCAACTTGGCATCCAAGGCTATAAACAACTCTCGATAATCCATTTCCTGCAATCGTTCCAATGTTTCTTCGTAATTCCCTCTTGCAAAAGACAGCATAGAGTGTGCATTGTGCACATACGTAGCTCGGTAAACAGGATCTAAAAGATTTTTGTATTTCTTGATAAACTTAGCCGTCCAATCCACTTTTTGTAGGCGCAGGGCTAACTTGGTAATATTGTTAAATTTAAACGGATTCAGCTTGCCGTTGTCGGTTAACAAATTTAATTCGAGTCCTACTCGATACCATTCAAACAACTCCTCTTGATAATGGCTATGCCCTACATTGGCTTGGCGCACACAATAATTGAGAGCCAAGGTATACAAATCGCTCTGTTCGTCTAGGGCAAAGGCTTTGGTAGAATCCAGAAATACACGTTTAAATGCTCTATAGTATTCTTCGCTACCAACCTCTTGCGTAGCCGCTTGATAATAATAATAATACAATCCAATACCAGGATTCTCCAACAATGCTGGGTGCTGTTCTAAATAGGGCAACAATAATTCTAACAAACTAAAATCATAGCCCTGTTTGGCGACCGCCTGGTGTGCCAATAAGCGACAACCATCTTTGAGCTTTTGTGTCAAAATCAGTATGTCTAATTTTTTGCTTACCGCCTCCAAATTTTTATTAGCATCCCGTTTTTGAGTAGCTAAAAATTGGTATTGCTCCGCCTCTATCGCAAAATCTTTTTTGTGGTAATCAATGTCGCGACGCTTGCTTTTGGCTTGGTGTCTTCGCGCAATACTCAACGATTGATTAAAATGTTTGGTCAGTCCTAACTTCCGATAACTCCTCATCAATGCCAATTCGGCCTGTACTTCGTCTTCGGTACTACTCTGATGAACGAGGAATTGTTCAATTAATTTATTGAGAAAAGACATGGTATAATCTACCTTATCTGCACTAAACTTCTGCCCTTCGAAAAGCTTTGTAAAGACGACTTCTTTGCGTAGTGCGGTGCGGTTATCTAAAGAAGTTTTGTATAATAAATCAAATAAATCAATAACATCCTGTCTTTTATTGAAGTAAGGGGAGCGAACAAACTTGCGTAAAGCGCGCAGTTGAGCTTTGGATAGGGAATAGAATAAGTCAACTAATTTACTGCTATACATCTTATTTTTTTTTGGGAAAATTGACCTGTAACTACTATTACAACTACAATTTAATGTAAAACTAGTAGAGAATTGCTGTTTTTTGTCTTTTTTTATCCAATTCATTCATTAGATATTTGTAGTAGAGAAGATGCCACCTAGTTGAAAAAACTGGTTGGCCACAACCAGAAAAAGTCTGGTTGTTCTGCTTTTGTGAAGTGAAATTATATTCACTTAAATCTTACAGAAAATGTTGGTTATTTTTCTTTGGTACTCGAATTTATGTTCGAGCTGAAAATTGTCAAAATTGTTAACAATATTGACGATTTTCTTCCAAAAGAAAAAAAGGATGTGCGCGTGGTTGCAAGCATCCAACAGCGGAGCTAAAGTTTTTGTTGGGGAACAAACTTTAGCTCCCTTTTTTTCAAAATTGTCAAAACAGATAATGCCCCAAATAAGTTGATTTGGTAACCAGTACCAATCTATCTTACTCTTATAACTTCTTACAGAAGTTGTTCTACAAACACCTGTTAGTACAATTTTATCTTTTGATTCCATTAGATGTTACATCAAAATCTATCTCTATCAGTGGCCTTATTTATACTGAATTAGAGCAGTTTACTATTTTCTTTTGTAGAGGTAGTACAGTTTTTGATGCTATTACATGAACCTCTTGTTGCTTTATACTCTAACCGTTTTACCCCTAGCTACTAAGCAGCATACAAATTGATTTCCGTATGTCTCAAACCATAACGTTCCTTGTATCCTTAGTTCTCCTTTCTTTTTGTACAGTTGTTCCCATCCATACCTGGGCACAAGGTACTACCAATCCTTCTGGCGACAACAATAAAAATAGAACCACTTATTTTATTTCTTCTGACCCTACCCCAGACAATCCGAGAGACATTCTTACAGGAACCCCTCAAGATTTGACCAACCTCTATACTAGAGTTGGTGATGATGGAAGAGTAATGAGTACTGTCATCAGTTCTTGTCCTAAATTGATGGTGGATGTTAATCTTCCTTTTATTCAAAGTTGTGTTTCTTCTACCGCTATTTTGGCCTATTGTAATCATGGGGGTGCGGTGGCCTACGACACCTATGTAGAAATAATACTTGACAGCCACCTGCAATTGGACAGTGCCTCCTTGGCCTATACTATTTTGGGGCCTCAGCACGTTCGTTTTAATACAGGAACTATTCCTGTAGGCCTTTGTGGAAATATAGATTTGCACCTCACTACTACTTGTGACCCTCATTTACTAGGTGTAAAACACTGCATAGATGCACATATTTTTCCTGATACCTTGTGCTCTGCTGTACAAAATGTTCCTTTGCTAGATGTGGATGGAGAATGCTTGGGGAATGCTTTGAAATTTAAGGTGACCAATCACGGCACCCCATTAAGCACCCAACAACAAGTACAATACATTATCATAGATGACCACCTTATTGTCAATGGTCAACGTGTAGTATTACAACAAGGAACCTTACAAATTCCTAGTCAGGGGGTATTTTCAACTATAGTGCCTATTACACAAACCGCGCACAGAAACTATAAAATGGAAATTCGAGATGCACAGAATACCATTATGGCTATTTGCTTTATAGAACTTTGCACCTCCAATCCACAAATTATTCCTGTTGTTTCTGATTTCTATACCGCTACTTTTTGGAATGGCAGTCACCTTCCTTTTGTAGATCAAGGTTGTGCGATCAATGGCAAAACATTAGTAGATGCAAATGTGGGCAGTACAACTATTTCGGCTTTAAATGATAACAACACACCAGCGAGTAGTATCAATACGATTGACGATGCCCATTTAACAACAGCTGTACAGGTCCAAATAGCCCCTAATCCCGTACAACAACATGCCCTAATTATATTGGATGGAGCAGATGACGTAGTTTATCAATTTGAACTGTATGCCCTTACAGGACAATTGGTTCGAACACTAGCCATCCGAGGCAATAGCACCACTGATTTGGAACGCATGGGACTCCCCTCTGGATTCTATGTCTACCGAATTTCGGCCAAAGGCATGCCCTTACAAGAAGGCAAAATCTTGATGCAATAATCATAAATGATATAATCTGGTTAGAGTATGGTTCAGGCCATATCCATTCCTGCTAGTAGGGGTACTAGCAGGATTTTTTATGCCATTTTTTTTGCTTTTTGTGCTTGCAAGTATTCTTTTAACCATGCGGCATCATCGGGCGAAAAAACAACCTCTACAGGTAAAACATAAATCTGAAGTGGTATAGAAGGATTTTGTTGAAGCACTGGACGCAATCTGGTCGCATCTTTTTCTGTTGTTATAATGAGCTTATTTCGAGCATTTTCTTGCACTTTTTGCAAGTCTTTTAGGGTAAAAAGATGATGATCGGGAAAAGCATACTCTGTAATCGTATGTTTGCTCAAATACTTTTTTAGAGCGGTGGTATCGGCAATCCCTGTCAGCAGCAACATCTCTTGTCCTGTTTTTAGAGAAGGCCCTACGGCTCCTGTCCACAAATCATACAAAGGCTTGTATGACAACCAAGAGAATAGTACTTTTTGGTGGGGCAATGGCTTTATCTCTACTAGATAAGAATTGCGAATGCTTCCTCCCAGACCAGAGGGCGATTGGGTAACGATGATGACTTCTGCACGCTTGTAGCCACTTCTAAACTCTCGCAGTTGTCCAAAAGGCAATACATGTTGCCGAAAGAAGGGCGCAGCAAAAGTGGTAAGCATAAAGGTGCAATCTGCTTGAATCCCCCAATGCTGCATGGCATCGTCTAAAAGCACTTGCTCCAATTGCGGCTGCTTTTGTAATGCGGCCTGAATCCCCTTTGCACGTTGCTCGGCCACCACTACTAGTGCCTTGGGATGTGCCAGTTTAAACTGCAAGGGTTCATCACCTACGGTTTGGGCTTGGCTATCCGTTTGTACCCACTGTACGCCTTTGGTCTTACGACCATAACCTCTGCTAACCATGGCCGTGCGTTCTGTTGCCCCAAGCAAGTGTTGTAAATAAAGCACATGAGGGCTTTTGCCCGTTCCTCCTACAGATAAATTTCCTACACTAATTACAAACGGCGCAAATCTATGCCGCTTAAATGGCCCATATACATAAGCTGCTCGATGCAGCCAAGCCCCTATTCCATACAGCCATCCTAGCGGTCGGCCAACAAATAGCAGAAAATACTTCTTACGAAAAAAAGAAACAGACATAAGGTATTGATTGGATTAAAAATGCTCCCCTACTATATTTTTGAGATCATCTGACCATAGAATAGAGTAATGTCCAATATTGTCCAATTCTGTCAAACTAGCTCTAGCCCCCAACGCTTTTTGCACCTTTCTAGAATCTTCAATAGGTATAACTTTATCACTCTTGGAATGCACCATGACTATATTTTTCAAACAATCAGTCAAGTGTACACTATAATCATCTACATTCATGACATCAACCGATTCTCCAGTATCTGCCTCCACCTTTTGAATAACTTTTTTGATGGTTCTATCGGTAACGCCTAAAAAATCAGCCACTCCTTGCAGCCGATCTTTAAAGTTATAAGGTGTCGTAACCACCAACCATTTTTTGATTAGCAAATCAGGATTTCTAGCCAAACCGTATATAGTCGAAATGCTTCCAAAAGAATGACTAATGAGGTAATTGGGTTGGTGTTTTTTCATAAAAAAAGTAGCCACCTCTCCCATCTCAAACATACTCGTATTTCCTTTGCTGCTTCTACCATGTGAAGGCCCATCATAAGAAAGAACATAGTAGTTCTTTGCTAACAAAATATCGACCAAGGCTCCAAAATTGCCTGCTTGTCCTTCCCAACCATGTATCATCAATACCGTCTCGTTCTTAGGATCTCCCCACGCATACGTCTGCAATTCAAAATCGCCAAATGAGACTCGTGCTTTATGCGAACGCTCTAAAATAACTTCCTCAAAATCACGTAATTTTCTAATATTCGGATTAGACATAAAGTGATAAACTTGATTGGCCAAAAAGCTCGGCCAAATACGATCCATCGTTTTGAAATATAATCGTTGAAGCATCATTGTAAAGTGTATCGTTAAAATTGTTGTTTTTAAAATTAGCCTCTAAGACCTAATCAACGGCTACGGCCCTAGCCTTTTTGTTCTCCTGTTTCCAAAACACCTGTCGCGCCTCAAAAGTTGTTTGTTCTTCCAATGGCAATACAACGGATTGTAGTAAGGCCATCAAATCCTCAGGATGCTCTGCTACTTTTTGTTCTTTTACTCCTACTGCTACAAACTGCACCCACAAAAAAGCTTTTAAATCTTGCTTGTTCTCATCCCACATACGAATTTCTACTTCTAAGTGGCGTTTTGATAATTGTATTAGCTGAGAATCAATATACACTGTTTCCCACACATAAGCAGGTTTTAAATAAGCAATTTGTTGCTGGGCGACCACCCAACCCAAATTTCTTTGTTGTGCTATCTCTACAAAATTCAACCCATAAGCTGCTTCTACCTGATCCTCTCGTGCATTAAGCATATAATCAATGTATTTGCTATTATTCAAATGCTTATAAGGATCTGCATCCTGAAAACGAATACGCGTATAACTACTTAAAATTTTTGGTAATTCTTTCATGATTCTTGATTTATATTTTGATAATATACCGATTGGTATATTACTGTATAAAAAAATAGCAGTATGGGTTTATAGCATGGGTTTATAGCAATAAACCCATACTGCTATAAACCCATGCTGCACCATTGTTCTTCGATCAATTGACGAAGGTGTAAATTCATTTGCTGCAAATAGCGGTCATCCTTTAAGGTCATAGCCATAAAAACAGCACCTTGTATACTGGTATAAAAATGTTTGGCACAAGTGCTTGTATCCAAGTCTGCGCGTAGCTCTTGATTGGCAATTCCTGCTTTAATAATGTCTTCTATGCTCTTTTCCAACTTACCAATTACTTCTTGGACACGCTCCAATAATTCTTTATTTTGGTTATTGGCATCCACGCCAATATTGATGATAGGACAACCCCCTCCAGTTTGTTTGTGAGAACGATGGTAGGCATAAAAATCGAGAATAGCAATGAGTTGTTGTATAGGCGAGGATTGTGCTTGTATAAATTGAGTTAAACGCCCCATTTCTAGGCGAATATTATAATTAAAAGCCGCCAAAGCCAATGCTTTCTTATCTTTAAAATTACCATAAATAGCTCCTTTGGTCATCCCCACTGTTTGGGTAATCAAAGCCATACTGGTGCCCATATAACCATATTGATTAAAAATAGGGGCTATTTTTTCTAGAATAAATTGCTTGGTACGTTCCGCTTTTACAGGCATAAAAAAGAATATTGGCGTTTATTAACCATACAAAAGTATAAAAAATACCGATTGGTATATAATTTAACGACAAAAAAATACTGCTTGGTATATTTTTATTCATTAAGATCATTCTCTCACCCATTCTTGTTCCCCTCCAGGAGCGGCTGCAAAAGCATCACTGACCACTGTAAACGACTTAATGCTGTCGTTTTCTACACGCTCCACGAATATATTAGCTGCCCAAAAATTACCATCGATACTCTTGTCCATGAATGTAAAATCTCTGGGAAAAACGACAGGTGCAATTCCTGTCCATTTGAGCTCATTATTAGAAAAGTCACTATTAACAGGAGCGTATAAAATAACTGCACTACTCCCACTTATTTGCAACAACATACTGTCGGCCTCTGTATTATTACCAGACACGCGTCTCCAGTTGCCCTGCAATTCTTCCAAATTATAATTAGGCAATTGTGGCGCGCAACTGCCCCAGCTAATGGCTATTACTAATCCTAAAAAAAAATAAGCGATGTATCTCATTGTTTTAAAATCTTTGGCAATGTCTATTGCCGTTTCTGCAATACAGCATAATAAGTCATAGCATCTTCCAAGGCTACATTTTTTAACCAGCGGATAGGTTCGTAGGCAATACAATTACCCGCTTGTATCTCCACCAGCTCCAACGCTGTTCCTTGCAATAGCAATTCCAAATCAGCAGGACTGTAGCAACGCAGCGATTGTTTGACCACTCCTTCTGGGTAATCCTTGTGCCACCAAGCATCTATTAATCGACAAGTGGTTAGATCAAAATCATACTCCCTAAAACAGACTTCTAAATCAACCCTTCGCCCCTTGGCAACTTCATTCCAATACCAAGGTGTGCCGACTTCAATCAACGCTTTGCCTTGGGGTGAAAGCCAATCAGCCACTCGATGGAGCAAACACTGTTGATCTTGGTCACTGCCAATGCCAAAACTATCAAAATACAGGACTGCATCAAATGTTTGTGGCAAATCTAAGGTGTAAAAATCGCCTTGCAAAACCTGAATGGGCACTTGATATTCCTCTGCTAATTGCTGGGCATATTGAGTAGAAGATTCTAACAATTCTATAGTCGTAAGCGTATGCCCTGCCTGTGCCAACACAACAGCAGTCTGCCCACCTCCTGCACCTAACTCCAACATAGACTTAGGTGCGGTGCCCAACAATTGATGTACTACTGTTCTTCGATCTTCGTGCTGCTCGTCTATGGGCAACAAATAAACACCAAACCAGTCGTTCTGAGCTTGATAAAATTTGGCTACCCAATCCATGTTGGGTTGGGGTTGATTTTTCATAGGATTTCAAATATTTAATCTTGATAGATCGTTAACCTTCTAAATGCACAAATTGGTCTAATCATCT
>JBGCDW010000080.1:0-23093 GCA_045105775.1 Aureispira sp.
GCAATTTCAAAGTGAATGTCATCGCCTACTTTTTTGGTAATTCCATACAAACCCAGATTGCCAACCTCAAAGTAATCGTAAAAGCCACCATCTAGCAAGATCCTATCCAAATAAATGCCATTGTTCTCATCCATTATAAAATGATTGTTGGGCATAGAATCTGTTCTATACAGGGTATAATCTTTAATGATTTCTTGACCTTTATAAATAGCTTTAGAATACCAACGCCAGCGATTGGCCGTATCTGTCGGACTAATAATAAGGGTCATAGGCAACGTCATGGTTTGGCCTTGAATCGCATTGACGAGGGCTAAATCACCTTGATAATGTCCAATCCAATCATCAGGAAAAACCGCTTTTTCTTCCGTAGCAGTAGTTTGGTCTAAGGGTTTGCAGGCGGTATAGACCAACAAAAAAAGTGTGAAAATGAAAAATAGTATTCTCATACAAAGTAGAATTGGTTTAAAAATGTCTTGGAATAAGTGATGATAAGACAAATGAAACAGTGGTGCAAAGATAAACAAAGAATAAAGTTTTCATTTTTAAGACTAACCTTTATGACAAAGCGTTTGTTAAGATAGAAGTCCTATTTTTTTATTAACTTTTGCTCTACAAAAGAAATTTATCTCCTACAAAATTATTCAAACCATGCTTGCTGCCACTATTGCCCGTTTTAACCTACTATTGATTGCTGCTTTTTTCTTGTTGCTTGGTGCTTGTGGGGGCAGCAACGAGGATCGTCCTTGTATTGGAGGAGAGCCTACGGCTATTTTTGAGGGCATTGACGCTTTTGAGGGACATTCTTTTGAGCAGAAAGGGCAGGAGAGTGTTGAAAAGATAGAAGTGCCCACTATGAATATGAGTATAGAGTTGTATCAATCGGGCTGTGATCGTATCGAGCAAGAATTTAGAATATTATTGCACGAAGCGTATGAATTGAACACCCCAGCAACCGTCTGTGCCTTGCATTTTTCCAATATCTTGACGATGTTATCCGAGAAAGATGTTCAAAAACTAGGAGCTTTGCAGCAATGGGCGGCAGCCGTTCGAGCGGATGCCGAGCGCGTAAAGTACAACGAAAAAATCCAGTTGAGCAATTCCAGTATCTATGTACAAATTGATAAGACCCATCAAACCGATTCGGCTATTTTGACGGTTGTTTTTTCTCAATCCTCTGAGTAAGGCGTAATCCCCAAAAATGGACTGGGTTCTTTTAGTTCTTCTTTCATTCGGATAAAATTATAAACGCCCTTGCCTTCTGCCAATAAATTTTCTTCCTGTTCGTCCCATACATACATTTTGGTAACCAAAATTCGTCTTCCCAAACGCACAATTTTGCCTTCTACAATAATAGGGGCCGCCTCTGCACCCTTGAGATAATCTACCCTCATATCAATGGTCGCCATCTTATCTTGGGGTGAACTGAAGTAAGCCGCTCCAGTCAAGCCACCTACCGAATCCATCATGGTAGCCAAAATGCCTCCATGCCAACGGCGGCGTACAATATCACCTAATACGATTTCTTGAAAAGGCACCCGTACCTTAGCATAGCCTTCTTTTATTTCTAATAATTGAACCCCCAAAAATTTGTGAATAGGAATTTGTTCCTCTACAATATTCTTGATAACCTTAATATCAATGCTCATGATCCATTAATTCTAGTGCTTATTGAAATAACTCTGGGCGTAAACGTTGTACGACTGTCCATAAAACCATTCCAATAGTAACAGAAACATTAAACGAGTGTTTGGTGCCAAATTGGGGAATTTCTAAACAATAATCAGCAATATCTATTACAGCTTGGCTCACCCCTTGTACTTCATTACCAAACACAATAGCAATCGGTTCGTTGACTTGTACAGAGACTTTTTGCAGGGGCGTACTATCCGTGGCTTGTTCTACGGCGGCAATGGTAAATCCCTGTTGGCGATAGTATTCCACGGCTTCTAGGGTGGTTTTAAAATGTTGCCAATCGACCGATTTGGTGGCTCCAATGGCTGTTTTGAGAATCTCGCGATGGGGAGGCGTGGCCGTAATGCCACAAAGTGCCAACTCCTGCACCAAAAAAGCATCGCTGCTTCTAAAGGCTGCTCCTACATTGAGTGCCGAGCGTACATTGTCTAATATCACCACCAAAGGCGTTTTGGGGCTTGCCTTAAATTCCTCTACAGAAAGGCGTTCTAATTCTAATAAAGATAACTTTTTCAAGCGATAGATGTTTAAAATCACAAAGTTCCCAAAAGTACAAACTATCTTTGACGGTTGGAATGAAGTTGTTTAAAAATTCGAGGTAGAACAGAGCTTGCGACCTCATGAGCTTACAGCGAACTAATGATAAATAAGTGCTTGGAAGTCAAGACAAAGCTCGGTTTTGGTTTCGTAGCTGGAAGCTACGGGATCAAAAGTAGCTGAAGTATTTGGCTTTCAATGAATTGTTTATCAACTATTTGGGTGTTTTGAAACAATTTCAATAAAAGATAAAAAAATGGAATGGACAAAGCAGGAATTAGAGCGTTACAGTAGACATTTGCGTTTGGATCAGGTGGGTGAGCAAGGGCAAGCACGGCTCAAAGCAGCCAAGGTATTGGTTATTGGTGTAGGTGGATTGGGCTGTCCAATTTTGCAATACTTGGCAGCAGCAGGTATCGGAACACTTGGAATCGTGGATGGTGATGTGGTTGATTTGAGCAATTTGCAACGACAAATTTTATACACTACACATGAAATTGGAATGCTCAAGGTAGAGGCCGCAAAAACACGCTTAGAGGCCATCAATCCCTTGCTAAATATATACACTTATCCTTATGAGTTGACCAAGAATAATGCTTTGAAATTGTTTGAACAATACGATATTGTGGTCGATGGGAGTGATAATTTTGCGACACGTTATTTGGTCAATGATGCGGCAGTTATTACAGAAAAGCCCTTGGTGTATGGCTCTATTTTTAAGTTTGAAGGGCAGGTGGCTGTTTTTAATTATCAAAATGGTCCTAGTTATAGATGCCTTTTTCCGACTCCTCCACCTGTTGGGCAGGTGCCCAATTGCTCAGAAATTGGGGTATTGGGGGTGCTGCCCGGTATTATTGGTAGTATGCAAGCCAATGAAGTACTCAAGATTATATTGGGTATAGGAGACTTATTATCAGGTAAACTAATGATTTTTAATACCTTGGATTGTCAAAGCATGGTATTGGATATTACGCCCAATCCAGCCATTATTGCCGCCACCAAAGCCAAAGAATCCACCTTTCAGGAGCAAGATTATGCTGCTTTTTGTGGATTGCCCTCCTCAACAGTCAACGAATTATCGGCCGAAGCCTTGGCGCGAAATTTATCCAACTACGTTATCGTAGATGTTCGAGAATTGTGGGAACAGCCTCGGCACGAAGCCCTAGAAGGCATAGAAATTCCCTTGCCACGCCTATTGATGCACGCCTCCAAAATTCCTACAGATCGCCCTGTAGCTATTATTTGTGCCAAAGGAATCAGAAGCAAGATTGCCATAGAGCAATTGCAAGAAAAATTGGGTTATACCAATTTGTACAACCTTACAGGAGGCATCAAGGCTTGGGATAAGCTGGTTAAGTAAGAATCGTTTTTTTACTTGTTTTTAGCTCTTTTTTACTCCGTTAATATTTCATGGTGTTTGTTGAGGTGAATTTGTTAAACCACTTCCGTTACTTAGCACGTACATAAATCAACTTAGAACGCCTTTTGCCTGTTTCGCGCGGTTCTATTTCTATGCCATTGATTTTTCGCATGAGTGGAGTGAGTTTTTCAAAGCCATAATTTCGGGCATCAAAGGTCGGTTTTCTTTTTTGGAGCAAGGAGCCAACATCACCCAAAAACGCCCAGCCATCATCATCTGCTACATCTGAAATGGTTTGTTTTATCAAGCGCACTAATTTGGCATTGATGGGTTCTACCGCAGGTGTTTTGTTCGTTTTGGGTTTATCTTTGTTCGCATCATCACTGGCATCATTGGGCTCCTCTTCGGACTCTTTCTGTTTCTTTAGAATTTCTACATAGATAAAACGATCACAAGCCACAATAAAAGGCTCTGGGGTTTTGCGTTCTCCTAACCCAATGACCAATTTGCCTGCTTCTCTTAGGCGAGTGGCTAGGCGCGTAAAGTCACTATCGCTTGAAACCAAGCAAAAGCTGTCTACTTTGCCCGAATAAAGAATATCCATGGCATCTATAATCATGGCCGCATCGGTGGCGTTTTTGCCACGGGTATAGGCATATTGTTGTACTGGTGTAATGGCATTGGTCAAGAGCATTGCCTTCCATTTCTTGAGGTGAGGCTTGGTAAAATCTCCATATATACGTTTAATGGTAGGGTTGCCATATTTAGCAACCTCTTCCAGCATTTCTTTGACATAAGCAGATGGGACATTATCCCCATCAATTAAAACTGCTAGACAACTGTCTGCATTTCTATCTTTTGAATTCATAATAGTAATTAGGTGTTTCTATTTATACTATATTTTACGAAAAAATTGTACCTGATTGCTTATTAAGCAGCATAAATAGGAAGTAAAGAAGGTACATTCAACTGAACAGACTTTGGCAAGTCTTGGTATATACAATCAATTGAATAGGGGGAGTGGTGACACTCTTAGGTACAAAAAAAAGAAACCAGCATTTGTATGATTGATAAAACTGGTTCAATAATAATATCCAAACAATGGAATAGGTCAAATTGTTCCACAGGGCGAATTTTTCTGTTAAGAACAAAGCATATAAAAACAAAATACACCTTCTCTATACTGAAAAGGTGTATTTTTTCTTAGAATAAATGTACTCTTAAGGCTTGATGTGCCCATAACGACGCGGGAAAGGAATGGTTTCGCGGACGTGGTGCAAATCACAAGACCAACGTACCAAGCGTTCCAAACCAAGACCAAAGCCTGCGTGTGGTACCGAGCCAAAACGACGCAAATCCAAGTACCATTCAAAATCTGCTTGATCTAGCTCATGTTCTTCGATTTTACGCAAAAGAATATCTATATCTGTTTCCCTTTCAGAACCTCCAATGATTTCTCCAAATCCGTCTGGAGCCAATAAATCCACTCCTTTTACAAATTCTGGTTGGCCATCTACTTCTTTCATATAGAAAGCCTTGATTTTGCTAGGCCAGTTGTAAACCATTACAGGCGTAGAGAAAACACGGGTTAGTACCGTTTCGTCCGAACTTCCCAAATCTTCGCCATGTTGGAAATTTTTGGCCGATTCAATCCACTTAGGAATGTTGCGTAGTTGTTCTTCAGCAACCTTGATTTCGGCTTGTAATTTGGCAATCACATTTTGGCTGTGCTTGCGCGCGCCTTTTTTCATGCCTGCTTTAATGGCTTTTTCACGTTCGGCAATATCTTGTTGGTGGTTTTCGATCAATTGTTTGGCGGCAGCCAAGTCAGCTTCTTGTAGTGCAATAGCATTGTTGCCATTTACATCTTGTATGCCATTGAGAATTTTTACGGCATCGCTGTAAGCGACTTTAGGAAAAGTGCTATCCAATACCGCTTGTAGGGGAGCGGTGTCACGCTCTAGCATGTTAAATTCTGTTTGACAACGTTCTAATACGCGTCCAATCACATGCTTGATAAAACGCTCTATCAATTCCATGTTATCTTCATTGGTGGCAAATGCTACTTCTGGCTCAATCATCCAAAACTCGGCCAAGTGGCGAGGGGTGTTTGATTTTTCGGAGCGGAACGTAGGGCCAAATGTATACACCTTGTTCATGGCCATAGCCATGGCTTCTGCATACAATTGCCCCGATTGAGACAAGTAAGCAGGTTGGCCAAAGAAGTCGGTTTCAAACAAGTCGGTAGTGCCTTCACAAGCAGAACCTGTCATCAGTGGTGCATCCATTTGTACAAAACCATCGTTTTGGAAAAATTCGTGAATGCCCATGATGAGTTGGTTACGCACACGATTGATGGCCCATTGGCGGCGGCGGCGCAACCATAGGTGGCGATGCTCTTCTAAGAAGTTGGGGCCATGTTCGGCATCCGTCTTAGTAATGGGAAAGTCTTTGGCGAGGTGATAAATTTCGAAGCTTTCTACTTGAAGCTCATACCCCCCAATACTATTTTCGCTGTGTAGCAATTTGCCTGTAAAAGCAACCGAACTTTCTAAGGTAAGTCGCTTGGATTCTTCAAACTGTTCTTCTCCTACATTGTCGAGAGAAACGACACATTGGGCAAATCCAGTTCCATCTCTAAAATCATAAAAATGGTTGGTTTTGCCTTGGCGCAATTTATCAATCCATCCTTTGAGGGTGATGGTATCCCCATCTTTATATGGTGCAAGATCTTGAATATATTGGTGCTGCATATTGTTGAATACAATGGTTTTTCAAATTGATTTATCCTAAAATGTTATAGGACAACCCAAGCATTAGAATAATAATTCCCACAAAAATAAAATTTAAGTTCTATAGCAAAACATTTCGCTTGATTAAATTTTTGAAAGTAGCGAAGTCTAAATTTTGAATGAGCACAAAAGACAAGGCCATTTTAAATAAAATTCAAAGAGTATATTTTGATTGCTTGCGCTTATATATCCATTAGTTGGATAGCGCGAACGACTTCTTGAGGTGCTTCAAAGTTTAGGCAATGCCCTTTTTCCTTTACATCAATTCTAGTGGCATTAGGAATTTGTTTTACAATATTAGTTGTATGGAACATAGGAGTTGTTGCATCTTTTTCTCCAATCAAAACGGCACAAGGGATGTTAATTTTGTGCAATTGGCTGTAATAATTCTCATTAACAAAAGCTTTTAAAATGGGTATAAGGTTAACGTGATTTTGTTGTGCAATAACTTCGGGGAGAACACGTACAATTTCTGAATCGGGATCCATTCCTAAAAGAGATTTGGCAAATTGATTTTTCACCGTTTTCCAACGCATGAGTTTGGATAAAATCCCTAATCGTGTTAGAGGAATCTGTAGGCGGTTTTGAAAGTTTTTTCTGTTAATATCTCCTGCAAAAGTAGCTACTAGTACACAACTCTTTACTTTTTGGTGGTAAAATGCTGGATGCTCAATAAGAAATTTCATACTCAAGAAACCACCCATAGAATGCCCTACAAGAATACATTTTTCTAAATTAAAATGCTCAATTAGATGCTTGTAATCGGATAGCAGAGGAGCTAATACCTTTCTTGCCAATCGTTGATTTTCCATGTCCACGTTGGTCAAAAATAATAGTTTGGTAGTTTAATTTATTCAATGCTTTGATCACAATACTCCATGCAGTATGGTCATAACTGTAGCCATGCGCCAATAAAACAGTGGTTGCTCCTTGTCCTGATGTAATCGTGTGTATTTGAGTACCATCAGGCATTTCTACTAATTCTACTTTTCCCTCTACAGGTTGAGATAATTCAAATTTTTGATACATGTTTAATTGATTTTTGATGAGGTAAAACAAATATACATGTATTTTTCTTACCCAAAACTTCTATTAGTAAATAAAAAAAGAATCGTATAGGGACAAAAAAATACCTCACTTGCTAGAAGGGAGGTATAAGAAGAACAGTAATTTCGCTAAAAACATACTATCTAATATTTTGAAATTGCCTAAGTGGCAATTGTTGTATTCTGCTGCAAAAGAAAGAGAATAAAACAAGAAATAAAAATTTTGTCAAAATTAGTTTTATCGCCTCTCAAATAGCCTTTTTTCTACTCTATTGGGCATTTATTTATTGGGCATTTTATTGTTTGGAAGCTGTCTGAAAAAGCCATAGAATGACGGGTTATTTATTCCAAAAAACAAATGCTTACCAAATTGTCAAAAATCAAAAAAAGTTGAAAAAGGGACAAAAAAAACATTATTACTTGCTTATTTCTGTCCAATCTCTTTTTCCTTCTTTCAAAGACTAACCATAAGGCAAAAGCATTGCCAAACTGGTTAGAAAACTTATTTTAACAGAAATTTTATTCTACTGACTCAGAATAAAATTAGCTATCAATCTCTCTAAGCACAATATAAGAATATTAACGCAACAAAGTTGCATTAAGAGGTTTTTTTTTAGTTTTTTTGAAAATTACCCTTCATGTTTGTTATATGTATACAAAAGTAAAGACAGCTAAGAGATTGTTTCTTAGCTGCCTTCTTTTGAGTTGATTTATTCAAAACAGTTTATTGTAGCGTCACTTTCTGATGCGCAATAATACGTTGCTGATTTTCAATTACTACAGTATATATACCAGCAGGCAATTGCTGTACTTGCAGTTGTATTCTTTCTTGAGTATTGTTAGTAATAGTATGGTTACTAGCGTATTGAACTTGGCCTAGCATATTAATAACCTTGATCTTAACTTCCTCATTGGTTTCAAAAGCATTGAGTTGTAGGTTGAGTACATCTTTGGCAGGGTTGGGGAATATATTTATCTCTACACCATTATCTATACTATTAAAGGTATTTAATACTGGATCATCTTGATTGTTTTCCGAATCTTTGTAAACACTCTGTACATGACCCTTTACTCGATCTTCATCTACCATAGCTAACATAGGAGCAGGGGTATTGCTACATCCTAATAAATAGACATAATCAATAGCAATACCATCAGTAGATGCTGGGTAATTATCAAACTGTTGAAATCTGATAATGAATTCTTCTGATAAACTCAATCCATACAGACGAGCTAAGTTATCAATATCTACGGTTGCTGAATTCCATGTATTGTAAGTTCCACCCGTAAGGCTGTATACTTTAACAAAATTCTCGCCGCCATCATCGGATAATAAAACGGCATCATTAGGATGTGACTCATCATTAAACTCTTTCCAACGGAAGTATAGAGACACATTAGAACAAGTAGATAAATCTACACGCAAATCGGCCTGATTGTTAGCGTATTGTCCCCCAATGTTACTGTTCATAATTAGGTGATAACCTCCAGAATATGGGCCATAAAGACTGGTTAGATGTGCTTGGCCAAATTCATTGCTACTTTGGGTCAGCCAATAATCGTCTAGTACCCCAGTACGGAAATCTGTAAAATAGGGTAATTTGGCATAACTACTTTGGTTGCAAGTAGCGGCATATACCAGCATGTGGTCAAGGTTGAAATCCCCCGAACAACCAGGATCTGGATCTACTAGCTTAATGACTACCTTACCATCTTGCGTTAGATTTGAGATGTTATAAATGTAGACATAGGTAATATTGGAAGAACAATTGGTAGTAGATAAATTAAAGTCTCTTTGATAAACCCCATCAATATACACTTCAGAACTACCATTTTGCCAGCCACCTCGTAATAAAAGACGCAGCTTGTCAGTACCAGCAGGAACATCAAATTCTACACTAACAAAATCACCACCTGTATTGGGGGCACTGCTACAAGAGCCAACGCGCAATTGGTTGGGATCACTATCACAACTATAGGCGGTGGTGGTGTATACATTAGCAGAAGTGGTGTAGTTGTGGCTACTAGTAGTTGTTCCAAAATTAAAGAAGCCTACAAAATCATAAGAAAAGCAAGAGCAAGTTAAGTAAGCTCTATCATTGATAGCAGTGTAGCGCAAGTGGGCAATTTGGCCGGGTGTAAACTCTGTTCTACAATAAGTTCTAGCATAAGACATGTAATTGGTAGTAGGAGGGGTGTAAGTATCTCCATTGGCATCTGTATCACCTGCTATGTAAACACAAGATTTATTGAGTCCTGTTGATATATTGGGATCTGCTTCTGTATCACAAATAAAATCGCCTGCAGTGGTACAATTAGAACCATTTACTAATTCATTTCCAAAAGTTGTTTCATGGGTGTGGTATAAAGAAAGATAATGACCAAATTCATGAACTAGAGTAGAACGATTATTAATACAGTAATTATGTATAAAAATACGGTCTTCGCCGCCAGGAAATTTAGCATACCCACAACGCTCCAAAGAGTCTAAAGTTGTTACTGTATTACAATAAAAAATATTAACTACATTAGATACTTCATATAGTGATGCTAAGGCTGCTTCTTGGCTTTGGTGAAAATCATAATAGGTATCATGGTTGGCATATACTCGGCTACATTCATAAAATTGAATGTTAGCTGGGGCAAATTCAGCATTTAGATGATCCATGGCTTGTTGCAGGTCTACGGTATTTATACCACCAGTACTATTTGAGCGGCGTACAATAATATGTCGTACTGGAATATAGATAGTACCAGCACGGGCATTGTCTTGAAAGTGTTGGCGTGCTAAGGCTGCACGCTGTAAACGATCTTTATGGCGAGGCAAAATTTTGGTGCCACATTCTTGGTGGTTAGTATGGGAAGTGTGTTGTGCGCTTGCAAGGTTGGCATAGAGGCATAAAAGGGCGATTGCAACGATAAAAATGTTATTCATTGTGTTTTGGGCAGAGAAAGGTTTTAAAAATATTTAGTGAATGCGTTTGACATTTATATAAAAAAAAACAGTCAAGATACATAATCTTGACTGTCTTTTTAAAAAAAAAATCAATTATTAGACATTATAGCGAATGGAGTTGTATAGAGATTAAAAAGTGAGAACCCGAAGGCTCAACGAAGCTATTTTTTCATCAATCAAGGCACTCGCACTCGTGAAACGATCTGACTTATTAGATACACTGTATCTAATAATCAGGTACGATCTGAGTGGGTTGTACCTAAAAGGCACAACCCCTAAGGGCTCACGTAAGTAAAAAGCCTAGCATATTTAGTTCATAGCAGTGCTATGGAATTAACCGAGCGGAGCGAGTTCATAAAATAATTTTTAACGATGAGTGAGGGAACCCCGAAGAGCTCACGACCACGAAGTAGCAGCGAAGCTAAGTAAAAAGATGCTTTTTTCGCTGCAAAGCTATTCGTAATAATGTCTATTATTGTAGCGTCACTTTCTGATGCGCAATAATACGTTGCTGATTTTCAATTACTACAGTATATATACCAGCAGGCAATTGCTGTACTTGCAGTTGTACCAAATCTTTGGTATTGTTAGTAACGGTATATTGTTGAAGGAATTGAACTTGCCCTAACATGTTAATAACTTTGATGTTTAGTTGTTCGTCCATTTCAAAATCGGAGAGTTGTAGATTGAGCACATCTTTGGCAGGATTTGGGAATACAGCTACACCAATAGTAGAATTTATAGCATTAGAAGTGTTTAATTGCACGTCATCTTGGTATAGATCATAATTGCTGTATAGGCTTGGTACTTGGCCTTTTTCAATATCTTGTGTAGATAAGGCTAACATAGGAGCAGGAGTATTATCACAGCCCAATACACGTACATAATCAATAGCAATACCATCATGTCCACTTGACTTATCATCATATTGTTGGAATCGAATAATACATTCATCTGATAGCATTAATCCATTAGCAGTTGCTAATGCATCAAGATCAAGAGAAACCGAATTCCAAAAGGTAAAGAAACCATTGGTGAGGGAATAAATTTTAACAAAGTTTTCGCCTCCATCTGTCGATAAGTAAACACCATCTTGATTATGAGATTCATCATTGATGTCCTTCCATCTGAAGTGTAAATCTGCATCAGAACAATTGGATAGATTTACTCTCAGATCGGCTTGGTTGAGTGCATAATTTCCTGTAAACCAAGTTTGCCTGCTATCCATGAGTAAATGAAAACCTCCAATGTAAGGCCCGTGGAAGATCGTTAGACGAGAATTTCCAAATTCATTGCTACTTTGTGTCAGCCAGTAGTTGTCTAATACTCCAGAGCTGAAAGTAGTAGTGTACGGAACTTTGGCGTAGGCACTCTGTATACAATCCGAAGCATGGACTTCCATATAATCAATATTAAAGTCACCAGAGCAGCCTGGGTCAGGGTCAACGAGTTTGATGACTACTTTTCCATCTTGCGAGAAACTAGAGATATCATAAAGGTACACATCGATGTGGTTGCTGTAGCAGTTGTTTGTAGCTAGGGTGAAATCTTTTTGATAGACATCATCAATATAAATTTCAGAACTACCATTTTGCCAGCCACCCTTTAGACGTAATTTCAGTTTGTCTGTACCAGCAGGTACGTCAAATTCTACGCTTACAAAGTCACCGCCCCAATTAGGAAAACTATTACAAGAGCCTACACGCAATTGGTTGGCATCTCCACCACAATTATAAACAGAAGTAATAGAGGTATTAAAAGAAGTAGTATAGTTATTACCACTAGTAGTAGTTCCAAAATTAAAATAACCTACATAGTCATAAGCAAAACAAGAGCAGGTCAAGTAGGCGCGCTCATTAACAGCATTATAACGCATGCGGGCAATTTGTCCTGCTGTAAAACTTGGTCCACATTCTTTTGGGGAGTTAGCCATATAATTTCTAGTGGGAGGATTGTAGCGATGACCATTGACATCTACATCTGTACCTATATAATTACAAGAGCTATTAATATCTCTCCAAGAGACCCCAGGGTCAGCGCCTGTGTCGCAAATCCTATCGCCTGCTGTTTTACAGTTGGAGCCATTGACTAGTTCATCACCTCCATGGTCGGTATCATATAGTGAAAAATAGTGCCCAAAGTAGTGTATATGTTGATTGAAATAGGTAGTACAGAAATTGTCGATAAAAATACGATCTCCTGTTCCTATATCATTAACATAACCACACAAAGAGAAAGAGGAATGTACAGCAGTATCTTTAGTTATCGTGTGACAATGAAAAAGGTTAAGTACATTGGATGCTGCATAAGGGTCAAGTTGGTTTTCATATGCTTTATTGTAATTGGACAATAAAAAGCTATTATCTACATAAGTGCGACTGCATTCATAAAACTGGATATTGGTAGATGCAAAAGCATGATTTAGTGAATCCATGAGATTTTGCAATCCACTATCCGTTTGACCGCCCAAACCATCATCTCTTCGTAAGACAATGTGTCTAATTGGAATTCGAATAGTGCCAGCACGGCCATTGTCTTGGAAATTTTGACGTTCTAAGGCAGTGCGATCCAAACGCGCTTGCTGGCGAGGTGAAACTTCAGTGCCATCTTCATAATACATATGGGAGGTAATTTGTGCGAATAAAGCACTACTGCAAAGGCATAACCACGTTATTAAGTATTTGGAAATAGTATTCATAATAGTTTATTATTGAGTAATAAAAGAGAAATGTTGAACTACTACTTATTGCTATCAATAAGATTGTAATACAAAGGTATAGGATGTTGAATGAAGAGAAATACACATTTCCCAGAGCATTGAATACATTTCGCAGATAGGCCAATTATGAATTACTTTACTTTTGGGCAGGATAGAATGTAGGATAAAAAAAACAAAGAAAAAGCAGCCAAAATGCTAGGGTCTTGACGACTCTATTTAAGGATTGATTTACTACAACTGTATTATGGATTCAGCAGAGCCTCAGTTCGCTTTGCTCCTTTGCTCGGAGGCGCTGTACCTATAAAAAAGGGATTAAAAACAACTGCTTTGCATGCAAAAAGAAACAATCCTTCCAACCTTTGTATCTTAATTGCCGTCTTATAAAAAAAGGGTAGCACTATGAGATTGAAGATTTTTTGTGGGTTTTTATTGTGTATTTTTGCTTGTTCAAAATTAGATGAATTAAAACAGCCCACTAGCATTGGTTTTGATTTGAGTTTGTCAACAACACAGTTTCTCAATGAGGAATTGGTGCTGAGAACGGGATATATAGAATTAAGTGATTTTATTTTTGATGGACAGCGAGAGCAGGGCAGTGCTGTTTATTTTAATACGGCCTATGACAATCCTATACAAGTGCCTTTAAAAGGTACTGCGTTGGAAACCATGACCTTTGACATTCCTCAAGGGGTTTATACGAGCTTGAATATTCGTTTGGGAGATGAAGATAAACCAAGTATCTTAGTCTTGGAAGGAGAATGGAAAGCCAATCCTGTGGCTCCTGTCTATGTACAAGTAGAATTGAAGGATGTAGAGCAATGGTCAATTGTAGGCAAGAATAGAGCACGCCAACAACAACCCCTAACACTAACTGCTCAAAGGGCAACTGCTAGTATTGTATTGCAGCCTCATCTATGGATTACAGAAGAACAGCGCGATTTGTGGGAAATGGCCGAAACTAGCCTTGTGAATGGTCGAACTACTATATTGGTCAATACTACTACAAATGTGGCTTTATACGAAGCGATTTACAAGTTGTTTATAACAAATATGCCTTGTGCGTTGATTGAATCCTAAAACTATTGTTTACCATGAGTGAAAAAGATCATCAGTTATCAGACCAAGAGTTGGTAAAGCGTTGTATGGCCAATGAACGCCATTATCAAGAACAACTGTATCGTCGCTATGCCGATCAAATGTATAGTGTATGTCTTTCGTATAATAGTGACCAAGATGCCGCTTGTGATATTCTTCAAGAAGGCTTTATCAAAGTATTTAGAAAATTAGACCAGTTCAAATTTGACAGTTCTCTCAAGGGATGGATTCGTAGAATTATGATTAATACGGCCTTGGATCATTATAGAAAACAAAAACGACACGAGGAAAAAATTGAATCTTACACTAAAATTGCCATCAGCCCTCGAATCGGAAATGTATTGGATCAAATTAACGCGCAAGCACTCATCGAATTAGTGAACCAATTGCCTACTCGTGCAGCTATTGTGCTCAAATTGTACGCTATAGAAGGGTATAACCATAAAGAAATTGCACAAAAATTAGCCATCAGCGAAGGTACTTCCAAATCACAATTGCATCGCGCCCGAACCTTACTCAAAAAGTTGCTCAGTAAAAACAATGGATAAATCTATTAATCAACAACTTGATCAAAAACTGCAAGAGAGTTACCAGCAGTTTTCTGTCCCTGCTCCCCCTAGCGTGTGGGAACAGCTACAGGCGCATTTGCCTGAAGGAGCACTAGACCAGCAGTTGGATGATAAGGTTCAGGCTAGTTATGAAGCGCAAGTAGTAACGGCTCCTAAAGGCGTATGGGAGCAACTTCAAATGAGCTTGCCCGAAGGAGCATTAGACCAGCAGTTGGATGATAAGATTCAAGATAGTTATGAACAACAAACGGCTGTTGCTCCCAATGGTATTTGGGAACAATTGGAAAAAGATTTGCCTGCTACTTTGGATGAACAGTTGGATGATAAAATTAAGGAAGGCTTTACAGAACACATCGCTAAAGCGGCTCCTTTGGCGGCTTGGTCTATGATTGCAGAAGAATTGAACAACAATCCAACATCATTAGACGAGCAATTGGATGAAAAAATCCAACAAAGCTATCAGGAAGAACAATTGCGAACTCCTCAAAAGGTTTGGGCTGCCGTCAATCGTCAATTGAATATTGATCGCACCTGGAAGCGTATTAGCACTGCTTTGGATGCCCCTGTGGTGACCATTGATTGGAAATTGCGTAGCCTTCAAGGGCTTGTATTGGCCTTACTGCTGTTGTTGTGGGCCAGAACGTGTAATAAAATCCCAACAGTGATAACAGCAGAACCTATAGCTGCCAAAAACAAGCAAGAACACAATCCTGCTCAAACGATCAATAAAGCATTTTCTTTATTAGGAAGTGACCAGTACAATGTAAACAGACCCAAAGAGCAAGCACCTGTGGCGGCTACTCCTGCTCAAACAGAATACAATAATCCAGCAAAGGAATCACAAAATCAAAGTAATCAACAAGCATCAAGGTACGCGAAGCGACCAACATCGCCCAGCACGAATCCAGCAGTACCAGAAATTACAAAATCAAAGCAATCAACAACAACCAAGGTACGCGAAGCGACCAACAGCACGAATCCAGCAGCACCAGAAATCACAAAATCACAAGAATCAACAATAACCAAGGTACGCGAAGCGACCAACAGCACGAATCCAGCAGCACCAGAAATCACAAAATCAAAGCAATCAACAATAACCAAGGTACGCGAAGCGACCAACAGCACGAATCCAGTAGCACCAGAAATCACAAAATCAAAGCAATTAACAATAACCAAGGTACGCGAAGCGACCAACGATTCAACAACAGCAATTGCATTGGATGAAAAATTAGCAACCAAGAATTTGGAAGCACTAACACTTCCACCTTTGGTGATGCCCGATGAGTTGACCTTGGTACAAGAACCTGCTTGGAAAAAGAATCCTTGGCTATTCAAAAATAGATTAGCATTTGGAGTTTTTACCGCAGTCAATTCTACAGTTTTGCTGAATAATGAAACGCGCCAAAGTTTTGATTATAATAGTTTAACCATTAATTACTTTGGGCTTGCAGCTAATTATGGCTTGTGGGGACGCTATCGCCTACACAAAAAAGGAGCGATTGTCGCCGAATATTCCCTCAATGCCGATCATCGTCAAGCTTATGGCATTTATCGAAAAGGGCAATTTGTAGTCAAAGAATATGTATTTAATTACAATAGAATTTCTTTAGCTTATCAATTGGATTTATGGGAAGATCAACAACATCCCAACCATAAAATTACTGCACAGTTGGGAGCTTATGCCGGGATTAGAAGAGGCTTTCAATTGTATTATAATAAAGTATTGGTGAATGACAACATAGGAGATTATCACCAGTATGATGCTGGACTAAAAGTGGCATTAGGCCATGAATTTATCATCGATCATTTTGTAATAGGTTATGGAATACGTTCAGATATTGGACTTGCAAATGTATTTAAGGGTAACAAACAATTGAATGCACAACAAGATAGAACGAATCTTATTCATTTGGGAGGATACATACAGTTAGGGTATCAATTTTGATCGTTGAGAATTTTGTAAAGAGTTGTATTTTTGTCTTTTTTGTCAAAAAAGCATTAAATAATGCTTTGGGGAATTTTATGACACTTAATTATTTTGAAAAGTAGACAAAATGCTCTAGATTTATAGAGATTAATAAATAATTATTTCAAGAAAGTAGAAACTACATTTCACAGTTGAAATATATAATACATGGAAAGATTGACTACCTTTTCATCATGCTTTTTGCAGGTTATTCGTGATAATAGGTTTGTAATTTAGCAATTTTTGTACTGTTTTTTGAGGCTTCTCATTGCAAGGGGAAGCCTCTTTTTATTGCTACAGGTTTACTGGTTGTATACGACTAGTTTAATCTATAGATAAAAATAAGTAAATTAGCTATATTATTCAAAAACAGTGGTTTAGGAAAATGTTAATACCGTAAACTATTAAAAAAAAGATAGTTTAAAATGAAAGAATGGTGAAAATCTACTTGCATACTCCAAAAAAAATATAGTACCTTTGTTGTCGGTTAGTCGAATAGAGACTAAGAAATAAACAGATTTCTATGACTGAAGTCTACAGAAGCTGTTTTTTAAGTAAATTTTATATTACAAATCAACAACAACTTTTTAATTATCATGGCAATCACAAATGTAATCACCAATACTGTTAAAGATGTTTTTGCAGTTGGCCAAAACCTAGCTAAAGTAGTAAAGGAGGAGGTAGAGTTAAAAATGAACAGCAAACAAGACGATGACTTCGACTACGACTATGACAAATCTTCTAGTGAGAGCTACGTTTCTTCATTGTCTAGCTACTTCGAAGGTTTTGAAACTAAAGCGAAAGATTTAGTGCAAGCTGCTTTTTCTGGTTTTCAATCTTCTAAATCAGAAGAACAAACTGAATTAGAAACGCGTATTGCTGCTCTTGAAGAAAAATTGAGCAAATTGGTAGAAGAAAGCCTAGAAAATATCCGCAACAACAAATAATAATACTATGGGTCTACTCAAAAAAGTACTTTACACAGGTGTAGGGCTTGTGGCATCTACTACAGAACGTCTTCAACATGCTGTTGACGACATAGTAGAAAAAAGCAAACTCTCGGAAGAAGAAGGGAAAAAAGTAGTGGACGATGTTGTAAAAAATGCAGAGACACAACGCCCTTTGTTAGAAAACAGATTTAGAGATTTTGTTGGAACCACCTTAGAGCGTTTTAATCTGCCACAAGCAGAAGCTTTCTCTAACTTAGAAAAAAGAATTAAATCACTAGAAGTGAAAGTAAGTCTGTTAGCGCAAGAACTAGAGCGTCAACGTCGTTCATCAGACGAAGGAACTTCTCGGCCAGACTTAGAAATTCGTCAGGGATTTAATAAGTAAGTACTAAAAGTTTACTTTTATTAAAAAGCGTCATTTCAAAAATTGAAATGACGCTTTTTCTTTTTTTGAACAAAAAAAACTTATTTTATTTTCATTACAAAACGAACGTTAGTACATGGTAACAGATAGTATCAAATATTCCGAGCTATCTTAGAGTGCTCGGAATGAAGTTGAACAGAGCCTTGAGGCTCGGCCAAACTGATAAACAAAGCGCACGAAGCATAACCAATTCTAAGTTGATACTACTTTGAGAACTCACAGGCTTAGTTTAATTGCGAAATAAGTATAATTTTATATGTTTTTTCAGTCCATTAAAAAATAATTCTATGAACACTGATTTTCGTCCTCATGCAGAATTAAAATGGATAGAGGAGGCCAATGCTATTCAAGTTAAATGGCTTCAATTACACATGTCCTCGAAGCAATTTTATAAGATTTGTGCGGCTGCTATAAAAATACTGATGGCGCACAAAGGCAATATTTGGATTGCGGATATGTTCGATAGTGAAGGGGTTTTTAGTAGGGAAATCCAACAGGTGATTACTAGTACAGTCCTGCAACAACAAGCAGATGCCGCAGGAATTGAGTATGTTTTTACCGTAATGCCCAAAACAGCAGGTCTAAGTTCTCTGAATACTAGAACTTGGTTGAAAAAAGCCCAAAAGATGGAACTTCAAGATAGTGTTGTGGAGTTTCCCAACCTAGAAACTTGCTTGGAATGGATTAAGAGTCACTAATAGTTATAGAGTGAAAATCGGGAGAAAAAACGCCTAATCTGATCTTTTAAACAACTTCATTAATTCCCCTAAAACAAACGCCCAATTACCTGTTTTCTATACGTTTTGCCAACAGGCAAAACCTTGTCGCCCTCCAAGTGCAATTGATGGTTTTGGTAATGCACAATCCTAGATAGTGCAATAATATAGGAACGATGCACCCGCATAAATAGCCCTGAAGGCAATTCTTCATTTAGGCGTTTGAGCGAATTGAGCTGAATGACACGCCCTTTGGTGGTGTGGTAGCGCACATATTCCTTTAGTGACTCTATGTAGATAATATCGCACAACAAAATCTTATGATGTTGATGCTCAGAATGTACCCAAATAAACTGTTCTTGTTGTTGGTCAAACTGTCCTGCTTTTTGGGCCGTTTCTTGTTGTTGTAACGCCTTGTTAATGGCCTGCTCAAAACGCTGAAAAGAAATAGGCTTGAGCAAATAATCGACTACATCCAATTCAAACCCCTCTAGGGCATAATTAGGATAGGCAGTAGTAAAAATAACTCGGGGTTTGTTGGCTCCCAATTGGCGCAAAAAATCAATTCCAGACTGTTGAGGCATCTGAATATCCAAGAGCACAAGCTCTACCTTTCCATGCTCCAAATGAGGCATTGCTTCATGGCTCGAAGCACATTCGGCAATGAGTTTCAAACGAGGAAGTTTATTGATATAGCTTTTTAATAATTCCCGAGCCAGGCGTTCATCATCTACGATTAAGCAATTCATATATTCATCAATTGTAAGGTCAACTCTAATCTAAAAGAGTCTGTTTGCTGCTCTATTTGCAGTTGGTGGCGGTTAGAATAGAGCAATTCCAATCGTTTTTGAACATTCTCAATCCCAATACCCATGTATTCATCAGGGATCTCCTCGGTAGTATCTACAGGCGACAAACTATTTTCTACGGTGAAAATAAGAATATTATGATGATAATATAATTTTAGGTTGATCCATCGTTTTTCTGGTTGTTGGTTGTTATAACTGTGTTTAAAGGCATTCTCAATAAAAGGCAGCAGCAACATAGGTTCTATTTCTAAATCAGGCAAATTAGGATCAATATTCACCTCCAGTTGTTCTAAACGTGCATCTTTCCATTGCTGCAAATAAATGTAATTTTGAATATAATTGACTTCCTTGTGAATCGATACGCGTTCTTGTTGGCAATCATAAGTGACATAACGCAACATATCTGATAACTTAAGAACAAATTCCCCTGCTTTTTGTGGCTGCAACTGAATGAGTGCGTACAAGTTATTGAGCGCATTAAACAAAAAATGAGGGTTGATTTGGCGGCGAAGTAGTTTTAGCTCATTTTTGAGATTGGCCGCTTTGAGTACAGCGTCAGCCTGATTGCGTTTGGAAAACTCTAAACCCAACCCATACAAAAAACTAATAAAGTAAATGGAAACAACTGTCAATCCTATAATAGAACGCGGAAAGGAATTTAGTCCTCTACTGCTGGTAATAACAACATCATTTTGCCTAGCTTCAAGAATATAACTCAGGCTAATATTGGTTAATGAATTGATGTAAATGAAAAATTGCTCTAAACCAAGAAAAGTAAGTGGAATTAAGATGCTGTAAGCTAGAAAAGGGTAATACACCACAAAACTTTGTGCTTTGAGTAAGTAACGTTGCACAAAACACACATTGCTATAAAATATTATAGCTAGGACAATCATAGCAGGAAGAACACGAATGAACGCTGTAGCGAGCCCAAACAACTCTACATTGACATACAACGGCAGTAGTGTTAGCAAAACCCAAAGTATGATTTGCATTCCGACAAATAAACGGGGGTGGCGCAAAGCAAGCATAGAGCAGAAGACAGAAACAAGTGAATGATAAAAAAAATATCTGCCGCTAAGATAAGTTTTTGTGCTTAAGCAGGGCTCAAAAATAGTAGAATTCTTCTGTCATTTCTATGGTAATGACTGTAGGGAGTATTCGTGCACTCAAAAACACAAAAAAAAAACTTACGAGGGTTGAAACGTATACTTGATGCCAATAGTTGAATGCTGAATAGGCTAAACAACAGAACCTTATGAAATAAAAAAAGACCATCTTGAAATTAATCAAGACGATCTTTTTGGTAGTCCATAGGGGAATCGAACCCCTCTTACCAGGATGAAAACCTGGCGTCCTAGCCGATAGACGAATGGACCAAATGTGTTGACTTGTTCAACTCTGTGAATGCAAATATAAATCAGATTTTCTGTTTCACAAAACAAAAGTCGAATCTTTTTATTACCTTTCTAAGCGGTTATAATCCGCTCATTTCATCACTAAAACAAAAGTAGTTTAGAAAGAGTTCAGAATCAATGCTTTTTGTTACTACTTAATGTTCTAAAAATTTGCATATTATGCCAAAAAAAATTGCGATAAATGGCTTTGGGCGCATTGGTCGTCTCACATTTAGGAACTTAATTAAAGATTCATCTGTGGAAGTTGTTGCTATCAATGATTTAACAGACGCTGCCACTTTGGCTCATTTATTAGAGTTTGATTCTTCTCACCGTCGTTTTGATGGAACAGTAGAAGTGCAAGATGGTAATTTGGTGGTAAATGGTCATCAGATTCCTATTTATTCAGAACGCAACCCAGAGGATTTGCCTTGGGGAGACTTGGGGGTAGATGTGGTATTGGAGTGTACTGGCTTTTTTAGAAAGAAAGAACAGGCAGAACTACACCTAAAAGCTGGTGCAAAAAAAGTATTGCTATCGGCTCCTGCCAAAAGCAAAGAAATTCCTACGATCGTTAGAGGGGTCAATGATGACCAACTAACAGGAGAAGATTTGATTGTTTCTAATGCTTCTTGTACCACCAATTGCCTAGCTCCATTGGTAAAAGTAATTAATGACACTTGGGGATTAAAGTATGGTTACATGAGTACAATTCATGCGTATACTGCTAATCAAAACTTACAAGATGGCCCTCATAGTGATTTGAGACGTGCGCGTGCTGCTGCTTTGAATATGATTCCAACTTCAACAGGAGCAGCAGATGCCTTAGAATTGGTGCTTCCAAGTGTGGCAGGCAAAATCAATGCCTCTAGTATTCGGGTGCCTATTCCAACGGGTTCTTTGGTAGAATTGATGGTAGCCACTGAAAAGGAAACCACTGCTGAACAGGTCAATGCCACCTTCAAAGCCGCTTCAGAAGCAGCACTCAAAGGTGTATTAGAGTACACCGAAAAACCGATCGTCTCTTCGGATATTGTATCCAGCCCTTATTCTAGTATTTTTGATGCCGAATTGACAAGAGTACATCGAGGATTAATTAAAGTAACCGCTTGGTACGATAATGAGGCGGGCTATTCTGCACGGTTGACCGAATTGGCAAAAATGATTTAAGTAGGTGAAAAAAAGTACCCGTACAACCGAGCTTGCGAACCGAGGCTCTGCCGAGCTCATAAGCAACGCGCACTAGCTCACGCAGTAATAAAAAATGAAAGACTCGCGAAGCGATCTGACCTATTTGATACAATGTATCGAATAGGGAAGCTTAAACAAAAAGAATCGTTTTTTAGTACGAGAACTTTTTAGAGACTACTTAATACAATCAAGTAAGTACTAAACAGGCTACAACCCTAATTTGGTACTAAATCCCAATCTAATTGATTATCAGAATAGTACGGAGAGCCCCTTACGATTTTGTAATAGTTTGATAGTCAATTAGATCTATAATAGGAATTACCCCCTTGGATACTCAAAAAGTGATTTAAATGTATAAAACCAAGTCCTAAGCTTTTAACGAGTACACCAATGTAGTCCCTAATCCTTGAGGTAGCTATTACTAGATACCAAACAACATCAGTGCAGGACAACCAAACCGCTCCAAATTGTTGTTAGACCTACTCAACGTGCCTAAAAATTTACAACTTCCATATCAAAAATCGGTTGTACTCCCTTTCAAGCAAAACGGCACACCAAAACTTTACACAGATCATTCAGTACTTTACTAGTGTATTTAGTATAATCATACTTAGGGTAGAGTTATTTACAAATTAGGTAGCTTTATTTGTTTATAAGTAGCCGTTCAACCGAACGAAGTGAGTTCATAAATGAAATGCACTAAAATTACTACTACCAAAAAACGGCTATTTTCCTCCAGCTAGTGCGCGTTGCTTATGAGCTCGCCTATGGCTCGGTTCATCGTTGAGCCTGACTATTCGATACACTGTATCAAATAGGTCAGATCGCTTCGCGAGTTCGCCTTAGCCCGCTAAGACTCCGTTACCTGATTATT
>JBGCDW010000081.1:0-26001 GCA_045105775.1 Aureispira sp.
TTTAGTTCATAGCAGCGCTATGGAGTCAATTTTTAACACTCGCCTAGCGATCTGACTTAGTTTGTACGGTGTACAAACTAATCAGTAGGAAAAAATTAGCTTTCATTAGCGACATTAGGCTATTCTTAAACAACTTCAATAAAAACACCAAGCAACTGTAATGGTTTAGGGGAGTATCTGGGCGTACGGCTTTTTAGAAACAATCTAATTTATTCCTCTTTTTTTACACAAATATGCGTGCCTGCACTATTGGTATAGCATGGGAAAGGGATTTTTGGAGAAAACTCATTCCATATATTTTTAGCCTTGCTAATGGTAAGATATTCCTCTAAAAAGTTTTGAATGATCACAGCCTTTATCGTCTACTATTTCAATGATATAAGTGGTTCCATCATAACCCTAGCTCCAGTTCTCGATTTTGTAATGATCAGGGATGGTTTTGACTTGGCTCGATGCAATGACTTGCATCATTTGTTTAGTTTGTGCAGTAGTGAGTGGGGCATGTTTGACAAAAAACTGATTAGGATAAGATTTGCGAAGCTTGTAACTGTCCTTAGCAATATTGCGCTCATTATTTTTATTGTATTTCTGTACCCAACTGGTCACCTTTCCAAACGACTCCCCTTTGTTATTTTTCCACAAACAAGACCATTCATAATAACAAACTGTACAATATAATATTTTGGGATTGAGCTATACAAGGGGAAATTGACAAAAAACAAAGCCCAATTATATTGGAGTAGTGGACTTTGGTAAAACGAGTGAAGAGCTAATCTTAGAATAAATACACGATGCTGGAAATTAAAATTTACGATACGAATACAGAATATTGGCTTAGTTTATATAATTTGGGGCATTGACGGATTCCTATTTTTTTATTCTAACTGCCTATGGCTGCCATGTTTCCCAAAATACAAACTTTACTAGATACCCATCAAGGCGAAAATACCTACATAGCTGTGTATTTGATGATTCACCAGTTGGGATACAGTCCTGAGCAAGCACTTAAGGCGGTGCCTTTTGTAGAAACGGCTGGCAGTGGGCAAGGGCGAGAGTTTACCTGGGAATTGTATTTGGGCAATATGGAATTGGAATATAAAGTAGTAGAGGGTTACGTTCCATACATGGGAGCCGATATAACTGCAGCTAGGATATTAAAGGTAGAACATCAGGGAAAATATGAACTGGTTCCAGATTTGGCAGGCTACCTAGCCATACAAGATGATCAAACCAAAGAAGAAATTCAGCAGATGATACAAGAGGATTATCACCAATTGATCCCTCAATTGTGGCAATGGCTAGACAATCCCCTAGACGCGTTGTGGTAGATACGCAAAATCTTGCGTATCTACCACAACAACCCTAATTAAACTGCAACAAATCAGCCATCCCAAATATCCCTTCTTTGCCAATAATCCATTGGGCGGCCATTAAGGCTCCAGAAGCAAAGCCTGCACGACCTTTGGCGGTGTGTTTGATCTCTAAGGTATCGACCTTAGACTCATAGCTGACAACATGGGTGCCAGGTGTATCACCAATTCGATGAGCTGTAATGGGGATACAACCATCCTCACTAGTTGCTTGGGCTTCTTGTTGCAAGGCAAAACGCTCCAAACGCTCTACCCGCTCTAGAATCCCCTCTGCCAAGGTTACAGCTGTTCCGCTAGGGGCATCCAGTTTTTGGGTATGGTGAATTTCTTCCAAAGCTACCTTATAGTTAGGCTGTGCATCCATAAGCCTTGCCAAATGCTGGTTCAATTCAAAAAAGATATTCACACCAATACTAAAATTAGAGGCATAAAAAAAGGCACCTCCATTGGTTTGGCACCAATCGACCACCTTGGGATAATCCTCTAGCCAAGCAGTTGTACCCGACACTACGGGAATCCCTGCTTTTAGGCATTGCATAATATTATTAAAAGCAGTATTGGGTTGCGAAAACTCAATCGCTACCTCTGCTAATTGTAATTGAGTGGGAGTGAGGTCAGCGGCATTATCACGATCAATACGCAAAACGACCTCATGGCCTTGTTCCAAAGCAAGACGTTCAATAAAACGCCCCATTTTGCCATAACCAAGTAGTGCTATTTTCATAAGTTAAGCTCAAGGATAAAAAACCACGTCTTGTAGAAATAATTTCTCAAGACGTGGCAGTGTTATTAGTTATAATAATGTCTAATATAGCTAAGAAAATTTTAATCTTCTTGTAAGAATGGATAACGGTAATCGGTAGGAGGGTTGAACGTTTCCTTGATGGTACGAGGCGAAACCCAACGCAACAAATTCAAGACAGAACCAGCTTTGTCATTGGTTCCAGAGGCACGACCTCCTCCAAAAGGCTGTTGACCAACTACAGCACCCGTAGGTTTGTCATTGATATAAAAATTACCTGCGGTATGGCGCAAACGATGAGCAGCTTTCTCAATAACTTGACGATCTACAGCAAACAAAGCACCTGTCAAAGCATAAGGAGAAGACTCGTCCAAAATATCCAATGTCGCTTCAAAATCGGCATCCTCATACACATAAATAGTCAATACAGGGCCAAAGATTTCCTCACACATGGTACGATACTTAGGATCATCCACACGCAAGATCGTTGGATCAATAAAATAGCCTTCGGATTTATCATAAGTGCCCCCTGTTACTATTTCTACCCCTTCACTAGCCTTGGCTTCATCAATATAAGCAGTGATGTCATTAAAGGCTTTTTCGGTAATCACCGCATTGATGAAATTAGAAAAGTCCTCCACTGTTCCCACTTTCATAGAAGCAACATCTGCTTTAACCAATGGCTCTATAGCCGTCCAAAGACTCTTAGGAATATAAGCACGAGAAGCCGCAGAACATTTCTGGCCTTGATATTCAAAGGCACCACGAACTAAGGCCGTAGCTACTTGCTCGGCATTGGCACTTGGATGTGCAATGATGTAATCTTTTCCCCCTGTTTCGCCTACAATACGAGGATAAGAATGATACATAGGAAGATTATTGCCAATCGTTTTCCACAAATTCTGAAAAACACCTGTAGAACCTGTAAAGTGCAAGCCTGCAAATTTGGGATGGTTAAAAATAACCTCTCCTGCTGTTGGGCCACTGGTCAAAACCAAATTGATGACCCCATCAGGCAAACCTGCTTCTTTGAACAAATCCATGATAACCTTGGCAGAATAGATTTGTGCTTCGGCTGGTTTCCAAACCACTACATTCCCCATCATAGCAGGGGCGGCACACAAATTGGCGCAAATAGAGGTGAAATTGAACGGAGTGAGTGCAAAAATAAACCCTTCTAAGGAACGATGTTCTAGGCGATTCCACATACCGGGATTTGATTCAGGTTGCTCACTGTACAATTCTGTCATATATTGTACATTAAAACGGAAAAAGTCAATCAATTCACAGGCGGCATCAATCTCCGCTTGGTAAGCATTCTTAGATTGTGCCAACATAGTAGTTGCATTGAGCTTGGCACGATAAGGGCCCGCCAACAATTCAGCTGCTTTTAAGAAAACAGCAGCACGATGTTCCCAAGCCGTATTTTCCCAGGCTTCTTTGGCTGCCAATGCTGCATCAATAGCCGCTTGAACATGAGAAGCATCGCCCTTAGAGTAATGGCCTAGTAGATGCTTGGTTTCATGAGGAGGGTGCATGGACACTTTATTATCTGTATGAACTTCTTTTCCATTAATAACCATAGGAACATCAATGGTCGTAGATTTGTATGCTGCTAATTGAGCCTTGAGCGTAGCACGTTCTTCGGTGCCAGGAGCATAGCTTTTTACGGGTTCATTAAACGGAATAGGAACTTGAAAAAATGCGTTAGCCATAATGATAGGTAGTTATTTTAGTGGAAAATTATTGAATGGTTACTCCAATGAACATAAGTTGATTTTTGGTAATTCAACAGCTTTCTCGTCCAAGAAATACTCCGATGAGCTGCTTGTTGTTGTATATTGGTTGGCCCTAGTATTACAACATGGCGCAAAGGTACAATAATGTGGTTAGATTTAAAAATAGTGTGTCTTAAAGAACTTAGAGTTTTTTGCTAAGATATAGGCTCATGATGATCTGCTTGTGCATGATGTTTGTTATGTACTATGTTAAAAAACAAAAAAAAATTGAATACTATAGTGTTTAGTATTATCTTCACAATATGGATAAAAGATTAACAGTAATAGATGTTTTTTCAGGATGTGGCGGCATGTCTTGGGGACTTCACAAAGCAGGATTTAATATAGTTGCAGCATTAGATACCTGTAATATTGCTTTAAAAACATTTTCAAGAAATCATCCTGCTACAAAAATTATTTGTGGTGATATAAGAGAAACCCCTGCAAAGAAATTAAGAGAAGAATTAAAGCTGGCCAAAGGAAGCCTTACCTGTTTAGTTGGGGGACCTCCCTGTCAAGGATTCTCTAAAAATGTAAGAGCATCGTATAGATTTTTAGAGGATCCTAGAAATCAATTATATAATGATTATCTTGATTATGTTGAAGAATTTGCTCCTCAAGTTGCAATAATGGAGAATGTTGCTGAAATCTATAATGCTTTTGAGGGAAAAGTGAGAAAACAAATAATAGCAAGATTTTCAGAGTTAGGTTATAAAACTACTGTTAAAGTTTTATTTGGCCCTGATTATGGTATTCCTCAAAGGAGAAGGCGATGTTTTTTCTTTGCAACTAAATCTAATGTAAAACCAAGATTCCCAGAACCTTTATTTTTTAAAGAATCTGAGGTTAATTTATTTGGTAATAAGCCTAAATATGTTTCCGCATGGGAGGCTATATCAGATTTACCCAGTCTGCAAAATGGTGAAGGTTCTTTTCAAATGAAGTACAGTTTGCCTCCTCAAAATGATTTTCAACAATTTATGCGTAAGGACTCAACAACTTTATTTAATCATGAGGCAAATAAATTAAGAGAAAAACAATTAAAAAGAATTAAATCACTTAAACCTGGACAAGGAATTAAGAATTTACCAGATGATCTTAGACCTAAGTCTGGTTATAGTGGAGCATATGGACGATTGGATTTTGAGAATGTTGCACCAACGATTACAAGATGGATGTTTCATATTGGTTCAGGTAGATATGGGCATCCCAAAGATGATCGATTAATAACAATTAGAGAAGGTGCTAGAATACAATGTTTCACGGATGACTTTGTGTTTGAAGGTACTTATATTCAAAAGTCAAATCAAATTGGAAATGCAGTTCCCTCATTATTTATGTATCATCTTGCTCCGAAGATTTTTGAATGTCTTGAAGTTGAGAATACAGCATCTCTATAACACTATCTAATTCCAGCCTAACAATATCTAAATCAAAAATAAATGTATTTTCGGGTAATTTGAATCGTTCAAAGAATTGTTTCTGATTAGGATACCATCTGTAAACACAAAAATCATCACGCTGCCTAAATGCGCGTAATCCTGTCTTTGAAGCATCATTTGTCCATTCCCATCTTAATTCATTAGGAGAGTAAACAGCTAGTTCTTCCTCCATGTAAGCAAATTTACTGTTATCTGGTTTTTTGAGTAAAACACAAATTCTTGTATCAGTAACTCCTTGGGTAATGGCATCTTCATTTATTTTCTTATGCCAATGAGTTATAAGAGCTTCTCCAATTTCATCTGGTGAAGAATCCAAACTCAAATGAGGAAAACCTAATTCAGCTCTTTTTTTAAAAACATCTGCTCGTTGTATGACGAGTTCAAATTCAAGATTTGGCCGAACTGCACATTGTAATGATTTTGCAGACCAACCAACTGAAGTATTTGTTTGTACAATATCGAACAATAATTTACTGCGAATATCAAATAGAGGATCTACTAGCTGAATGCCTTTGGTATAACAAAAAACCGCTTCCCATATAAAATCTTCTAGGCTATCTATCAAAGGAATTGACAAAGAAGCAGCTATTCCTTTTTTTAATTTCTCTTTTTCTGCAGTATTAAGATTGTATACTTGTAAGCTCATCTTTTACTTTTTTTAAGAAAAAATCAATTTCAACATCAAGAGCTTCTGTTAGTTTAAAAAGGGTTTTTACAGTGACACTTTTTAGTCCTCTTTCAATTTGTGAAATATATGTTCTATGCAGTTGAGCTTTAAAGGCTAATTGCTCTTGTGATAGTTTGTTTTTTTCCCGTATTGATCTTAATACATTCGCGATTGCTATATCTATATTCATACACAACAAAATTACGATAATAAAACCCATGACACCACAGACTATAGTATTCAGTAAGTGTATAAGTGATTTTTTAACTTAGGAAAATATGCTAATAATTTCATTAGTAAGGTCTTTCTAGTGTCAAGACAAAGGGATTAGAACCATAAGCCTTTGTTAATCCTGCTTTTGTTTTGTATTATTGTACTATGGTAAAATAATATTTTACTATGCTTTTCTGAACATAGTTTCAAGGGTCTGGCTTGAAACAAAAAACAATACAAGATGCATAAATTTTTATCACACTTTGTAATCACTTTGTTGTGTTGCAGTTCGCTGCTTCATGCACAAGATTACACCGTCAACTTTCTGAAGGGGGAACGAGAGTTGGAGGCCAATGTTACTAGTTTTTCACCTGTAGGTAATATCAATCCTCAGGAGATTTATCAGAATCGTTTTTACAGATTTTTACAATTTAAGACTATTCCCACGCTAGAGCAACAAACTCAAATTAAGGCAGCAGGAATCAGATTATTAGAATATATTCCAAACAAAGTATATGTAGCTTCTATTGCACAAAATATTGATTTTTCTGCCTTAGAACGTTTTGGTGTCCGCAGCATTGTGCCTATTGAGCAAACCTACAAAATGGGGACTCGTTTGGAGCAAAAAGATTACCCCAATTGGGCTATGGAAGGCCCCTATCTCACGGTGACCGTACAATATTACAAGGATATTAATCCCAATATTGCGGTGGCTGATTTTGAGAAAATGGGACTGGCTGTAGGCACACGCATGGATCATGCACACTTATTGGAGCTGAGTTTATTGCCGCAGCAAGTGGCTGCACTGATGGCTGCTCCTTTTGTGCGTTATGTTGATATTGCACCAGAACCGGGCAAGCCCGAATCGGATGATGGCCGTCATTTGCACCGTGCCAATGCTATTGATGGAGATTATGCAGGTGCGCGCAATTACGATGGTACAGGGGTTACCTTTGCCATCAATGACGATGGTTTTGTAGGGCCGCATATCGATTTTAAAGGACGGACCAACCAGCAAGATGTTGCAGGTGATTTTGCAGGAAATCATGGCGATATGGTTGCAGGAATTGCAGGAGGTGCAGGTAATTTAGATCCATCTGTTCGAGGAATGGCAACGGGATCCTATTTGCACATTCGTCAGTATCGCGCCAATATGAGTGGTACCTTGCCCTTGCATCAAGATAGTGCCGTATTGATCTTTTCTTCTTCTTATAGCAATGGTTGTAATGGAGGCTATACCAATACTACCTTATTGGTAGATCAAGAAATTTATAACAATCCTACGTTGATGCAAACGTTTTCGGCAGGAAATAGCAACAACCAAGATTGTGGTTATGGCGCAGGAAACCAATGGGGAAACATTACAGGAGGGCACAAAATTGGTAAAAATGTTATTGCCACAGCCAATCTCAATGCCAATGATGATATTGTAGCAAGTAGTAGTCGTGGCCCTGCATCGGATGGTCGTATCAAACCCGATATTGCGGCTCATGGTCGTTCACAATTATCAACAGATCCTAACAATGGCTATTCACCAGGAGGAGGAACTTCTGCTGCGGCTCCTGGAATTTGTGGGGTAATGGCTCAATTATACCATGCTTACAGAGAAATTAATGGCACTACGGCTCCTTCTGCTTTGCTCAAGGCTACGATTATGGCTACGGCCAATGATTTGGGCAATGACGGGCCTGATTTTATTTATGGTTGGGGTAAAATCAATGGATTAAGAGCGGTTAAATTACTAGAAGATGGTCGTCATTTTAATGATACCATTGCACAGGGAGTCACCAACACACACACCATCACTATTCCAGCAGGTGTTAGTCGCGCCAAAATTATGGTGTATTGGGCGGATGTAGAGGCTTCCACTTCTGCTGCTACTGCCTTGGTAAACAACTTGGATGCTGTGGTTACCGATCCTTCTATGACCACGCACTTGCCTTGGTTGTTAAATTCAGCACCCAATGCCACTACACTGGCATTGCCTGCTATCAAAGGTACAGATAGCCTAAACAATGTAGAAGAGATTGCTATTGACAATCCAGCAGCAGGCGCGTTTACCTTGAGTATAACAGGAACTACGGTGCCAATGGGGGCACAAGCGTATTATGTCGTATATGAATTTATAACGGACGAAATTACGGTTATTCACCCTATGGGAGGAGAAGGCATTGCACCCAATAGCTCTACTAGAATCCACTGGGATGCTTATGAGGAAACAGGGAGTTTCTTATTAGAATACACAACAGACAATGGTGCTACTTGGTCAACGATCAATGCTAATGTGCCAGGCAATACTCGTCATTTTACTTGGAATACGCCTGCTACGGTCTCTGGTCAGGTACGTGTGCGTGTGAGCCGTCAAGGGGTAAGTGATGAGAGTGATGCTAATTTTACATTAATGGAACGCCCTCAAAATTTGAGAGTATCTAGGGTGTGTACCAATACCAACGAAATTCGTGTGGCTTGGGATGCTGTGCCCAATGCGACAGGCTATGATGTATTCTTATTGGGGAATAAATTTATGGATTCAGTGGGTTCTACGAGTGCGCTGAATTATACGTTTACAGTATCTAATATTAACGATGAGCAATGGTTCTCTGTTAGAGCAACAGGAGCCAATGGTTTGAGAAGTCAACGTCAAATTGCAGCACAATATGCAGGCAGTACAAATGGTAGCCCTGTTTGTTTGTTATCTTGTACAGGAGATAATGATGCAGGAGTAGCAGCCATTACTAGCCCACAGGAAATAGTGACCAGCTGCCCTGGAACCACTACATTACCTGTAACCTTTAGCCTAGAAAATAAAGGTCTATTTACAGAAAGTAACTTTAATGTTTCGTATCAATTGGATAATGACCCTGTCGTAACAGAAACGTATACAGGAAACTTGACCGCAGGAACTACGACTCCGTTTACCTTTACTACGGTACTTCCTTTTCCAACAGCAGGCAATCACACCTTAAAGATTTGGACGAGTTTGAGTTCAGACAGCACCAAGTGTAACGATACTTTAATACAGCCATTTAATGTATTGGCATCTATAGCAGGTTATCCTTATATAGAGGATTATGAATCAGGAGCATTTCCTTCTAATCAATCCTATGTAACCAATCCTGATAATGCAACTACTTGGCAATCTATAACTACAACAGGTTCGGCGGGTACTGCTACTACTGCTATGTATATTGATAATTACAATTACAATGCTCGTGGTCAAGAGGATATTTTTGGCTTTACGACATTGGATTTGACACAAGTCGCCGCAGGTACCGCCGCTAATCTAACTTTTGATGTGGCCTATAGAGTTTACAGTGCTCAAAATACAGATGGTTTGCGTATTGAATTATCTAGTGATTGTGGGCAAACATTTACCCCTGTTTATACTAAAATTGGTGCAGCCTTGGCTACAGGAGCCAATGTTACACAACCTTGGTCGCCTGCTGTTGCTGGTGATTGGAGAACAGATAGCATTGATTTGGGAAGTTATGTAGGTGGAAGTGTACAAGTACGTTTTGTCAACTTGTGTGATTATGGGAACAACCTTTATATTGATAACATCAATGTAGCTGTTGATGCTTTATTGATGCCTATTGCTGATTTTGGAGCAGATAAAACCTATACTTGTGATGGACGTGTAGAATTCACGGATAATTCGGGTAACCAACCTACCCAGTGGGTATGGGACTTTGGTGATGGTGGTACTTCAACACAGGCCAATCCTGTATACCAATACAATTCTAGCGGCACTTATGCCGTGTCCTTACGCGTAAACAATGGACTTGGAGCAGATTCTATTGTCAAAACAGCTTATGTAGAAGTAGAGTTGCCACAAGTAGCCGCGACAAACAATGGTATGGCTTGTCCAAATACACCTATGCAGTTATCTGCTATTGGTGCTTCTGGTCAAATGTACTGGTACGATAGCACGGGTAATGTTGTACATGTTGGAACCAATTTTACGACACCAGGTTTGGTCAATACGACCAATTACGATGTACAGAATGTGATTTTGTCTCCAGAATTAACGGCAGGACCAGCCAATGGTACTGCTGTAGGAGGAGGAGGGTATCACGGTGCAGGTGGTACTTTTAATGGCGTAATTAATTTCAACGCTCAAACCAACTTTACCTTAATTTCTGCTCTAGTAGATGCAGGAAGCGTAGGGCCTAGAACCTTCAATTTGTGGAGTGGAACCCCTGCTGGTGGTAATATTGTACAACAGGTAACTGTAAACATTCCAACAACAGGCTTGCAAAGAATATCCTTGAATGTAGAAATTCCAGGCCCTGGTAGTTACTCTATTGGTGGGAGTGGTATGGATTTGTTTAGAAACAACTCGGGAACGAGCTATCCTTATACCTTACCCGGTGTATTAACTATGACAGGTTCTTCGGCTGGAGCTAGTTTCTATTACTACCTGTACGATTGGAAAGTACGTACAGATTCTTGTGCTAGTCCAAGCAGTCCAGTAGTAGCAGAGGTGGTAGAAGCCAACTTCTCGGCCGTAGGCAATGGCGCAACCGCTGTCTTTACAGATTCTTCTGTCGGTGTGGTGAGCTGGTTGTGGGATTTTGGTGATGGCAACAGCTCTACCCAACAAAATCCAACCCACACCTATACTTCCAATGGCCCACACTTGGTAACCTTGACCATCAATAATGGTGCTTGTAGCTACACCGATAGCGTAGAAGTGATTACGAGTTTACAACGTTTGCAAAATGGCTTGGAAGTAGTGCTCATGCCCAACCCAACCAAAGATTACGCTCAATTGCGTTTTAGCAAAGTGTTGGAGGTGGATGTAGAGGTGACTATTTTAGGGGTGAATGGCCAAGTGGTCCGCCAACAAGTCGTTCGTGCAGGAGAAGATCGTCTTATCTTACAAGTAGCAGACTTACCAGCAGCAGTATATTTAGTGCGTTTAACAACTGCTAAGGCTGCCGAAGTGCATAAACTGATTATTCGAGAATAATATAAGAGTCAATAGGATTATCAGAATCTTGTTTTTAATCAAAAAATGGCCATCTCAATCACTTGAGATGGCCGCTTTTTTGTGGTAGAACCAACTATATTCTTACCATACAACGATTCTATTACCAATAGAAACCTGTATATTTATACTTACCTATCCCCACCACTAGGTAGCGCCCACTAAACTTACCAAAAAATATGAGAAACTATATCGTGTTATTATTGGGCTTAGTGCCTTGGCTTACTTGTGCCCAACCTACGGCTTTGCAGTGGCGTGTAGAGCGCCCCAATGCTACCCCCTATCAACATGCTTGGGCTGGTGGACTCAGCAATCCTCAATTTTCTGCTGTAGATTTGGATGGTGATGGCGTGCAAGATTTAATTTATTTTGATAAAATAGGGGAGTTAGTGACTCCTTTCTTGAATCACGGCACGCCTAATACCGTAGATTATCACTATGCACCAGAATACATAGGGCGTTTTCCTGCTGTGAAAGGTTGGATGCTCTTAAGAGACTACAATTGTGACGGTATTCAGGATATTTTTGCACATGATTATGATACCAATACAGGCCGCGTAAGTATAGCCGTCTATCAAGGGATGCGCGATAACCAAAATAAGATTGCGTTCCCTGTACTCACCAAGCGTTTGGAGTACAAAAAAGGAACAGCTCCTCAATCGTTCAATTTATTCAATTCAAGTGGCGACTTGCCTGCTATAGATGATATTGATGGAGATGGCGACTTGGATATTCTTAATTTTAGTTCTTCGGGAGGGTATATTGATTTGTTTGTCAACGACTCCCAAGAGCGTGGTTGGGGCTGCGATAGCTTACGTTATCGGTTGGTAGACAATTGTTGGGGGCGTTTTTATGAGAGTGGCGTTACGGAGGCTGTAGAGTTTAGCAACAGCATAGACAGTTGTCCAAGTTACACCAACTGGCAATTGCCTAGTCGAAATCCCAGACATGCAGGTTCTACTATTCTCACCTTAGATAGAGACAATGATGGAGATAAAGAGGTGTTGTTGGGCGATATTTCTTTTAATAACATCACTTTACTCACCAATGGAGGCAACAAAGATACGGCCTATATGACCGCACAGGAAACCTTTTTTCCGATGAATAGTGTGCCAATCAAAATCGAAATATTTCCAGCCAGTTTTTATTTAGATGTTAATAATGATGGAGCCAAGGATATTTTGGCAGCTCCCAATGTACTGGGCAACGCCAAAGATGCCGAGGCTTGGTATTACCAAAATACAGGAACGGCCACACTACCTGACTGGACCTATGAACAAGAAGATTTTTTGGTGGGAGAGATGTTGGATTTTGGAACGGGAGCGGCACCCCTATTTTGGGACTATAACAATGATGGCTTGCTGGATATTGTGGTGGGGAATGAGCAATATTATTTAGGACAGAGTTTTTGGGAGAGCAGCTTGTATTTGTTGGAAAATGTAGGAACAGCAACACAACCCACTTATCGTTTGGTCGATCGAGATTTTGCCAATATTCGCCAATATGGACAACGAAGATTGGTGCCCACTTTGGGCGACTTGAACAATGACAATTTGCCCGATTTATTATTGGGCTTGGACAATGGACAGTTGTTGTATTTTGAGAACATGGGAACAATAAACGCGCCCAATTTTTCGGTCTTTACGGCCAATTATCAGGGGATTGATGTAGGCCAAAATGCCAGCCCTCAATTGGTGGATGTAAACAGAGATGGCTTGCTAGATTTGTTGGTGGGTGAACGCAATGGCAATACCAATTATTTTGAAAATACAGGAACAGCAACTACGGCTAATTTTTCGACTACCCCTACCAATTCATTTTGGGGGGCTATTGATACCAAAATTCCAGGGACACTGAGTGGCAATGCTGCGCCACACTTGGTCGATATTGGAGGGCGTTATCGCTTGTTTATGGCCAATGATGCAGGGCAAATATGGCAATATGATAATATTGATGGCAATTTGTCGGGGGCGTTTAATAGGATTAATGGGGCGTTGGACAGCATTGATGTAGGAGCCGAGTCTCATGTGGTGGTAGGACGTTCGAGCAGTGCTACGAGCTTAGTATTCTTAATCGGAAACAAAAGAGGCGGGTTGCAAGTCTATAGCGCACAGGAAATTCTATCCCAAAAACGCTTGAAAGTTGTAGAGAATGGCTTAATTTTAACCCCCAATCCTACGCAAGATTTGGTGCAAATCAGCCTACAGCAACCCTTGGCAGAGAACGGCCAATTATCATTATACAATAACTTAGGACAGTTATTAATGACCCAACAATGGCCTGCCAATGAACAGCAGCAGCAATTGTCTTTGCGGCCGTTACCAGTGGGCACTTATGTATTGCAAATCGCTACCGATAAGGGAATTTATGTTCAATTAGTGAATAAACTATAAGCACAAACAGCAAAAGAAATCTTGATGACGTTTTTATAGAGAATACTCTATTCTTAAACAACATCTTTACAACCAACCACTATTACAATGAATTTGGAAAGAAATTTACCGTACAAAAATATGTTGCTCCTAATCGTAATGTATTGTTTTATAACACCGCTTTGGGCACAATATGTTCCAATGGATATTCCTGTGTTGCGAGGTGGACAGAGTTTGCCTAATGCTTGGGCAGGTGGCATGAACCTCCCCCAGTTTTCGGCCGTAGATTTGGACAACAACGGCATCAAGGATTTGATTGTGTATGACCGAACGGGCCGAGTTTCTTCTACTTTTATCAACAAAGGAACGCCAGGGCAGGTAGATTATGAATATTCGCCAGGTTATATGGCACATCTTCCTCAGTTAGAAGGCGAAAATTTTATGCTTTATCGCGATTTTGATGGCGATGGAATCGAAGATGTTTATGGCATGTATGAGGTGTTTGCCCAAGGGGTAGGGGTAGCGGTTTGGAAGGGAAGTTATACCGTAGATGATACCATACAATACACCCTTATAGTAGATCAATTGCGTTACGACGGTACAGGTGCAGGAGGTTCGGCAAGCAATAAGATATTTATTTACAATACAGATTTGCCGGCTATTGATGATGCAGATGGTGATGGCGATTTGGATATTTTAGCGTTTACCTTGGATTTTTGTTTTCCTGCCAATATCTTTTATTACAAAAATATGTCGGTAGAGCGTGGGCATGGACGCGATTCTCTTATTTATCGTCTAGAAAGCGAATGTTGGGGGTTGTTTGAAGAGAGTGGTGATAGCTCTAAAATCGCATTTGGACCAAGTACAGATAGTTGTTATCAAAATGCTTGGTACAACCAGCGTCCTGATGTTGTGCAACGAACCCGAGCTATGTACGACAGGGGGCAAGCTAGAGGCCCGCGTCATATTGGTGCCAATACCACTATTGTTGATTTTAATGGGGACAATAGCACGGATATGATTTTGGGGGGAGTCACCTACACCAATGCCAATATGGTGAGTGGGGTGACCATCAATGACACGGTTTTGATAACGACGCAAGATTATCTATATCCTAGTTATGACAAGCCGATTGATATTTACACTTTTCCTTCTATTTATTTCTTGGATGTTAATAATGATGGAGTAAAGGATATGTTGGCTGCGCCATCTGAAACAGGGCCAGGAGAATCGGTAAACGATAGTGTAGCTTGGTATTATCAAAACATAGGCAGCAATACCAGTATGAATTTTGCTTTTCAGCAAAAAGACTTCTTAGTAGGAGAAATGATTGATGTGGGTAAGGATGCACACCCTGTTATTTTTGATTACAATGCCGATAGTCTTATGGATATATTGGTAGGAGGCGAAGGCCGCTGTTTGTATGGGGGGCAATATGATTATGGAATGGTTTTGTTTGAGAATATAGGCACGGCAACTGCACCCGCATTCCAACAAGTAAGTACCAACTTTGCAGGAACAGATAGCTTGGCCTTAAAAGAATTGCATCCAACAGTAGGCGATTTGGATGGCGATGGTGATTTGGATATGATTTGTGGAGAGAAAGATGGTACGTTATTGTATTTTGAGAATATAGCAGGGCCCAATGCTACTGTTCGCTTCGGTGCGCCTACTCGCAACTACAATGGACTAAATGTAGGGGGAATGAGTGCGCCACAATTGGTGGATTTGGATGGTGATACAGATTTGGATTTAGTGATTGGTACTTTGCCTGGAACCATTCATTATTATGAAAACTTGGGTTCTGTCAATGGGGCTAATTTTTCGACAACCCCTGCTACCACCAATTTGGGCGGCTATAGTATACAGCAAGCGAGAAGCCGTAGTGCTATGCCGCATTTTCATAATAACAATGGTAATTGGGAACTCTATATTGGCCACCAAAATGGTAATATTATCAAGTTGAACAACATTAACAACAATGTTTTTGGGGTATATGATACGGTTTCTGAAAATTACAACAATTTCTACCAAGGCCAACAAACACAAATTGCTATAAAAGATATAAACAATGATGGCAAATTGGATTATTTGCTCGGAACAGGCCGTGGTGGGCTGATGTTTATGACAGAGGCAAGTAGTGTCATCAATACGACCAAGTTGGAAAACGTACAACCTTCCGTACAAGTGTTCCCCAATCCTGCCAAGGAAACCGTTACCCTCAGCTTTGACAAAGCGCCTGTAGGAATCATACAAATCAACATCTACAATGCGTTAGGGCAGCCCTTGCTACAGCAAACATGGGATAACATCACCGCACAACAACAACTTTCCCTCAAAGGATTGCCTGCTGGCTTGTTATTTATAGAATTAAAAGGAGATAATTATCATACTACAGCTCGTGTAATTAAGCAGTAGCCTTTACAGTACAGTGTACCAAATTTCAAGAAGGGTGACAGTTGGTCTTGCAACAAGCATGGCGAGAAGGAAGCAGCCAACAACAGTTTTCTTTGCGAGGCATACCCACTGGATTGCTGTGGGTAGAATTGCGTGGCGCAAACTTCCAACCAACCCTTTCTTTGATGAAGCAGTGATGAATAATTGGTGTAGGGCGACATTGCGCCCTATACCGCTTCTTCTTCCTTAATTTCAACAGGCTTATGCAAAGGCTTAACAGCAACCAATTTGCTATCATCTAACTTATTGCCCAAAGCCTTCCAGCCTTTGACATCAATAAACTCTTGGAGTTTTATTTGTCCTTCTACGGTCTTGGAGCGACCCGCTTTAACCTTGTATTGCACTTCAGGATCAGGATGCAAAGTGCCTAGCAACAATTTGGTGCTCACATAGTCATTGGGTAAGAAATTAAATTTTTGCCCCAGCGTATTGGTTTCTATCTGAAAACGTTTGACATAAGTTGCCTTGCGTTCGCCGTCATAATGCACTGATGATACCACAGTAGAAGCCTCCCATTTTTGAATTTCCAACAAAATTTTATTGTCGTATCGATTGGTCAACTCATAATTGGTTAACTCATAGGAACCATCACTGTATAGCGCAATAATGCGGTCTTCCTCTTCAAACGCCCCAATATAACGCCCATAAGCAGTCGTATTGATACGACCTGTAGTATCGTCATACCAAATTTTGATAGCCCCCAAGGTAGATTTTCCCTTCTGAATAGTTTTGATTTTTCGGATGGGATATTTGCTCAGAATATTTCCTCTAGAATTACGCCCTTTGACCGCCAATTCTGCAAAATCATAATCAAACTCTTTTTTCTTGGCGGTACAGCTTTGTGTGAGTTGTACTTGTACGATTTCAGCTTCCCCATTGGGGTTGACAGAGAAGTGGAGCAGTTTGGATTTTTCTACTTTGCTGGCTACAGGGTAGAGTTTATCTCTAGTGATGGCCGAAACATTAAAGCGTTTGACATAGTTGAGTCCCTTGTCCAAATCTGCATAAGCCATGTTATAAATCATACGCTCGTCTCCCTTTTTCCAAACAGCTATGTGCAAAGGGTTTTTACCTACAAAAACTTTATCAGCAATTTTGACAACTTTATAAGAACCATCCCTGTAGAAGATAATAATATCATCTATATCAGAACATTCGGAAATGAATTCATCTTTCTTAAGCCCATAACCAATAAACCCCTCTGCACGATTGATGTACAATTTGGCATTGTTAACCACAACACTAGCAGCATTGATGATTCCAAAATTGGCAATTTCTGTTTTGCGTTCTCTTCCCTTGCCATATTTTTTGAGCAAGTCTTTGAAGTAAGCAATGGCGTAAGGAATTAGATGGGCCAAATGATGTTCTACTTCTGCCAACTCTTCTTCGATCGTTAGTAATAATTCGTCTGCTTTGAATTTGTTATACTTGGAAATACGCTTGATTTTGATTTCCGTCAGGCGAATAATGTCGTCCTCTACAATAGGGCGTTTGAGGGAAGCAATATACGGCTGCAAACCTTGTTCTACGGCAACGAGCACCTCCTCCCAAGATTCACATTCTTCAATAGCTAAGTAGATTTTATTTTCAATAAAAATCTTCTCCAAGCTCGATTGATGCCATTTATCATCCAGCTCTTGTTTGCGATTTTTGAGTTCCCACTCTAGTAGAGCCTTGGTACGTTCTGTACTAATGGTTAGCAATTCTTCTACGGTCGTAAATACAGGAGTATCATTATCAATGGTACAAGCATTGGGCGAAATGGAAACTTCACAATCAGTAAAGGCATAAAGTGCATCCATGGTTACATCAGGAGAAGCACCAGAAGGCAATTCTATCAAAATCTCTACATCGGCAGCCGTGTTGTCTACTACACGTTTGATTTTGATTTTATTTTTATTGTTGGCCTTGATAATACTTTCAATAATCCCCGTAGTAGTGGTTCCATAAGGGATTTCAGTAACGGTAAGTCGCTTTTTATCTAAAATATTAATCTTGGCACGAACTTTTACCTTGCCTCCACGTTTTCCGCCATTATAAGCCGAAAAATCAGCAGAACCTCCTGTACCAAAGTCAGGAAAAAGCATAATCGTTTTGCCCTGTAATACATCAATAGAGGCTTTGATTAATTCCACAAAATTATGGGGCAAAATTTTGGTAGAAAGCCCTACGGCAATCCCCTCTACCCCTTGTGCTAATAACAATGGAAACTTAACAGGCAATAAGATGGGTTCTTTTTTACGTCCATCATACGAGAGCTGGAATTCTGTTGTTTTGGGATTGAAGGCAATATCCAAAGCAAATTTGGAAAGGCGTGCCTCTATATAACGAGCAGCAGCAGCGCGATCACCTGTGCGTACATCTCCCCAGTTTCCCTGACAATCAATCAGCAAATTCTTTTGCCCCAAATGTACCAAGGCATCCCCAATAGCAGCATCCCCATGGGGGTGAAATTGCATGGTTTGGCCGATTACATTGGCAACTTTGTGAAAACGTCCGTCATTCATCAAAAACATAGAATGTAAAATACGACGTTGCACAGGCTTTAGACCATCTTGGGCAGTAGGAATAGCACGCTCTAAAATCACATAAGAGGCATAGTCCAAAAAATAATCCTTGTACATGTCTTTGACCACATCTATCTGGACGATTTCTTCCTTGTCTTGCCCTTCATTATCAAATTCTTCTTCAGGGGTATTGTTATTATTTTCCATTTTTAGTATAACTTGTATTGCTTAGAGAGCGAATATACAACTTTTTGTTTTAAAACAGGATATAAAGGAACAAAATGTGTCATTTTGAGTAGCATAAATGCTACACTTGAAATAAAGCTTATCACTGCCAGTTGTTTTAAATAATTTGAATGTAGTTATATGTGATAATCCTTTCTGGAAAAGTAACAAAATTCAATTTATTACTTAATTTTGGCAAAATCAATGAATCCCTACAGACCACTTAATCTTAGATCAACTATTTTTTGTGCAAATGGAGGAATTGTTCAACATAATTTTTGTTCAATTTCTTGTCTGAATGTTATTATTTGTAATTATGAACCAATTATTGAAATTTAATCAATTACCGTTCATTCCATTGGTATTCTTGTTGACAAGCTATTGCTTTATTGCTTGTCAGGGAACTAGCAATTTGGGTAACCCAGAAGTTAGCCAAAGAAAAGGAACGGAAGTAGATAATATGTTGCTGTATGGCAAAGATGTAACCGCACCATCTACTTATAGAGATGTCAAAGGTAATATTCCTAGACTCAAAGCCATGATATCAGGAAGATTTGTACAGTACAATACGGTTGGAGATACCAAACGAAAGAAATATTCTGTATGGAAAGTAAACGGCGGCAAGGACAGTGTGGTGATTTATCAATTGCCTGTAGGAGAGCCTAATAAAGACGGACATTGGGTATACCATTACCAGTTTATGACCAGTTTGCCCAATGATCCTGTTTATACTGCTTTCTCTAAGATGACAGAAATTAATAGAGATAGTATTGTGGCCGTTTATTATGAAGTGCCAGATGATTTTAAGACCACCATTCCAGAAATCATTGCCGAACCACAAAAAGCGTTTAAAGATTTTGAATTCAAACGCCTAAAGCTATCCAAAACAGGTGAAAAGGTGTATTACAATCGAAAAACACCTCTGAATTACTACGGGGTATCTCGCTGGATGAATACGACGAGCAAAAACCCCGAACGAAAAGGGGGCTATGATGCCGATTATTATATTGTTACGCCCAATAAGTATTTTTTTGGGAAGGTGCTTTATAGTAAGGATAGAAAATATTTAGGGCCCACTGTACAGGATTATTTGGTCAAGGAGGCAAGGGTCAAGTCCGAATGGATTAGTCGATAGTGTTAAATGGCAGCTACAGAATTTGTGTAGTTTTGAAGAAAGCAAGAGGTGAATTTTAAAGGAGCTACAGAAAATTTATCTTTGTAGTTTTGTATCATAATATGAATTAGGAGGTAAACTATTTATGCAGCAGTACGATTTTCAGGCAGGAGCCGTTTTATTGATTGACAAACCCTTGGAGTGGACTTCTTTTGATGTGGTGAATAAAGTGCGTTATGCACTTCGCAAAGCATTGGGTATTCGCAAGATCAAAGTAGGCCATGCAGGTACACTTGATCCGTTGGCAACAGGCTTGTTGATTCTTTGCACAGGAAAGTTTACCAAAAAAATCGATACGTATCAAGGATTGTACAAAGTATACGACGGCCATTTTCAATTGGGCGCGACTACCCCTTCGTATGATGCAGAAACAGCCATTGAGCAGGAATTTGATATTAGTGCCTTAAGTCCTGAAAAGATTAAAAGTGTGCTCCCTCAATTCTTAGGTGAAATAGAACAAATACCGCCTATGTTTTCGGCCATTAAGGTCAATGGGCAGCCCTTGTACAAAAAGGCTAGAGCAGGCGAAAAAGTACGCATCAAATCACGTCAAGTGACGATTGATCGTTTTGACTTGCCCAAAATAGAGGCCAATGGACGGGTGGAATTTGAAATCCAGTGCAGCAAAGGAACCTACATTCGCTCCTTGGCGCATGATTTTGGAAAAGCCTTGGACAATGGGGCTTATCTGACCAAACTACGTCGGACGCATATTGGAGAATACTCCTTAGACGATGCGTGGAATTTGGAGGAATTGATTGAGCACATCAAAAATAACTATCAGGTAGATCCTGCGTAGTCAGGCTGGCTTGTTGGCGTTTTTTTTGTATATCCAGCACGCGTTTGGGGTAATCTGAAATTACCCCTGCCACGCCCCAATCCATCAGGCGAATGATGTCTGCTTCTTCATTTACAGTCCACGGAATTACCGCCAAGCCAAGTGCTTGAGCTTCTTGCATCATCGCTGCTGTAATGTACTTAAAGTTGGGGCCATAAGTGCCTGGGGAAAAATCGAGTAAGGCCAAATTCTCAGACAAAGGCCGATTGTTATCGGTCAAGTACGATAAACGCAAATCAGGAGCCAAACGCTTGGCCCATTGCAAACATTCCAGATCAAAGGATTGCAACATCGTTCGTTCCATAACGTGTTGTTCTTCCAAAACTGCGAGAATGAGCCGAATAAATTGCTCTGCATCAGGATGCCAAATGCCATCATCTTCTGGCTCTCGTTTGACTTCAATCGTAAAATGAATAGGAAGCAACCCCTGCATTGCACAAAAATTATCTAGAGCTATAATGGTATCTTTGAGCGATGGCTTATAGCAACGGGTTCCTTGTTGCTCTGGAAAACGTGGATGCCCCAAACTACCACAATCTAGTTGCTTAATCTGTGTATAATCCATTTGATACAAATTATAACGTTTGCCCTCTTCAGGTGTCATCGTTTGCCCTGTTGGACTTAGGCAAATTTCGGCATTGAGCCAAGGCTCATGCGAAACCAATACTTGTTGGTCTTTGGTAATAACTACATCCATTTCCAAGGCATGACAGCCTAGTGCAGCTGCTTTTATAAAGGCAGGTATCGTATTTTCGGGCAAATAGGCTCGACATCCACGATGTCCGTGTACAGTAAACATAAGATAGTGTTTGTTTGATACTAAAAATGAGGGTCTTAAATCAATTTATTTGACTGAGAAGCTTGTGCAAGAACAGCCAATTTGTAGGCGATACGCGCGCCCACATTACCATCCCATTCAGAGCCACTGCCTACTTCCGAAAGATCAAAACCAATAATTTGACGACCACTCGCATGAATTTGGAACAAAATATACTGTGCTTCCCAAAAATTGAATCCGCCAGGTACAGGTGTTCCCGTAGAGGGGCAGAGCGAAGGATCTAAACCATCAATATCAAAGCTAATGTATACATAATGGGGCAAGGTGGCAATAATCTTTGCACAAATCTCCTTAAACGAATGAGCCATAGTAAACTGTTGGCGACGAATATAGGCCATGGAAAATTGTTGAATGCGCTTTTGGTGTGTTTGAGCATAATTCCATTCAGCAGGAGCCATGTCGCGCACACCAACCTGTGTCAATTGGCTAATAGCAGGAATATCTTCTAGTGCTTTGTAAAAAATAGAAGCGTGAGAATATTCTAGCCCCTCATAGGCTACTCTCAAATCTGCATGAGCATCTATTTGTAAGATGCCAAATTCCTCGTATTGTTCAGACAATGCCTTTAAGTAACCAAAGGGTATGCTGTGCTCCCCTCCAATTAGCCCTACAATTTGTTGTTGTTTTAAATAGGATTTAGTCTTAAAATATACCCAATCATTGAGTTGTTGAGAATAATAATTAATAATAGTAGCCCAACTAGGATCGGGGTTCTTTCCTTCTTCCAAAGCAGTAATGTGCTTGAATGCCAATGCTCTAGCTTCTTTGCTCCATGTACTAATCTGACTAGAAGTAGGGGGCATATAAATTTGCGTTTCCCATGCTTTGGCAATATCCCAATCTAGTAAGTCCAATTGGTAAGATGCTTCTCGAATTGTTTCTGGCCCTTTAGCAGTGCCTGCCGAACTAGAAACCGTTGCTTCCCAAGGAACAGGGAGTAAAATTACCTGTGCAGTTGGCTCTTTGCAAGGTAAACCAATAAAATTTCCATTTTTAAGAGCATAACTACTAGGGTCAAATGGTGTGTTTGGCATAGTAATGTTAGAATAGTTGGTAGAAATGAAAATTAGAACAGAATATTAAGCCTTTTTAATATTGCTCAAAGATTTATTGCAATGTAAAATAAGTATAATTACATTTATCAAGAGCGATATGTATTTCACAGCTTGAATATTCACACTTTTAAAGCGATCAGCGCTATTAGCGATAGTATATGAAATAGGGCCATTTCAACACAACAGTGAAACAATCACAACTACGAAGTAACCGTAAAATGTAAGTAACTCTATTTCTAAACAATTGTACTAATAGTAAGAAAAAAATGCCGTGCATTAAACTTTTTGCTCTGAAAAACATCTAATAATCAACTTTTCCAAAGTTCTCATGATCAACCAAAGATAAGAAGTAGATTATTCTTTGCCTTTTGAAAATTTAATAAGCCTAGAAAGATGACCAACGAAGAAAAAATAAAACATGTATACAACCGAGTAGGATTTGGTCTGTCTCCAGACGATTACCAACGCCTACGTCGTCAGCCACTTAGTAAGGTAATTAATAATTTATTTGAAGGAGCAAAGAAGCCCCCAAAAAAGGTGGTATGCCCCAATTATAATATTCCTAGTCCCAATCAGTTCAAGAGTATGGGCAAGAAGGAGCGCAGACAAGCTACCAAGGATTTGAGGCAATTGCTCCCCAAACTCAATCTCAATTGGGCGCGCCAAATGATAGCCGAGCAAGATCAGGCTTTGATAGAGAAAATGACATTGTTTTGGCACGGACACTTTGCCTGTGCCCCCAAGAGAGTGGATTTTGCCTACAATCAATTGCAAGTATTACGAAAATACGCACTGGGCAATTTTAGGGATTTACTTGTGGCTATTTCAAAAGATGCCGCTATGATTTTGTATCTCAACAATCAGCAAAATCGCAAGGATAAGCCCAATGAAAATTATGCACGTGAGCTAATGGAATTATTTACTTTGGGTCAAGGCAATTACACTGAGCAAGATATCAAAGCGTCAGCAAAAGCGTTTACAGGTTGGTTCACCAATCGTTTTACAGGTGAATTTGATTTTAAAGCACGGCAACATGACGATGGGAGTAAAACCTTTATGGGGCGAACAGGCAACTGGGATGGAGAAGACATTATTGATTTTATTTTGGAGCAACGGCAATGTGCTCAATTCTTAGCAGGCAAATTATATTGCTATTTTGTAAATGAAATTCCCAATGAAAAAGCAATAGAGGAGTTGGCGAACAAACTCTATGAGAATAATTATAACATCCAAATTGCCATGCGCCACATGCTGGATAGTACGTGGTTTTATGCACCAGAAAACGTAGGGAACAGAATTAAATCGCCCATCGATTTACTGGTAGGTTTATCCAAAACGTTGCATGTTAAATTCGATGACCCTAAGGCCATTATTTTGCCACAAAGAGCATTGGGACAAGTGTTGTTGCAGCCCCCGAATGTAGCGGGGTGGGCTAGTGGGAACACATGGATTGATAATGCTACGTTATTATTACGACTCAATTTGGCCGCATTCTTACTCAAACAAAAAGAACTCAATCTTCGTCTGCCCGATCAGCCAGAGCGCAAACAAGGAGGCCGTATGAATGGGCTCAATATTAGCAACGATATCGCTGCTTTAGAACGGGCATTTAGTGGAATGAAAGAACCAGAACAGGTCGAAGAAATTACAAAGTATTTATTAGCGATTCCAATCAATGGACTGCCCGAAGAATGGGAGCGATGGATCAAAAGCCGCAAAGAAGACCGTCTCAGAACTAGAGTAATGGTATTAATGAGTTTACCAGAGTATCAATTGTGTTAAAAAAAATCCATGCAGTCGTATCAAATTCAACAATTATGAAAAAATTATCGCGCAGAAAATTTGTCCAAAATAGTACCTTAACCACCGCAGGAACCCTTTGGATTCCTCAATTCTTACAGGCTTTTTCTTCTCCTAAAAAAATAACTGCTGGCAACCGAAAATTAGTTGTCATTCAATGGTCGGGCGGCAATGACGGACTAAATGCTGTTGTTCCTTACACCAATGATTTATATTATAAAAACAGACCCACCATAGGCATTCCTGCCAGTGAGGTGTTACGTGCCAACGATACTTTGGGTTTTCATCCTGCACTCGAAGTGTTGCGCAATATGTATGATCAAGGCGATTTGGCGGTTATTAATAACGTAGGTTATCCCAATCCAGACCGTTCGCATTTTCGCTCTATGGATATTTGGCAAACGGGAAGTAAAGCAGAAGAGTTTTTATCTACTGGTTGGCTGGGGCGTTACTTAGATCAGCAACAAAGCAGCCCACATCATGCATTGGAGATGAGCGACACCCTAAGCCTCGCTCTCAAAGGAAAACAAGCGCGCGGTTTTGCCACGAATAACTTGCGTCAATTGCGTACGAATACCAAAAGCCCCTTGTTACGCGCCATTGCCAAGCACCAGCACGAGCACGAAGAAGAAACAGTATCTTACTTGTACAAAACATTAGGAGAAACACTCCAATCTGCTGATTATCTACAAGAAAAGAGCAATAAAAAAGGAACAGTAGGCGATTATCCCAAAGGTGGTTTAGGAAACTCTTTGCAGCAAATTGCCAGTTTGATGGTTGGAGGAAGTGATACGCAGATTTACTACGCCGATATGGGAGGTTTTGATACCCATGTAAATCAAGCACCCCAACAAGAACGCCTTTTCAAAAACTACAGCAGTGCAGTTATGGCCTTTGTCAAAGATTTAAAAGCACAAGGCTTGTGGGACAACACCCTCATTCTTACTTTTTCGGAATTTGGCAGGAGAGTAGCCGAAAACGGTAGTAGAGGAACAGACCACGGTGCGGCCAATAATGTGTACCTCATGGGGGGCAAACTCAAAAAACAAGGCTTTTACAACAATGGCCCCAATTTGCAACAATTGGATAAAGGCGACTTGAGTTTTGAAATAGATTTTCGTCAAATATATGCCACCATCTTGCGCGATTGGTTGCAGGGAGGCGCACAGCGTGCTTGGTTTCAAGATTTTAAGAGCTTAGAGATTGTTTGATGAGTGTATATCAAGTGCATGATGATAGGGTATAGTTGTTATGGCAACTATGCCCTGTTTTTTATTAATAGAGGTGTGTAACTGGTTGTAAATGTTATGATTGTAATTTTGTTGGCAATGGGTGAGGTATGAAAAGCAAAATTTTTAATACAAAAACATACACTAAAAACTAATTCTTATTTATCTTTACTTATTAGCTATGTGGCCTATAAAAAAGAAAGCCCCTGCCTTTCTTTTTTAGCACCTCCCCCCACCTTGCCCCCACCACAAGCATAGGAGGATTCCAGCCATGGATTTTTCTAACCAACCAATAAACACGGTA